>CAZVBL010000018.1:0-33144 GCA_964625475.1 uncultured Zhenpiania sp. | reverse complement strand
ACCACGGTCTTCCATTGAAAACTCAATCGCAGCCGTGATTCAATGAACGCTTCCTCGCGGCAACGCCGTTCCAATCAATTGCGTTCATTATACCATCCGCCCGTCCGCGAATCAAGCAATCTGTCAACATTGCCCTCATCGCTTTGTGAATTTTGTGAGAAATGACCTGCGGTGAATCCGGCAGGGGCCGTATGCCTGGATCCTGTCGTAATGGAGCTTCGTGCCATAGCCTTTGTGTTTTTCAAATCCGTATTCCGGATAAATTTTGGCAAATTCTTCCATCAGTCGATCCCTGGTGACTTTGGCCAGAATGGAGGCAGCTGCGATGGAAAGGCTCTTGCTATCGCCTTTTATCACCGATGTCTGCGGAAAGGGAACCGCCTCGATGGACATGGCATCAAAGAGGACGTGTTGAATCTGCATCCCGGTCTTTGCTGCCAGCATTGCGTTTGCCTCCTGCACTGCCGCTGCCATGGCCTCCTTTGTAGCCTGCAAAATATTGATCTCATCGATTCGCTGATGATCCGCCATGCCGATTCCAAAGGCCAGCGCCCGTTCCTTGATGACAGGGTACAACGCCTCCCGCTTTTTTTCCGTCAGCTTTTTGGAATCATCGATTCCAAGAACGTCAAAATCGCCAGGCAAAACAACGGCTGCCGCTGTCACTGGCCCGGCAAGGGGTCCGCGCCCCGCTTCATCCACGCCTGCGATATAAAGGATATCCTGGCCGCAAGCCTCCCGGTCAAAACGTTTCATCTCCGCAAGCCGCTGCCGCAGATGCTGCTCCCGTTCCTGCTTGTTCATGGTTTGGTTTCTCCAATGTGATCTTCCCAATCATGCCGCTGCGAAACTCGTCCAACGCCACCCTTGCAATTCGATCATAGTCAATCTTCTTTCCAGGGAGAACGCAGCCCCGTTTCAGAGCCATGGCTTCCATGGTTTCCAGCGGCGTTTCGGGAACCGCCTCCAGCTTGTATCGCTGCGCAAGGAGCTGCGAATAATCTTGTTGGAGGACGGCGATCAGCTCCAGCGCCAGATCCGCAGCATCCAAAATTTCGTCTTTGATGGAACCGCAGAATGCCAGGTTCCGCCCTGTCGTGGGATCTTCAAATTTTGGCCACAGGATGCCCGGCGTGTCCAACAGCTGCATGTTCCCCGGCAGATTGAGCCACTGTTTGCCTTTGGTGACTCCCGGTTTGTTCCCGGTCTGTGCGCTTTTCTTTCCCGTCAGCCGATTGATCAGGGACGACTTTCCCACGTTGGGAACCCCTGCGATCATCAGGCGGTAAGGTTTTTTTATGGCCTGTCCCCGGCTTTTTTCCTCCTGCAGCTTTGCCAGCAGTTTGAGCAGTCGGGACGCACCGCTTCCTGACACGCAGTTCGTGGCCAGCGTCAGGTTGCCCTGTTCCCGGAAATGCCGTTCCCACGCCCGGTTGGCCTCCGCATCGGACAAATCGCTTTTGTTGAGAAGGATGATGCGCTTTTTGTTTTTTACCAGATCGTCGATGATGGGATTCCTGCTGGAAATGGGAATCCTGGCATCGATGACCTCCACCACCGCATCCACCAGTTTTAAATGTTCCTGTATCAGTTTCCGGGTTTTCTTCATATGTCCCGGATACCAGTTTATGCTTCCAATCATTTGTATGTTCCTGCATTGGCACAAGGCTGGTTTCGCCGTTTTTTCTTCGGCGGCAAGCCTCGTTTGATACCCTGAAAATGCCCCGAAAGATATTTTCAACATGGTAACATGATAAAGATAAAAGAGGAACCGCTTGGTTCCTCCGCAACGTCCAATTATGCTTTTTCTTTCCTTGGCTTGATTTTGGCCGCTTTCCCGGTTCTTTGACGCATATAGTAAAGCCTTGCCCTCCTGACGCGCCCCCTTCTCACGACTTCGATCTTTTCAACCAAAGGCGAGTGGATGGGGAACGTTTTTTCCACGCCTACGCCGGAAGCGATTCTTCTCACTGTGAAAGTCTGGCCAATGCCGCCATTTTGCTTTTTCAGCACGAAGCCTTCAAACATCTGGATTCTCTCTCTGGAGCCTTCTTTGATTTTGACGTGTACTTTTACTGTGTCGCCTACTCGAAACTCAGGGACATCCTTCTTCAGGTATTCCTGTGCAATTGACTGCATGACATCCATTGCTCATTTCCTCCTTCCTTCCAAGACGTTCATGGTGCCCTAACCGCACCCAGAGGACCGCCCGTGATAACACCCAATATTTTAGCAGAAACTCCAAAGCTACGCAAGATAAATCTTGCAGGTTTTTGGAAAATCGATCTGCCATGCGGAAAGCATTCCCATGGCTCCTGCCATTGGCGCAATGCAACGTAATGCAACCGAAACACAGAAACGCAATGTGGCAAAATGTGGCAGACTCACAGGACCCGTATGATGGCCGCGACCTTCGTTCCCGAATTGTGCAGCGTTTTTACGCGGATTGTCGTCACGCCTCTTCTCGGAGTCGCCGCATGGATGAGCTTTCCTTTTCCTGCGTAAATCGCCGCATGGCTAAAATGCCCGCCGCGAGTAAACAAGAGAATGTCGCCTGCTTTTGCTTTTTTGACGCTCTTGATGGAGGAACCCACCTTGTATTTTTTCAAAGAACCGTACAACGTGGAACAAGATGACCGAATCACCTTTTTCTTGGGCTTCACGCCCGCATGCTGGTAAACCCAGTACACAAAACCGCTGCAATCGAATGCGTTCGGCCCTGCGGCGCCCGATCGGTAAGCGGCACCGATTTTCGTCTTTGCCTTTGCTACCACCTTCTGTCCTGCGCTTTTTTTGGTTTTGCGTTTTACGGGCTTTGAATAGGCTCCATAATCAACCTGATGATCCTGAGAACGATATGCGCGCACCTTGAAGCGATATTTGGTATCTGCCTTTAGCTTCTTGCATGCAAACGAATTCTTTTTTACGACTGCGATTTTCTTGTACCGTTTCTTTTTTGGGGAGTATTTGTAGACTTCATATCCAGAAGCTTGCGCTGTCCGTTTCCATTTGAGTTTAATCGCCTTATCGCTGACTGCCTTTGCCTTCAGCCCCATTGTCTTGGCCACCTGAGGTTCCGTTGCTCCATGTCCTGCAACTGGACATCCCAACATTCCAATCGTCAATGCCGCTATGACGGCAAATGTTATTGATTTTTTCATAAAAGCCTCACTTTGATTTTTATTTCCAGCTTTTATTGAATAACACAGTCGTCACTATACCATCTTTTATGCAAAATGTCAAATCGCATCTCATGCATTGATATCACTAGTATGCGCTTAGTTTTTCCGTAGATATGGAAAATATTTCTTCAAAAAACTTTTTCACTTTTATTTTTCATTGTTTCCTCAGATTTCTTTGTTGCAATTTCAACATTTCCAGGTATGCTCAATCATTATAAATGTTTGACTGTTTCGAGGATGTCGTTTTTTTGTGTATTTTTGGGATAAATTTGCTGTTTTGTCGTTACTATTTTTATTCATTTTATTGAATAAAAATGAACCCAATCCTAAGCTCTGGGATGGGTTCTGTCATAGACGTCCTTGATTCTGTTTTTGGTTGCGCTCAAGTAAATCTCTGTCGCTGAAATGTCTTCGTGCCCCAACAAGTTCTGGAGGGATTTTAAATCCGCACCGTTTTGAAGCATGTGAACCGCAAAGGAATTTCTGATGGTGTTAGGGGTCAACTTGTGTTCCAGATCCCCGCGCCTGGCATACGCCTTGAGGATTTTCCAAAGGCCCTGCCTGGTCATTCTATTTCCGTAGTAATTCAAAAACAACGCCTTTTCCTCCTTTTGACCCTTCAGCAATTTGTCCCTGGCATCGTAAACATACGTCTCCAACGCAGCCCTGGCCGGTCTTCCGATGGGAATGATCCGCGCCTTGCTCTGTTCCCCGGCACAGGTGATGAACCCCATGCGCATGTTGATGTCTTCCAGGTTGGCTTCAATCAGTTCCGTCACCCTGATTCCCGTGGCATAGAGCAGTTCCAGCATGGCCTTGTCCCGGATTCCCTTTACGCTGTCATCGGGTATGGAAAGCAGCCTGTCCATCTCTTCCACGGTCAGGTATTCCAGCGTTTTCCTCTCGATCTTTGGAGATTTGATATGGAGGGCTGGATTGGCCGAAATTTCTCCCCTTGCCTGCAGGTAATTGAAAAATGCCCTGATGGAGGCCAGTTTTCGATTGACCGTGGCCGCCGCCTTTCCTTCGTTTTTCAATTTCAGGAGAAACGCCACCACTTCCGTCCCCTGTGTCTGCTTCAAATCGGAAACACCCCGTTCTTCCTCGAACCTGGAAAACTCCACGACGTCCCTTCGATAAGCATCCATTGTGTTCTTGGACATGTTCTTTTCTTTTTCCAGGTATTCCAAAAAAAGCTCCAACAGCATAAGCTGCCTCCTCTCCACTTGCCGTATGTTCATTCAGTATTTACAATAATACCATTATATTCGACAGATTGCCCGCTGACAAGGATATTTGGGCGATTTTGGGCATTTTTTGCCGGGCTGTAATAATGCCACCCTCGTCCACATAAGGTTAATAAGGAACTGTTCCCATCTGAAGCTGCCATGGCTTTCGCTTTGGGCAGCTCCCGGCAAAAGGAGGCGCACATATGAAAAGGTTTTCCCATGGTCCATTCAGCACCCTGCATCAGGCATGTTCCATGGCGCTATCCAGCAAAAAACTCCTATCCTTATCGGCATTTTTCTTTTTTACCGGCATTTCTACCGGCGTTTTCCTGGAACTGACCATGGAGGCTGCGGACAAAACCAGCCTGTCAGGTTACCTCCAGCAATATTTGCTCATGGATGCCAGCGCCGTGGAATATCCCAATCCATTTGTCTCCTCGCTGCTGAACAATTTGCTGCTGTTGCTCATCATGTTCCTGGGCGGACTGTCCGTATTTGGCTTTCCAGCCGCCCTGGCTGCCCTTTCATACAAAGGCATGGTTCTGGGTTTTTGTACGGGTCTGATCGCTGAAGCCCTGAAAAACAAGGGCATTCTTCTGATCCTCACCTCCCTTTTGCCCCAAAACCTCCTGCTGGTTCCCGTCTTTATCCTCGCTTGCTCGGCAGCTTTGAACTACAGCTTTCTTTCCATGGGCAAACATCGGGCGGCAACAAAAAGGAACTTGAGAATGCGTTCAAGTTCCTATCTCATCGCTATGGCTTTTTTCGCTGTCATCATCGCCCTGGCCTGCGGGCTGGAAGCTATTTTATACCCGATCGTCCTTCGATGAAGAATGCGTCGATCCCAAGACAACCGCAAGCTGGAAGCTATTTGATGCCCAATTGTTCTTTTGCCATAAAGAGTCCAGCGACTGTTTTGGCATCCACCAACTGACCGGAGGCTGCCATGGAATAGGCCTCATCGTAGTCGTACTCCACAATGTCCAGAGCCTCATCGTCATCCAATTCCGTTTCACCTGCCGTCAGTCCCGTGGCCGCATAAAGGTGAATCACCTCTTCGGTGTAAGCGACGCTGGGATTGAGTTTCCCCAGGAAGTGAATCGTTTCCGCAGTGTAGCCCGTTTCCTCCTTTAGCTCCCGCCGAGCGGTATTTTCGGGGATTGTCTCCCCTTTGTCAATCTTTCCCGCCGGAATTTCCAGCAGCACCTGTCCGCTGGGGTAGCGAAATTGCCTGACCATGACGATTTTTCCGTCCTCCTTGATGGGAACGATGGCCACCGCTCCGTTATGCTCCACGATTTCCCGATAAGCCGTGCCGGACAACGCCGTCACTGTGTCCTTTCGCAAATTTAGGATGGCTCCCTCATAAATCCGCTCGCTGCTGATTCTCTTTTCCTCAAAGATCATGTCTTTTTCTCCTTCCAACTCTCTCCCGGCGTTTTGTCTGCATGTGCCCCGCTTTGTCAAACGTCATTCGTTTCCTCGACCCATGCGCAGCCATGGGCAAGGCAAGGCGATCCATGGACAAAGCAATCCGCAGTTTTTCCAAGTGGCTTTGTCCTTTGCCCGCCTCATTTTGTCATGGCCCTGGATTTGTCTGCCGCTGCCTGGAAAGCTTCCTTGACCGCATCTTCAAATCCGTTCGCAAAGAGCTTGTTCACGGCTTCGATGGTGGTTCCTCCTGGCGAACATACGTTGATGCGCAGCTGCTCCGGGCTGACATCGCTTTCCAACACCATCTTTGCGGCTCCCAATACGGCCTGGGCGGCAAACGTTTTTGCTTTTCCCGCCTCCATTCCGTTATCGATGGCCGCTTGGATCAACGCATCGATGTACATGTAGGTATATGCCGGGCTGCTGCCGCTGACGCCGATGACGCAGTGCATCAGATCCTCCTGGATTTCCTCGGCCTTTCCGATGGCATTCAAGAGAGCCAGCACCTGGGCAAAACTGCCATCGTCTACGTTTTCGTTCCTGCATGCCGCTACCATGGCCTCTCCCACCTGAGCCGGCGTGTTGGGCATGATGCGTATGATTTTGCAGCCTTGTCCCAGATGCTCCGCAAGAAAGGCAAGGCTCACGCCTGCCGCCATGGAAACGATGGTTTTTCCCTTGCTGCAAGCCGGTACGATTTTCGGCAGCAAATCATCGAACATGTTGGGCTTTACCCCCAAAATGATCACATCGCTCTTTTCAGCCAGTTCCTGCTCTGAACCGCAGGCCGTGACCGCCGCAAAATCCCGTTCCAGTCCGATCCTTGTCTCTTCTTTGATATCGTATACCAATATTTGATTTCCTGTCTGCGCTGCCACAGGGGCGTAACCCTTCAGAATCGCGCCGCCCATGTTCCCTGCGCCGATAAACCCGAATTTCATGATCCGTTACCTCCCAATGAATACGGTTCCTGTTTCCTCGCAGCTGCATGCCTTTTTTATGATATCTTTTTTCTTTCCATTTAACAAGAGCGTGGAGATGCCGTACTGATGCACCAGACGGGCCGCCTCAATCTTGGTGACGATTCCTCCCGTGCCAAAGCTGCTCTTTTGGCCGATGTGGATTTTCGCAAGCAATTGGTCGATGTCCGTGACCTCTTCAATCAGCCTGGCATCCTGTTCGGTCTTTGGATCCTTGTCGTAAACGCCATCGATGTCGCTGAGTACAATGAGGACATCGGCATTCCACAGATTGGCAGTGTGGGCGCTCAAAGTATCGTTGTCCCCGATTTTGATTTCGTCTACGCTGACGCTGTCGTTTTCATTGATAATGGGCACCACTCCTTCATCCACCAGGGTGAAGAGCGCATTGCGAATGTTCAGGGTGCGGTGGGAATCCTGGAAATCTTCCCTGGTGAGCAGGATTTGCCCCACATGGAGGCCATAATCCGCAAAGGATTCTTTATATGCCATCATCAGTTCCACCTGGCCGATGGCGCAGAGCGCCTGTTTGTAATTCATGTCTCCCCTGCGGCTCCATTTGTTGATGGCTCCCACGCCGCAAATGCCCGCGCCGGAGGAAACCATGATAACCTGCTTGCTTTGCTTGATCAGGTCGCTGGCCTGCTCTACGATGTTGTGGAGCACTGCCCCGTTGACCTCGCCCTGGTCGTTGGAAAGTACGTTGCTGCCGATTTTGATGACGATTTTACGGCTTTCATGGATCAAGTCGCCGATTAGGTTCATGTCGCTGCCTCTTTCTCGATTTTGTTTTCTCCGTATTCATCATACACATTTTCGTTTTGGGTTGCAACCATAATCTTGCCGCAAGCAAGGAAAAAGACAGGAACCCCTGTCTTTCAATGCCCCATATTGGCAGTGCCTGTTGAATGCCATTCACAAAGAAACCTGATGCCCACGGATCTGGCTTTTACTCCAAATATTTGTTCAGCACCTGCATCAGGGCGTCAAGGTTCAATGGTTTTGCGATATGCTCGTTCATCCCGGCGTTCATGGCCGTCATCACATCATCGGCAAAAACATTGGCGGTCATGGCGAAAATAGGGATGGTCTTCGCATCAGCGTTTGGCAAATTTCGGATCGCTTTCGTGGCATCGATTCCATTCATGACAGGCATCTGCACATCCATGAAAATGCAGGCATAATACCCTGGCACAGAATTTTTCATCATGTCAACCGCTTCCTGCCCGTCTCGCGCCCACTCTACCGTCATGCCAATCATGGATAAAATTTCCATGGCGATTTCAGCATTCAATTCGTTGTCCTCAGTCAAAAGCACCCGCTTGCCGCTAAAGTCGGATTGTGCCGTTATCTCATTGAGACCCGCTTCCAGCTTTGCGGCTTCGTGACCCATCAAACCATTGAAAAGCTGGGAGAGACGGGATTTGAACAGAGGTTTTCCCACAAAGCCATCGGCTCCCGCTTCGAGGGCCTCCTGCTCAATAGAATGCCAATCGTAAGCGGAAATGATGATGATCGGGATATCCCTGCCAAAGCGCTTTCGTATTTCCCTGGTCGTTTCCAGTCCATCCATTTCAGGCATTTTCCAATCCAAAAGCACGGCAAAATAGTCATCGTCCTCTTGATGCCGTTCTTCAATGCGAGCGAGCGCCTCCCGGCCAGAGAGCACCCACTCGCTTTTCATGCCCAAATCGTTTAGAAGCAGGGACGTGGATTCGCAGGCGATCTGATCGTCGTCTACCACCAAAACGTGCAAATTGATGAAATCCGCATGGGAAACAATTTCTTCTTCTGGCAGCTTCAGGAACAGGGAGGCTGTGAATTTGGAGCCTTTTCCCAGCGTGCTTTCCACTGCAATGTCACCGTCCATCATGCGAGCGATGTTGCGGGCGATGGGCATGCCCAACCCCGTGCCCTGGGTTTCATTGGCAGTGCTTTCGTCCGCACGGGTAAACGCATCGAAAACATGGGGCAGGTAGCTCTCGCTCATGCCAATCCCGTTGTCCTCCACGATAAATTCATACCATGCGAGCTTTGAACTGCTGGACGGTTTCTCCAGAAGCGTGATTTCAATTTTGCCTCCGTTTGGCGTATATTTGATCGCATTGCTCACCAAATTGGTAAAGACTTGCTGGAGACGCAGGCCATCCCCAATCACATCTTCATGGAAAACATCCAAAACATGCACCGTAATATCCTGATTTTTTGCATTGGCCTGGGGCTTGTTGAGGGTCAGCAGGTCATCCATCAATTCGCAGAGGTTGCAAGGTTCTTCGTTCAAGTCGATCTTGCCGGATTCGATTTTGGACATATCCAGCACTTCGTTGATCAATCCCAGCAAATGTTTGCTGGAAGATGTAATTTTCGTAAGGCAGTCCTCCACCCTCGCCTTGTCGTCAATATGCGCTGCCGCAATGGCAGTCATGCCAACAATGCCGTTCATGGGGGTTCGGATATCGTGGCTCATGTTGGACAAAAACGAAGTTTTGGCATTGTTGGCAGCGTTGGCAGCATTGAGCGCATCTGCCAATGCCGCATTTGTTTTTTTCTGCGCTGCGTTGAATTGGTTCGTCTTGTGGCGATACCTGATGAACGTCCATAGCAGCACTGCGAAGAAAACAGTCAGAATGGCAATCACAACGATGGCATATTTCCGCAGGAAATCCAGGAACGTATATTCCGTTTCCACGTTGGAATAACGAACTACCGCATTGGTAATCACGGCATCGTCCAGTTGGAGCACAGCCTTGTTCAGAATCTTTGCGAGCACATAATTGTCACGGCTTACGGCCATGCTAAAATTCTCAGAGGCATCCAGGTAGGCGACATGGTAATCCTGGTATTCCTCATGCCCAGCCAGGAAATACTGCAAAATGCTGGCGCAGCCGATGGTGCAGTTGGCCTTGCCATCCTCCACGGCCTGAAGCGCATCGCTGCGGTCAGCGCAAACCATCTTTTCGCTTCCAGGATAATGCTCAGCAAGGTAATCCGATTGGCCAAGCCCCGTCTCGCTCAAAGCCACTTTATCCATCAAGTCATCCGAATAATCTCCCTGATAAATAATCATGATCCTATCGCTGATAATGGCCTCCGTCTGGAACAGATCCTTGCATTCGGCCACCCATAAATCGTAATAAACGGGAAAGCCCGCATCGATTTCCCCACTGCGCAAAGCCTTTTCCATATCATCAGCTGTATCATAACCTCTGGGATCGATGGGAATTTTCAGATAATCCGATATGTGCGACAGCAATACTTCCACGGCGCCTGTGGGTTTTCCATTTCCACCCGCTTTCTCATCGGACAGGGGCATGTTGTCTTTGACATAGCCTACCTTTAAGGAATCCATCTTCCCCAAATAATCCTTCTCATAATCGCTCAGCAGCTGAAGCGGGGTGTTTTGGACATAATACTCTTCGTATAACGCTGTCGTAAACTTTGGGTTGGAACTGCGGATGTCGCCCATGGCCTCGTTCAAATCCCTGAGCAGGTCTTTTCGATCGCAATTGACGGCAAAATAACGTTCATCACCTTCCAACCCCATGTCAAGCTTTGAAAAGAGCATTTGATTTTTGCGCTTGTCCGTCTTGTAGATGCCCGCCACGATATCCACATCGCCGGAAATCAGCTTGTCCGTAATCTCCGTTCTCGTCCCATATATGTATTCGTAGTTCCAGCCAACCAGCGGCGCAATTTCCTGATAATAGTCGTAAGCATATCCGGATTTTCGCTCTTCTTCCGAAAAGCCGGCCTGAAATTTGTCGTCTCCCTGGTAATAGCCAACCCTGACGGTTTTGCCGGACTCGTCCGCTGCCCAGGCCGCTGGGGCGGATGTCGCAAACAGCAGGAGCAGGCAAAGTGTGAGCAGGAAGAAAAAAGACGAACCGCATATCGATCGATCTTTCTGTTTAAGCATAAATGAACCCCCATGTTTACTACGCGCTTCATTCCTATTATACGCTATCGCATATGCGATTTCAATAGTGAACATCGCAGGATCCGCCCGTTTCCGGGTTTGACTTTTCACCGGGGATTTGGTACAATCTACTACAGCATTTTTGAATTGGCACGACCTGATAAATGTCATGTCTTCAAGCATTGCACCCAAAAATAAAGCCGCACGGGTCATTTAGCAGTTTCCACGGAGTTCAAAAAAGTTGGGAGCCAAACAGTCGCGCAGGCCATTTAGCGGGCAGTTACTAGTATTAGTACGATATTGATATTTCGATGGAAAGGAATGCAGATTGCCATGAAGCGAAACATTGTTGCAGCAGCATTATCGCTATTGCTTGTATCATTGCTGGCTGGTTGTTCCATCCCAGCTTCTTCCGGCGATGCCACAGCGGCTGAAGCGGACACGGAGTCGGAGCAAAGTTACGATTTTGTTTTCGTTTGCCCCATCGTTGGAAGCAATTATTGGGCAGATTGCATTGCTGGAATCAAGAAAGCGGATGAAGAGCTGGGAACGACAACGCGGGTAGTAGGGCCTCGCAAAGGCTCCGATTTCGCAGTGGAAATCATCAACTACATGAAGGATGCCATAGCCTCCCAACCCGATGGAATCCTGGCCTATGCCGGGATTGAAGGCCTGTTTCCCCTGATCAACGAAGCCGCGGAAAAGGACATTCCCGTCATTTCCATAAATAGCGATGCCCCGGACACGGATCGTGTCGCATATGTGGGAACGGATCTCTACAATTTCGGTTATGAAGCTGGCAAAACGCTGGTGGATCTTACCGGCGGAAAGGCAAAGATCGGCTATCTGTGCAGCGTGTTCTCCGCTGAAAACGAAAAGGAAACATTCGATGCGTTCCAGGACGCCATCAACGATTATGACATGGAAGTCGTCGCCAAGGGCGAGGGGGGAACCGAGGCAAGCCAAGGTGCCAAGCAGGCCAGACGCATGTTGGCTCAACATCCGGAAATCACTGCCTTTTTCTGCACTGCCAGCTATACCGTCACCGGGGCTGCCAGGGTAAAAGAGGAACAGGGGCTGAAAGATCTGGTATTGGTGGGCGTTGATGACATAGAAGAGAACCTGGACTTGGTTCGCAAAGGAACTATCAATGCTCTCCTGGTGCAGTCTCCTTATAACATGGGATACCAGGGCGTGCATTTGCTCAAAAAATACCTGGATGATGGGATGCTCCAAAAAGACGCTTATGATACCGGCAGTACTTTGGTGACAAAGGCGAACGTGGACAGCTACAAAGAATGAACTCCCTCCCCCCCCCGCTAAAAAAATAACCACCCTTCCACCGACATGGATCGATGAGAAAGATGGTTATCGTAGTAATCCTTCTGTTTCCGCTTTGGCTCAGTCCAAATGATATTTGTTCTTGAACTTTTCAACGCGACCGCCGCGGTTGACGAATTTCTGCTGACCGGTAAAGAACGGATGGCACTCCGAGCAAACGTCCAGGCGAATTTCTTCTCTGGTGGACTTTGTGACAAATGTGTTGCCGCATGCGCAAGTTACTTTACATTCCTTATAGTCAGGATGGATTCCTTCCCTCATGCTTTTTCACCTCTTTCCTGCTCAGGTTTACCACCTTTGCATCATTTGCTTTCGCACAGCTTCTTTACTATACCATAGATTGGCGGGAAGCACAAGCGTTTTTTGCAGGGATGTTTGATTACGGCCTCCCCTGATGCATCGCATTTTTATTTTTTATACCAGAATCGTTTTGTAACCATGTAGCACAGCGGCATCAGATAGAGGAACACGGAATAAGGCAGCGCTTCGATGCCCACGCCCAGCATGCCCAGCGGCACGGTGCAGGCGATGGCCCATGGCACCAGCCCAGCTGTGACGATCACAGAATTTTCAATGTCAATGGCAAGCTCCGTTTTCCCTGCGCCCAGCTTTTCGTAAGGCGTTCCCAGGAGATCGCTGCACATGATGGATGCGATGGTCTGATTGCAGAAAATTCCAGTGGTGGCAAGACCCGTGACGAACATGGCGCCGAATTTGCCGATGCGTCCCACGAGTTTTTCCAAAATTCCCTGGATGTTTCCCAACATGCCGGTTTCG
Source organism: uncultured Zhenpiania sp. (assembly GCA_964625475.1). Lineage (GTDB taxonomy): Bacteria > Bacillota > Clostridia > Peptostreptococcales > Anaerovoracaceae > Hominibacterium. The sequence continues at coordinate 20,285 of CAZVBL010000018.1, read as the reverse complement.
CTGAAAATTCCCGAATAAGAGCAGGAAAGCAATACGATGCCACAGACCTCCAGCATGGAAACGATGCCGCCTCCATCCAAAATCGTCCCCAAACTGCCGTTGCTGGCCACATACCCCATGACTGCGAGCTTGCAGGTTTCCACAAAGGACAATCCCTGCACGGCCATGGAAACGGCTGCCCCGCTGACAATGCTGGCGGCCATGGCAATCATCACGTTGACTTTCAGCAAGGGCAGAGCCAGCATCAGGATGGCCGGAACCACCAGCCACCAGTTGATCGTAAAGTCGCTCTGGAGCGCATTGAGGATGCCCTCATCCACATGGGCTATGGGGTTTCGGATGGATAACGTCAGGTAAACGACGGCAGAAAGAGCCAACGGGATGATGCCCGTTTTCATCATCTCCTTTACATTGTCGTAAAGCCGGGTGTGGGTCACAGCCGCCACCAGGTTGGCGCTGGAAGAAGCTGGGGATCCCCGGTCGCCAAAGTACACGCCGGACATGACTGCCCCTGCGGTGACGACTTCGTTCACGCCGCCGCTCCTGGCCAGCGCCATGAAAATCACCCCTACTGTGCCTGCCACGCCAAAGGAAGTCCCCAGCGCATAAGACAGCAGGCAGGCCAATACAAAGGTGATGAAAAGAAACATGGGCGGCGTGATGATTTGGATACCGTAATAGACAAAGAATGCGATGGTGCCAGCGGAACGCCACAGAGCCGTAATCAGGCCGATGAACATCAGCACCTCGATGACCACCAGAGAATCCTTCGCACCCTTGCCCGCCATTTTTCCTACCTGGGAAAAGGAAAACCCCTTGTGGAGGGCAACGAGGTAAAAGCAAAGGAACCCCACGGCCAAAGGCACCAGCATGGAGCCGCCCATGGCAAGGCACGCAGTCATGGCGCCAATGAATATGGCAAATGCAATCAGTGTGTCCAAGGCGTTCATCTCCTATCTCAATAGCCGGAAAATCTTTCCTGCCTTTCCTTCATCCTGTGCGCAACGCAATTTTCGCATCTCTGCCGGGTCGAATGGAATGGGCAATGCGGCATACGGCAAATGCGACAAAACGCAGCAGCATGCGACCATGCTGGCACATTTCCATGCGCCCACCACGATGGAGAAAGTTCGTTTCGTTTTGCGGGGGAATTCGCTTTTTCATGCGCCTATGCGCCCACCGTGACTTCCCCCGCATCATTGACGCCGATGACTTTCTCACCTGCCTGACGCAGCCGCCTGACATATTCCAGATCTTCCTTTTCCAGCTTTTCTCCCGGACAAACCAAAGGGATTCCCGGCGGATAGGGGATCACGGAGGAAGCGCAAACCATGCCTTCCGCCTGCTCCAGCTTTACTCGTTTCTTCCTCTTGGGAATGGGAAACAGCTCCGCTTTTTTCGGCATTCCCTCGCCCCTTTCCCCAGTGGTTTCCGTTGCGGCTCCCAGGTGTTGGGGTCGGCATGCGCCTGTTTCCCGTTGAATCTCTTCCAAGGCCTCCAGCAGACGCTGAAAATCCCTGCGCCGATTTCCGATTCCCGACATGAGCATGAGGATGTTTCCTGTCGCCAGTTCAGGAAAAATCCTGCGTTCCATCAATTTTTTTTGCAGTTCTGCCGCCGCAATGCCAAGGCCGCTGGCATCGATGTTGATTTTGCTCCTGTCCAAAAGGCCACTGGGTTCTATCACATCCACGCCTGGGATTTTCCCCACAGAGCCGTAAAACCAATCCAGGTTTTCGTTCCAGCCGTCCATCAGCTCTGCCCCATGGCGTTCCAGCAGATCCGCACTGACATCCAAGGAAGCCATTAGCAAGTAGGATGGGCTGGTGCTCTGGACGGCCTGGAGCCTGTCCTCCAGCGCATAGCGATCCACCCGTTGGGAATCCAAATTGAGCACTGCGCTCTGGGTGAAGGACGCCAGCGTCTTGTGGATGCTGTTGATCACAATGTCCGCACCTGCCTCTTCCGCGCATTGGGGATCGGAGCCAACATGCCCCTCCCCGCCGGATGCATCGCTGCCAGCCGTTGTTCCATTGCGCCGTTCCAGGCAGCTCCCAAGATTCGAATCAGGCGGTGCGCCCTTTCCTTTTCCCTTCCTGCTGAGCCACTTCAGATGCGCCCCATGCGCCTGATCCACGATGAGGATTTTTCCCTGTTCATGGACGATGCGGGCGATTGCTCCGATGTCACTGCAGATTCCGTAGTAATTGGGGCTGGGCAAAATCACCGCTGCGGCCTGCGGATGCTCCCGGATAGCCCTCTCTATTTCCGATGGTGCGACCTGCCCCAAAATCCCGTGCTTCTCCATCATTTCCGGATAAACGTAGACCGGTTGGATGTTTCCCAGGGACAAGGCATTGAATACGGATTTGTGGCAATTTCTCGCCATGATCAACTGCCCGCCCTCGGGCACGCTGGCTAAAATCGCTGCGATGATTCCACCGCTGGTTCCATTGATGAGCATGTAGGAACGCTCCACCTCGTAGAGCCTGGCGTAACGCCGCTGCGTTTCCTGCAAAATGCCCTCCGTCTGAAACAAATTGTCAGCACCGGGAATTTCCGTAATGTCGCAGTCCATGAAACGCTGAAGGAATGTTCCGTACCCATAGTTTCGATAAAGCCAGCTGCCCTTGTGTCCCGGCATGTGAAAGGAAATGGGATCCTGCGCCGCATGCTCCAACAAAAACGCCAATGTGCTTTTCGGTTCCTGCCCTGCGTCCATCGGTCGGTTGTCCATGCCCACCCATTCTTTTTCCATGAAAACTCCTTTCGGGGCGAAATGCGCCTCTTTGCTCAATTTCCTCTATGATACCGATTTTCTGTCAAAAACCGATTTTCGGCAAAATGGTTTCGCCCTTTTCAATTCCTTCCCTGCGTCCCGCATTCACAGGTTGATTTCCAGTTCCGTCAGTTTTCGATACAACGTGGCGCGGGACAAACCCAGTTCCTTTGCCACCGTATCCTTGGCGCTGCCGCTGGTGCCGTATTTTTTCAGCTTGCGGGTGATGATTTCCTTTTCGTAACGCTTGACCTGGGCGGCCAGGGGCAGGCTGCTGTCCTGGATTTTCATGACGCTTTCTTCATTCCGCAACAGCCTCGCCGGTACTTCATCGATGCCGATGGTGTCGCCAAACGCCATGTTCGTCCCGTATTCTACGGCATTTTCCAACTCCCGCACGTTGCCGGGCCAGGAATGGTTCACATACAGTTCTTCCACTTCCTTCGTGAATCCAGTGATTTTCCTGTTCATGAACGTGTTGTACTTTTTCAGGAAATGGTACATGAGCAGTTTGATGTCGTCCCGCCGCTCCCGCAGAGGAGGGATGGTCAGGGGAATGACGCTGAGACGGTAATAGAGATCCTCCCGGAACGTGCCTGCTTCGATCATGTGTTCCAAATCCCTGTTGGTGGCAGCGATGACCCGCACGTCCACGATGATGCTTTTGTTGCCGCCCACTCTCTCAAAGCGCATGTTCTGCAGCACATGGAGGATCTTCACCTGCAGATGGAGCGGCATGTCGCCGATTTCATCCAGAAAAATCGTTCCGCCGTTGGCGGTTTCAAATTTTCCCACCTTTCCCTTGTCGCTGGCTCCGGTAAACGCACCCTTTTCATAACCAAAGAGTTCGCTTTCCAGCAGGTTTTCCGGAATCGCACCGCAGTTGACCGTGACGAAAGGCCTCTCCGCCCGCGGACTGGCATAATGGATCGCCTTTGCGAACATTTCTTTTCCCGTCCCGCTCTCCCCGGTGATGAGCACGGTGGAGTTGCCTTTTGCCGTGATGAGCGCCTGTTTCTTTGCCCGCTTGATTTCGCTGCTGATGCCGATGATGTCATCCAAGGTGTTTTTCAACGCCCTGGTATTGAGATTGTAGACCAGCTTTTGGGCTTCTTCGATGTCCCGGAAGGAGATCACCACGCCGCCCACTTCATTGCCGGAAACAAAGGGCTTTGCCGTTACGATAAAATGGAGCTGGCCTCTGGGGGTTTTGAAAATTTCTTCGTTCTCCGTGTATCCCTGCCCTGTGGAAATGACCTCCAACGCAGGAGTCCCCATCATGAACTCGTTGATATGTTTGCCAATGATGTCAGCCTTCGTGGTTTTGAACAAATTGGCCGCCATGCTGTTGCAATGCTTGATGTAACCGCCTCTGTCCAGGGAAAAAATCCCCTCGTGGGTGGTTTCCAGCACGGTTGACACTTCATCCCTGGAATCTTCCAAGTCTGCCAGAATTTCCTGCTGGACGGCTTTGGTGGCAAGCAAATCCGCCATCTTTTCCACAAAGGTGACCATGTTCCTTTTTTTGTCCAACAGGATGCCCCGCTGCGCCTTGGTAAAGGCGATGAGGCCGATGATCCCGAAGATCTTTCCCCTCGTTTTGATAGGCGTGCAAATTTCCGCCAGTTCGCCAAAATTGGTCTGCCCACCTCCCATTTCATCGTAATTCTCATCCTTAACCGCATCCTCGATGGATTCCGTCACGCCGCTCCTGAGAACCCTGGCGTACAAATAGTTCGTATCCAGGCGGCCATTTTCTTCCTGTTGTCCGATTCTGGCCGCATAAATGCCGGTTCCCCCCAGGATCGTCAAATCTGTATCTACAATTTCAACTTCAACTCCGATCGCGATGCTGATGGCCTCCGCCACCTGCATGACGCTATCGGAAATCGCCCTCAAGATCGACATGGGTATTCCTTCCTTCTTCTGTCACCGCAGAGCCAAGATTGACTGAATATTTTTCCAGCTGCAGCACGATGTTGTTGATTTCAGCCATTTTTTCCGGCGAAAGCGTTTCGTTGACCGCCAGGTGGGTATTGTACAAAATGCCTTCCAGCCGCCGATGGATGTCGGAAATGTTCTTTTTGATGCTGTCGAGGGCTTCACTGTCCATGGCATCCCGCAGGGCATCTTCTTTGTTGATGATTTCATCCTTTTCCAAGATAAATTCGGAGTTGCCCTGCACCACGATGGGCGAAAATCCCAATTCCGCTTTCACGGTTCGGGCAAAGCTTTCCTTGGATTCCTGTTCGCCATGTACCAGGAAAATATGCTTCGGCTCCTTTTGGAATCCCCCCAGCCATTCCAGCAGTCCGTCCCGATCCGCATGGCCGGAAAAGCCCTCCAGGTTGTAAATCTCCGCATTGACCTTGATGGCTTCCCCAAAGAGAGTGACGGTTTTCGCACCCTCCACCAACAGCCGCCCCAGGGTGCCTTCCGCCTGGTAGCCGACAAAAATCACGCTGCTTCTGGGATCCCACAAGTTGTGCTTCAGGTGGTGACGGATTCTCCCTGCTTCGCACATGCCGCTGGCCGAAATGATGACCTTTGGCCTTCTGTCGGTATTGAGGCGCATGGACTCTTCGCTGCTCCTGGTGAATTGGAGGTTCTTGAAGTCCAGGGGATTGCTGCCCTTTGTGATGATTTCCTTCATGTCCTCGTCAAAGACCTGAGCGTTCCTGCGGAACACTTCCGTCGCCGTCGTCGCCATGGGACTGTCCACATAAACCATCAGGTTTTCCAGCTCCCGGTGGTACTGCGCATTGTCGTGGTAAAAGCGGTTGAACTCGTAAATCAGTTCCTGGGTCCTGCCTACGGCAAAGGATGGAATCACAGTCGTCCCGCCTCTCCTCGCCGTTTTGAGGACGATTTCCAGCAGGGTCTTCACGTCCATGGAGTTTTGCGGGTGCAGGCGGTTGCCATATGTGGTTTCCATGATGACGTAATCCGCCTTTTTGATGATGGTCGGATTGCGCAGAATGGGCCTGTCCATCACGCCCAGATCCCCGGAAAATACGATTTTGGAGGTCTGGTCGTTTTCCGTGATCCACAGTTCCGTGATGGCGGAGCCTAAAATGTGGCCCGCATCGTTGAACACCAACCGCATTTCCGGGTTCAGTTCCATGAGTTCATCATAAAGAACCGGTTTCACGAATTTAAGGGATTCCATGGCATCGTCGCAGGTATAGAGGGGTTCCACCAATGGCCTGCCTGCCCGCTGGTTCTTTCGGTTTTTCCACTCTGCTTCCCGTTCGTGTATGTAACCGCTGTCCTTCAGCATGACTTCCAGCAAATCGGCTGTCGCATCCGTGCAGTAAATGTCCCCTTTGAAGCCGCGCTTCACAAGCAGCGGAATGCGTCCGCAGTGATCGATGTGGGCATGGCTCAAAATCACATAGTCCACTTCGGCAGGATCAAAGGGGAACGCTTCGTGGTTCATGGCGTCCATCGCCTTTCCCCCCTGGAATTGACCGCAGTCCAAAAGGATTTTGTGGTGTTCTGTGCTGATGAGATGGCAGGAGCCTGTTACGCCGCTGGCTGCTCCGCAAAACTGTATCTTCATGGTTGTTGTGGCCTCCTTTCATGCCGGTTCCTTCCACGCCTGTGCCACGGCCTTTGCGATGGCATCCGCCACGCCTGGGTGAAATGCGCTGGGGATGATGTAATCCTCTTTCAGTTCGCTCTCAGGAATGATGGCCGCCAGCGCCTTGGCCGCCGCAACCTTCATGTCCTCCGTGACCCGCTTTGCCCTGGCCGCCAGCGCACCCTTGAAGATTCCCGGAAAGGCCAACACATTGTTGATCTGGTTGGGAAAATCGGAGCGTCCGGTTCCCACGATTCTGGCGCCCGCCTTTTTTGCCAGATCCGGCAGGATTTCCGGTTCCGGGTTGGACATGGGAAACGCCAGCGCATCCTTTGCCATGGAAGCGATCATCTCTTCCGTCACGATCCCCGGTGCGGAAACGCCGATAAAGACATCGGCTCCCACAAGCGCATCGGCCAGGGTTCCCGTCACCATGTTCTTGTTGGTGCGCATGGCGATTTCTTCCTTTGCCGGGGAAAGGCGATCATCGTTTTTCGCCAGGGGTCCGATCCTGTCGCAGACGATCACGTCTCCCGCGCCTACGGAAAGAAGCATCTTGGAAATGGCCGCTCCCGCCGCTCCTGCGCCGCTGATGACGATTTTCAAATCCTTCCATTCTTTCCCCACGATTTTCAGCCCGTTGATGATGGCCGCCGTCACGACCACTGCCGTTCCGTGCTGGTCATCGTGGAACACGGGAATGTCCACCTGCGCCTGGAGCTTTTTCTCAATCTCAAAGCACCTGGGGGCGGCAATGTCCTCCAGGTTGATTCCCCCCAGGGTGGGCGCGATGTTTTTGGCAATGCTGACGATTTCATCCACATCCTGCGTTTGCAGGCAGATGGGGATGGCATCGATCCCTGCGAACTCTTTGAACAGCAGGGATTTCCCATCCATGACCGGAATGGAAGCAAGACCGCCGATGTTGCCAAGACCCAGCACGGCGGAACCATCGCTGATGACCGCTACGGTGTTGCCCTTGTTGGTGTACCGGTAAACGTCCTCCGGGTTTTCATGGATTTTCCGGCAGGGTTCCGCAACCCCCGGCGTATAGGCCGTGGAAAGATCGTCCTTGTTCTTCACCGGCACCTTGCTTGCCACCGCCATTTTTCCCTTGTGCGTTTCGTGCATCTCTAAGGATTCTTTGTAATAATCCATGGATCCTCCTCATTCCTTCATTTCTTTTTCCAGGAGCTTTTCAGCCCGACGATTTTGTTGAACACCTTTTCGTCGCCAGTCGTCAGCTTGGCATCTGCGATATAATATCCGTGGCGGAAAAACTGGAACCGCTGGCCTGCTGCGGCATCTGCCACGGAGCTTTCGGCATAGCCCCAGGTTTCCCGCAGGGAATCCGGGTTGAGAACGGTTTCCCCCTGATCGTTTTCCACCATCAGGTAATCGTAATTGCGAATTTTCACTTTGACCGCCGTCTTTGCATCCACCCAGTGGATGGTTCCCTTGACCTTGCGGCCTTCAAAGCCGCTGCCGCTCTTCGTTTCCGGGTCATAGGAACAGTGCAGTTCCTTGATGCTGCCATCCTCGTTTTTTACCACTTCATTGCAGGTGATGAAATAGGCGCCTTTGAACCGAACTTCGTTCCCAGGGAACAGGCGGAAATATTTCTTCACCGGTTCTTCCATGAAATCCGCACCATCCACATACAGTTCCCTGCTAAAGGTGACTTTGCGGCTTCCCAATTCCGGCGTTTCCCGATTGTTCTCGATTTCCAGCTCCTCGACCTGATCTTCCGGGTAATTGGTAATGACGATTTTGATGGGATCTTCCACCACGTTGCGGCTCTCCACTTTCCCTTTCAAATCTTCCCTCGCACAGTGTTCCAGCAATGCCACGTCCACCGTGCTGTTTGCCTTGGAAACGCCGATTCGCTCACAGAAATCCCGAATGGCCTCCGGCGTGTAGCCCCTTCTCCGCAGTCCTGCCACAGTTGGCATCCTGGGGTCGTCCCAGCCATCCACCGTGCCGTCCTCCACGAAGGACTTGAGCAGCCGCTTGCTCATGACCGTGTTCGTCAGGTTGAGGCGGGCGAACTCGATCTGCTGCGGCGGCGCTTCCCATTCCAGCTCTTTCAGAACCCAGTCGTAGAGCGGCCTGTGATCCTCGAATTCCAGCGTGCAGATGGAATGGGTAATGCCCTCGATGGCATCCTCGATGGGATGGGCATAGTCGTACATGGGGTAAATGCAGTACTTTCCCCCCGTGTTGTGGTGTTCCGTATGGGAAATGCGGTAAATGACCGGATCCCGCATGTTGATGTTGGGAGAGGCCATGTCGATTTTGGCGCGCAGCACCTTTTCCCCATCGGCGTATTTTCCCTCTTTCATCTCTTCAAAGAGCCGCAGGTTTTCCTCCACGCTCCTGTTTCGATAGGGACTTTCTTTTCCCGGTTCCTTCAGGGTTCCCCGGTATTCCCGGATTTCGTCCGCATTCAGATCGCACACGAAAGCCTTGCCCCTTTTGATGAGGCGAATGGCGTACTGATACATGTCGTCAAAATAGTCGGAAGCCCAAAGTCGCTTGTCCCACTGGAACCCCAGCCACTTTACATCCTCTTCGATGGAATTGACGTATTCCATGTCCTCTTTCACCGGGTTGGTGTCGTCATATCGCAGGTTGCACTTGCCATTGTACTTTTCCGCCGTGGAAAAATTGAGGCAAATGGATTTGGCATGTCCGATATGAAGATACCCGTTTGGTTCCGGCGGAAAACGAGTGTGAACCCGCTGCCCGTACCTGCCCGTTTCCAAATCCCTGTCGATCATGTTATGAATAAAATTGGAAGCGCTTTCCGATGCGCCCGTCTGTTTGTTGTCAGCCATCGCTGTTCCTCCCTGTCTTTCATCCTCAGTGTCCATGATATCATGGATTTCCGCTGGAAATCCGGCCAGCATCCGTGATGCCGCACCCTTTCTCCGGACGTGTGGCTGTAGGTGCGATTCCATGAACGCTTCCTTGCGGCAACGCCATCAATCATTGCGTTCATGATACCACAACCCTACTGGTAAATGCAATATGAAAAAGGAGCCACCCCTGGCTCCTTTCTCGAAAATCTCTTGAAAATCCTATTCGTTTTCTCTTTGAGGCGATGCTGCTAAGAGCAACGTCTCTGACCCCGGCGCAGAAAGCAATGACGCTTGCCCAACTTCCGCCCTGACCGTCTGACCGGTGTAAGCCGGATGTTGGTGCAACGTCTCGCTCCCTAAGCCGATAACGCCTACAGACAGTAACATGGTGAATGTCGTTGCCATTATAACTGTTTTTTGCTTCATAACAAATTCCCCTTTCCCGTTCGTAGTGTTATCTTTTATCCCTTTTGTGCTTCTCATTATAGGGATAAAATGTGTTAGGAGTTTGACGAAAATCTTAAGAATTTCTAACGCCCCTCTGTCGGTTTTCTTAGGAATCGTTGTTTCAGCGCTTGTGCAACAGGTTTTCGCATTGCAAAGAACTATCTTTCGACAATCATTGCCGTCCCTTGTCCACCTCCGATGCACAGCGTGGCCAAGCCTGTCTTGGAATCCCTCTTTATCATTTCATGAATCAGGGAAATGAGGATTCTGCAGCCGGATGCGCCGATGGGGTGTCCCAATGCGATGGCTCCGCCGTTTACGTTGAGCTTTTCGGAATCAAATCCTAATTCCCTGCCAACCGCTACGGACTGTGCGGCAAAGGCTTCGTTTGCTTCGATCAGATCGAGGTCATCGATGGTCACGCCAGCTTTTTCCATTGCTTTTTTGGAAGCGGGGATTGGGCCGATGCCCATGATGCTGGGATCCACGCCCGCAGATGCGTAGGCCTTAATGGTACACAGGGGTTTGATTCCCAGTTCGTCCGCCTTTTCCTTTGACATGACAATCACTGCGGCTCCAGAATCATTGATGCCGGAAGCGTTGGCAGCAGTCACGATACCGTCTTTTTTGAATGCGGGCCTCAGCTTGCTGATTCCCTCTGCGGTCACGCCATCCCTTGGAAATTCGTCCGTGTCGAAGATCACTGGATCGCCTTTTCTCTGCGGAACTTCTACTGGAACAATCTCGTCCTTGAACTTTCCGGCCTTGATAGCCGCAACGGCTTTCTGCTGGGAAGCTGCCGCAAACTCGTCCAGATCCTGCCTTGTCAGTCCCCATTTTTCCGCTACGTTCTCAGCCGTGATGCCCATGTGGTAATTGTTGAAAACGTCTGTCAGTCCATCGTTTACCATCATGTCCACCATCTGGGTGTTGTTCATTCTTGCGCCCCATCTTGCGGATGGAATCGCATAACCTGTCATGGACATGTTTTCTGCACCGCCCGCAACGATGATGTCAGCGTCTCCCGCCTTGATGATCTGCGCCGCCAGAGACACGGTTCTCAGTCCGGACCCGCACACTTTGTTCAGCGTCATGGAAGGCACTTCCTTTGGGATCCCTGCGTCCATGGCAATCTGCCTTGCCACGTTCTGTCCCAATGCGCCCTGCAGCACGCAGCCCAGGATCACTTCATCGATCTGCTCTGGCTTGACGCCCGCCCTTTTAATGGCTTCTTTCACTGCGATTGCGCCTAACGTCCTGGTTGGTACGGACTTGAGTGAACCGCCAAAGCTGCCGATCGGTGTCCTGGCTGCGCCTACAATTACAACATCTCTCATTTTGTTTCCTCCTTCAAACATGTTCCGCACGTTGCCGTGCCCAAATAACTGCCTTAACTTTTCGACTGATTGGTTCCTTAGTCTTTCTTAAAATTTTACCACAGATTTCTAAAAGCGCAAGTCATCTTACCAAAAAAGTTGTTAATATTTTATCAATTTTTTCTATGGATTTCCCAAGGCGGGAAACTGAGGAATCATCGAGGGTCTGCGATGTATTTTTCCACCAGCTTCACCGGCTTGTAGGACAGTTTTGCCCTTCTCAAATTGGGAAGCCCCATGTCCTCTTCCCGGTTGATGTACTTCACTTGGGGAGGGACGTTGACGCAAAATTCATGGTTGATGGCCTGGTACAACCCTCTGAAATTCACGTTTGCCTTTTCCACATGAACCGTGACGGTATTTTTGTTGAGGGTTCCCCCGATGGTGAGGGCTTCGATTTTCCCATCGATTAGAATCGCGCCTGCGAGATATCCCACGGTTTCCAGGTTCCGGAACACGTCCTCCATAGCCTGCTCTTCCATTTTGAGCATCTGCATTTCGTGTTCTGGCACTTCCTTGCGCTGGTTAAATTCATCGATGAATCGCATGGCATCCTCGGCCATGGCCGATGTGAGCGGCACATATTCGTACTGGTAATTTTTATGGAAATAGTTCAAATGGTTTTTCTTGGAATGGTAATCCCGCCCTTTCAGCTCCACCAGATCCTGCCGCCTGTAGACGTAATCGTAGTTAGGCCTGTCCTCCGTGAATTTCATCTTGCCCGGACAAGCCGCCTCTATGATATCGATCATATGGAACGGAAGCAGTCGAATGCTGAAAGGATGTCCGCTTTCTTCAAAGATTCGTTTTGCCTCTTCCAGTGCAGCCCGCACTCCCTCCGGTTCGTACTGGCCTGTCTTTGTCAGCGGGGGAAACAGGAACGGTTCGATGATGCCATCCTCCAGCTCCAGGTGGCTGATGCCTGCCAGCAACAAGTAGTCCCCCGACTCCATCCAGCTAAAGCGGTTGATGTCCCTCCACATGTACAGGGCAGAAAAGGACAGTCCCGACGTTTTGTAGTCATATCCATTCAAATATTTTTCCAGAAATGGCCTGTTTTCAACAGTTATGCGATTTTCAAACATGAACATGAATTTATCCCTCCAACTTCCATTTTTTCAATTGATCCATGAAATCGTACCTCGTCATGTCGTATTGCAGGGGCGTGATGCTGGCATAGCCCTCCTGCATGGAAATCACATCAATATCATCGGGAAGTCCCTCGTAAACGACCGGGTTGCCTTCATACCAGTACTGGGTTTTCCCGTTTTCCCCCATCTGTGGGCGGAACCACTCCTGGTACTCCCTTGCGCCCAGCCGTGTATATTTCACGCCTTTGATCTGTGCCTTGGGCAAATCCGGCGTGTTGATATTGAGCACGGTCTTTGCGTCCATGTTGGGAAAGCCCTTCCTGCATGCGTTGACTGCCAGCTCGCAGGCCAGTTCAAAATGGGTGGCATGGTGGCTGTTGACGGAAACCGCAACGGAGGGAACGCCGCAGAGAGAGCCTTCTATGGCTGCGGATACGGTTCCCGAATATAGGGTGTCCGTCCCCAGGTTTCCTCCCAGGTTGATGCCGGAAAACACCATATCGACTTTGATCCCCTGATCCAGCAAGATTTTCATCCCGATCTTGACACAGTCGGCCGGGGTTCCCGTTATGGCATAGGCTCTGGCCGCTCCTTCAAACTGGGCATCCTCCACCTCGATAGGCCTTTCTACCGTAATGCCATGACCCGTCGCACTCCTCTGGGTATGGGGCGCACAGACATAAATGGCAGCTTCTTCTTTCAAAGCCGCCCCCAATGCGCAAATCCCGGATGCATGAATCCCATCATCATTCGTCAGCAATATGTTCAAATGTCAATCCCCTTTCCTCGGCGCATGTTGGAATAGCCGTTCCAAAGATACGCCAAACGTTCATATGTCCCCATATACCCCAAAAAATCCTATTTCAAACCTACAGCCTGCAATGGTGCGTTCCTCTTTCAAACCTATAGCCTGCAACGGTGCGTTCCTCTTTTTCCAGCAGAAAAATGGGCAGGCGGCGCATCAGGCCGTCTGGCATTGGACGTGAGCCGCACAGCTTGTGACTAGTCATGGCTTACGCCACCAAAACGCTGGAAAGCTACGATTCCTACAGGGTGGGCTGCACAGCTTGTGAGCCATGGCTTATGCCACCACCAAAGCGGCGCATCGGCTGGCTATTGGGCACGAGCCGCATGAACCGCGCCTGTGCGTTGTCCTGCGAAATTCCTGGCATACGTTGGTCGCAGAGTTGCACCGAACGAACTGCGCCTGTGCGTTGTCCTGCCAGCGAATAACCATGGCTCGCCGATTCCCCGAACCGAACGAACCGCACCTGTGCGTTGTCCTGCTGCACGGCTGGAAAAATGCGCACTCCTACTAAGGAACTGCCCATCCATAACTTGAACATCCAGCTTGCCTAAATCGGCCTATGCATTGTTGTCGTCAATCGCCGTAGCTGCTGCAGCTGCGCCTCATTCCTCCACCTGACCCATGCCGATTGATTCGGCAACCCAGGTGTCCGGGTTGATGCACGTTGCGGTCATTCCTCCGCCTGGCCCATGCCGATTGATTCTGCGCTGTTTGCTCAAGTTATTTCTTTCCAGTTCCTAATCTCCCAGAACCTTCCCGATCGCATCGTTAATCACCAATGTCGCCCGATTGTCATACTGGGTTTCTGATTTGTTGATGAGCACCAGGTTGTCCCCCCTGAAATAGTTGATCAGTCCTGCGGCGGGATACACCACCAAGGACGTGCCGCCTACGATCAGGGTATCGGCTTTGCTGATGGCCTCCACTGCGCCGGACATGACGCTCTCATCCAAAGCCTCCTCGTAAAGCACCACGTCCGGTTTGATGGTTCCGCCGCATGCTTCGCACTTTGGAACGTCCCCCTGGCAATGCGCAGGATCCATGATGTAATCCAAATCATAAAAAGCGTTGCAGTCCATGCAGTAATTTCGCAGGACAGAGCCATGCAGTTCATAGACGGTCTTGCTTCCCGCCAGTTGATGGAGACCATCGATGTTCTGCGTCACGACTGCCGTCAGCTTCCCCTCCCGTTCCAGTCTGGCCAAAGCCTCATGCGCCTTGTTGGGTTTTGCGTCCTGATAAATCAGGTTGTTTTTATAATAATCGTAGAACGTGTCCATGTGTCTCATGAAAAAGGAATGGGAAAGCATGGTCTCCGGCGACTGCCCATATTGGGACACGGCCTGATACAAACCGCTCTCCGAACGGAAGTCGGGGATGTTGCTTTCTGTGGAAACGCCTGCACCTCCAAAAAATACGATTCGCTTGCTCTTGTCAACGATTTCTTTTACTCTTGCATCCATGTCCTTGCTCCTTCTTTTGATTCGCCTTCCGGCATCCCCAGTTTTTTTCACCCAACCGCCTGCCCTGGGATCCTTTTGTTCTGCGAGAGTGGGCTAACGGGCAGCAACTTGCTTTCCCAGCCAACCTCCCGCCCTGGTCCTTTATTCTTCCGTCAGGATTTCCTCTTCGGGATATGCTGCCGCTTGCTCATAGTCCTTGGGAATTTGGAAAACATTTTTTGGATATGTCCCTTCTTGGAACTTTGTGATTTTCTCCAGCTTCTGATAAATGGTCTGGTTCTCCTTTCCATCCTCTCCAATTTTCTCCTGCAACTCGAAGATCCCATAAAGTTGGCCATTTTTATCTGTCAGATAGCGTTTGGTGAAGAGATATTCTTCCGTGACGACTTGGGATTCTCCGGAATCCGACTGGTCATCCTCTGTGAATCCTTCAAATTCGTATGTACCCTGATACTCATCGTAGTCCCAATTCTTTCCATCCAGTTCCATCTGGGAAGATTCCGTATAAACCAATTCCATTTCCTCTTCCTCCTCGGCGGAAGGCTCCAAATCTTCCTTTGTGTACTCTTTTTCAGCGTCATATACGTAATAATATGCGTTTTGTTTGTCAATTTCCCGCATGTCCAATTCTTCTTCGCCGGTCAAGAGGACATAGTTTCCCTTTCCATCCCGAGCTTCGCCTTTCAGGTACGTTTCTTTCATGTCATCTTCAACGAACTCTTCCTTCACGCTGGCTTCGTAATAATATTGGCTGTCATCGCTTTCCAGCAGCTGATGGTATTTGTAGGAAGCCGTTTTGGTTTCCGGGTCGCTTACGGTGCTTTGCTCCGTCTGTGGGCTTTGGGCATCGGTTTTTTCGCCTTGGGCATCGTTGCTTCCGCATGCGGCCAGGCCGCACGCCATGACCAGTGTCAAAATGATGGCTGCTATTTGTTTCATTTTCCCTCCCGGCATGTCCGTCATGCCACAATCAGTAGCGTTCATGATACCACGAATCTCCTCTGAAAACTCAATCGGGATTCATGATTCAAGGAACGCTTCCTTACGGCAACGCCCTTATTATCAATCGGTGGCGTTCATGATACCACACTGCCCCTTCTTCTCATACTGAATGTTTTCGTTTTCAGCAAAGCGACTTTTTGAACTGCGCTTCTCTATGGATAGAAAAAACCGGACACGATTCCTCCGCATCCGGTCAATTCGATCAAGCAATCATGTCAATGTTCTGCCCCAAACCGCTCAGGGCAGCATCCAGACTGCGGAGCAACTGCGCAGCTGCCTCAGACTGCGTATCCATTGCGTCTTTCATCAATGAAACGCTGACAGCCTGCTGTACCTGAGCCTGGCTATTGGCAATGCTTGCGGACGCAATGCTCTCTACCATGTGTCTGTCACCTCTTTTCCATTCCTGCTTGATACACGTTCTCTATTGATAACCTTACACCATTCAGGCGGAAATTGCAAGAACGTTTTTGATTCCCTGCTCCTTCTTCTTTTCTCAAGGGGCTTGAAAAAGGCACAGAAAACCAGGCATGCGGTTTCAGCGATAAACCTTTCTAACCGATCAGGGGCGCACCCATCAAGTCCATTGCCGCCACGATGACGATGGCATATGCGGATGTAGCGACAGCCATCATGTACAACAGGCGATCTTGAGGCGGTATAAATGCCGCAGCCGCAGCCTTGGTCATCGCAATGAGCGCAACCAGCATCGTAACCACTATGGCCTCAGATGCAATGGCAGGCACAAAAGCAATCAGCAACGTAGCAACGATCAGCAAGGCGGTCGGCAACAAGCTGGCGGTTCCACAGGCGCCGATGAGAATTTTGATGGGGCAATCGGTTTGGAACAAGTACCCAGCTCCAAACAAGATGCCGATCCATAAAGCGTCCATCACAATGGCACCCAAGAAAACCTTGGCCGCAAAGCCAAAGGAATCCCCGCCTATAAGCAATGAGCCAAACAAACCAAGAGAAAGTGTGATTTTTTTCATAAAGGCCGCCGCCAGCACTGCCAGTATCACGTCCTTCAGAAGGAAAAACGCAACGCCTGACAAACTGGCTGTCTCATCCGCAGCCCTCTCTATGGTGGATTCCGGCTTTACGAAAAAATCCGCCAAAAGCCCCAATGCCAATCCCTGTCGCGATTGCCTCCGGCTGCGTATCTCCGCAGGCGAAACGGCTCCCGTCCGGGTGCCGCAGGCATCGCAAAAAGCCGCTCCTTTTGGAAGAGGTTTGCCGCATGCCATGCAAAAGAGCGGCTCATACCCTTCGCTATCGTCTGTCCCCATGTCCTCGCTGCGATTGTCCAAATGCTCAAAAGACGCATTGCCCTCTTTATCCGCTGCCTCCGAAGCAGGAATATCCGTTCCATCTGAAACGTCCTCACTCGCTGCATCTGCGTCAGTTTGAAACCCGCTTGCCGATTCCCCCGCCGCAGAAGCGGCTGCTTCCTCCTCCTGATCTTCTTCCGCTTCTAATGGGGTTCGATCATCCGAGATCTCTTGGGTGTACCGTTCCCCAAAAGCCACATCCGCATCCCCGAAAACGTCAGGGGTATCCTCATAAGCAGGATCGTCCTTTGGCATTTCTGCATGTTTCTGGCTTTCTGCCTCTTCCGTGCGATCCGATTCCTCTTCCCATAAATCCATCACTGGTAAAGACCTGTGGACAGCACCCACCTTTGGTTCAACAAAGAATTCATCCTCTGGGTCGATTCCAATTTTCGCAGACACAGAACGTTCCTTTGAAGGTTTGACAAAGACCCGCGTTTTATCGGGGAAATCAAGAAAATCGTTTTCTGTGTCCATCTCCATCAGCTCTTCCAACTCATGCAAACCATCTGCGCCTTTTGCAGCGCCCGATGCCTCCGGCTCCTCTGCCGCATCTGGTTCGTCTGCCATCCCCTCTTCCGCTGTTATCCCATCTGCTTCTATTTCGCCTGCGCCTGCCAAATTCGGTTCGCCCGTTACGGCGTTCGATGCGGCTGTCGGCTTTGATTCATCTGCTTGCAAGCCGTCTGCTGGCTCTGCCGTGGAATCTGCCGCAGAAGCTGCACATTCCTCCTGAAACGCCCTTTCGGCTTCTGCCTGCACAGGCTCGCCGCAATTTTCACAAAACCTGGAACCATCTTTGATCATTGCGCCACAATTTTCACAGAACATCGTTTCCGCCCCCCCTGATATGTGTTCAGCCAAATTCGGCTGCGTGAAACTGCTAAAGTTATTTCCTTCCAGTTTCTAACGTTACCAGTTTTGCCGTCCCTTGTCAAGGCTTGTCGAAAAAGTCATGCTTGTGTTGTCGTCTTATGGCTGAAATTCCGTCAAATTTTTCCAATACCGCACTGGCATAAGGTTTTTCTGGCATCGGGGATTGATTCGCTCCTGGATGGCCATGTTCTCAAAGTACTGCTTCCACATCTTTTGATAGGACGCTTCCTCCGCAGAAAGGGGCAACACGTCTTCCCTGGTAAAATAGCTGATATACCAATTCCCCTGATAAGCGACAAGGGCTTTGGAGCGCCTTACGTCATGGATGATGAACGGATCGTTTTTAAAGCGATCCCCAAAATGATCGGCCAGAAATTCTACGATGTCATGATCCGGTTCTATGGGGCTGTACAAAATGCCTCCTTGCAACTGCGAAAACCGAACCAGACCCTTCAGCCTGTGGATCTCGTTGTTGACCTTTTTTTCCGCTTCCTGCACCGGCGCAACGATGGAATCGCCATAAAGCATGCTGATGGATGGACCGCGCACGAATCCGAGCCTTACATAATTGAGGATTTTGCTTTCCTTATGCTCCACGCTGGACATGAACACCTTGTAAATTCGTTTCAGCGTGAATGCCGAAATCTTTTTTTCGATGGCCTCATATACGGTGATCGCTTTTTCTTTTTCCGTTTCCACCTCGCAGCATCCGCCCAGCATGGTGGACTGGTATTCCTCTTTCAAAAAGATGCCGCTGGCCTTTTCCGTGTAGTAGTGATGGTAGATGCAGGTCAGCAGTCCCTCGAATGTCCCATCATAGAGATAATCAACCACCAGATGCCACCCCATTTCCCGCCTGTTCCAATTGCCTGGATTGACCCAAGGCAAGATGCGCATCCCGGTCATTGCCAAACATGGACATCTGGATTCCGTCCTCGATCCCCAGCAACTGATGCCTGATCGCCTCTGGCATGAAGTCCTTTTCGCCGTAATACCGCCCCGAACAAGTGAGGAAATGGCGCGCCCGCTTTAATGCAACGCCCATCTTCTTTAAATCCTCGTACCTGACCGCTGCAATTTTCCTCTGGTTCACGATGCGCCGGGCAGACACGGTTCCAACACCGGGAATCCGCAGCAGACAATCCAATGGGGCTTTGTTCACTTCTACGGGGAACGCATCCAAATGGCGCAGGGCCCAGGTGACTTTCGGATCCAGGTCCGGATCTAAATTGGGGTTTTGGTCGTCCAAAATCTCATCGGCGCGAAACCCGTAAAACCGCAGAAGCCAGTCCGCCTGATACAGCCGATGTTCCCTTTCGAGGGGCGGCGCAGTCAGCGCATCTGGCAGGATGGGAGAGGAAACCGCAGGAATGTATGCGCTGTAATAAACCCGCTTCATTTTGAACGTATGGTACAGGTTTTCCGTAGTAGCCAAAATCTGGCGATCCGTTTCCTCCCCCGCTCCGATAATCATCTGCGTCGTTTGCCCGGCAGGGGCGAACACTTCTTTCCCTCTGCGCACAGGAGCCAAAGCCCCCGAAACCGCCGCATCCCGGCTGCCCATATTATCGCTGTGAAGTTCCTCTGGCTGTCCAAGACTTGCTTTTGGACGAGGCTGCTCCGGGGTCAGGTAATGGAGCGTTGAATTCAAGTTCTGCCCTTTGAACATGGTCCCCGGCCCCTTCAGAGCCTTTCGCTCAATCAGGGTATTGGTGATCTGGCGCATGGGACCGAAAATCTGCTTCGGTTTTTTCTGCGGGGCAAAAAGCTCCAGGCTCTTGCTGGTGGGCATTTCGATGTTCACGCTGAGCCTGTCCGCTTCCAGTCCAATGGCGTGAACCAGCTCCTGGGAAACGCCCGGAATGATTTTCGCATGAATGTATCCGGCAAAGCCGTATTCCCTTCTCAAAAGCCGCAGGCACTGAAGGATGCGCTCAGCCGTATGATCCGGCGAAACCTCCACGGCGGAACTCAGGAACAAGCCCTCGATATAGTTCCTGCGATAAAATTCAATGGTGAGCCGAGCCAATTCCTCCGGTTCAAAGGAAACCCTGCGCACATCGGCGCTCCTCCGATTGACGCAGTATTCGCAATCGTAAGCGCATCGATTGGTAAGCAGGACCTTCAGCAGGGAAATGCACCTGCCGTCCGCTGACCAGGTATGGCAAATGCCCTCCTTCGCTCCGCTGCCAAGCGCGCCATCGTTCCTCCTGCCTACGCCGCTGCTGGAGCAGGACACATCGTATTTTGCGCTGTCAGCCAGTATTTTCAATTTTTCAAGCATGCTCTCCATATGCGTCTTCCCCCTCCCCGGCTATCCGAAAACTCATCTTTCTGATGCTTCAGCCGCATCATATTGTTGTTTGCTCCGTGCCCCAATGTCATATCCTGTAGCTTCGTCTGCTCCGAACTGCGCTTTCGGGCAGACTCCGCCCCTTTAAAACGCAAGCTGCAAACCGCATGTTGTGAACTTGTGTTCTTAATTATAGCACGGGAAGAACATTTGTTCAATACGAAAACGAAATTTCACAAAAAACACTTGACTTCAAGTATGTTAAAATAAATTTTCCCAACCATCGCCGATGGCTTGTTAAGCGCACTCATATTTGGATCCCCTGTTGCAGCTTGTCAAGGACTTATTCATCATTTTTCACCACTTTTTCTTGTT
>CAZVBL010000017.1:0-34941 GCA_964625475.1 uncultured Zhenpiania sp. | reverse complement strand
CCATCACGGTTTCCACGTTGAATTTTCGATTGAAAAGTTCATGGAACATCCGATATACCGCCATATAGCTTACATTCGGATAAACCACGCGATCGCCCGATTTCAAAAGGGTCCAGAACAGGGCGTGCAGCGCGCCGACCCCGCTGGCAAAGACGATGGCATCATCCGCATCGTGCAGCGCTGCGATCTTTTCCTCCAGCCAGTGCTGGTTTGGGTTGCCATTTCTCGCATACATCAGAATGTCCGTAGACGAATAGTTGACCTGCGATAAATCATCCGGCAGCTTGAAGCTATTCGCCATATGAAGCGGCCGCCTTACCGCTCCCGTTTCCGCATCATAGCCAGTGCCTGTATGCACCGCCTGCGTCGCGATGTCATATCCTTTAAATTCGTTTGCTTTTTTTGCCACGGCGTTCCTCCTCCTTGCCCATGCGCTTTACGTTTCCTATATCCGTTACGATCCGATATCCGGCAATCCCTACGCGGCGCTCCAGGCACCCCCTGCATTGCGCGGACTCCTCCCCCGTGCAGATTTTGTTGTCATACAGCTCGTAGTAGCTGCGGACATGAACGGGAGACAAATTCGGCATGACGACATTGGCTCCGGCTTTCAGCCCGCGTTCGCGGCCATCCGCAGCTAACGTTCCCAATGCGGTGGTGGCGGGAATCAGCGCATAAGGGAACAGCAACCGCAGGATGGCAATCAGTCGGAGCGTCAATTGCAAATCTCCATTGGGAAAAGACGCAAATGGCGTTTCCTGATGCGTAAGGTATGGACCAATGCCGATCATATCCGGCTGCAGTTCCTGCAGGAATCGAATGTCACAGAGCAGATGTTGATATGTCTGATGCGGCGAACCCACCATGAACCCAGCTCCTACCTGATAACCGATTTCTTTTAAGTCAAACAGGCAACGCTTTCTGTTTTTCAACGACATGGAGTCCGGGTGCAGCATTTTGTAGTGCTGTTCATCCGCCGTTTCATGTCTGAGCAGGTATCGATCTGCTCCCGCAGCGTAATAATCCGCATAGCTCTGTCTTTTTTTTTCACCGATGGACAACGTAACCGCACAATCTGGATAGGCGCTCTTGATGCCGTAGACGATATCGCATATGTCACGATCCGAATACTGCGCGTCTTCACCGCTTTGCAGGACAAACGTCCGATACCCCAGAGCATATCCTTCGCGACAGCAATCATAGATTTCATTTTTTGTCAATCGATAGCGGCGCACATCGCGATTGCCTTTGCGGATGCCGCAATAATAGCAATCGTTCCTGCAATGATTAGAAAATTCTATCAGCCCGCGAAGGTATACGTCTCCGCCATAATATCGATGTCTGACCTCATCTGCTGCCGCATAGAGTTTTTCGTCATAGACATCCGTTTGAAGCATCTGGATCAGCCCCGCGTCATCAAGATCTCCTGTGTTTCTTAAAATATCGAGCAGCATACGATCATCCCTTCTCATGGGCAGCCAATGTCACGAATCCATACCTTCATGCTGCCGCCGCACACCATGCCCTCTTCCTCTGCAATGTCATTGCTCATGTCCACAAACGCCGTCTCTTCCTGTCCGCTCCCGATCAACCGAAACGCCTTTCGCAAAACCTCTCCTTCGCTGCACCCGCCTCCTATCGTTCCGCAAATTTGATTCATTTCATCGATAGCCATATATGCGCCGGACTGCACAGGCGTCGAGCCAGCGGTTTCATAAACCAGCAACAGCGCTTTCCTGGTGCTGGAATCCGTTATGAACTTCAACAGCTGCATATCGATGTCATCATTGATCAGGACCTGGCTCTTGCTGCTTCGCCTAAGGTCTTTTCGCCGACAGCTGATAAGCTCTGCAAGGATCGAAATGGCAATTTCTTTTGTGGTCAGCGCCCCGATGTCCAGGCCAATGGGGGTATGTATGGAAGAAATCCGATCTGAATCAAAACCTTCGCTTCTGAGGATCCCCAAGACTCCATGAACGCGGCGCTTGGAACCGATCATCCCGATGTACTTGGGCTGGCAGCCCGGCAAAATGCATCGCAGGCATTCCGTGTCCCATCTGTGGCCCCTTGTGACGACAACGACATAGTCATTCGCTCCGACATGAAAGCGTTCTATGGCTTTGGGAAAGCTGTCGCACACAACCTCTGCCGCATCCGGAAAGACAGCGGCATTCGCAAAGGAAGGACGCTCATCGACCGCCGTAACCGCAAATCCAAGCTGTGCGGCAAAAGGGCATAAGGCCTGCCCTATGTTTCCTCCGCCGAGAATCAACAGCCTTTCCCGGGGAACAAAGCTGCGGTAATATGTGTTTCCTTCGATTTCTAATTCCAGGACGCTTGCAGCGTTTTGATCGGCGGCATCCAGTATTTCTCTGAACCTGCCCTTTACATCCGCATTCATTGAATTTGCCCTCCGTTTTCAGATCGCTTGTCTGCTTTGCTCATGGAAATGGTGCGCTTGCCCCTCTTCCTCGCAATGTCTCGAAGCCACGTTCCTGCCGATTCTTTCAAGCATGTTCCTGTCATTCTGAATCGTGGCGCATGCCGCAGTAGTAAGCATGTCCCCCGTGATGCTTGCTGAAGCCCCGGCGCAAAATGCCTTTTCGCCATCGTTGGTAAGCAAAGCCCTCCCCGCTGCCAACCGGACATTTGCCTTTGGATTGATATAGCGAAACATGGCGATGGTTCTCAATATTTCATCCTCGGTAAGCGTTTCCATGTTTTCCAACGGCGTCCCTTTCAACGGCATCAATACGTTGATCGGAATGGATTCCGCCCCGATTTCTGCCAAATCCAATGCCATGTCCAACCGATCCTCCCAGGTTTCCCCCATCCCGATGATTCCGCCCGAACATACGCACATGCCTTCCGCCTTTACTCTCCTCAATGTTTCCAGCTTCTCTTCATAAGTATGCGTCGTGCATATGGCAGGAAAGTTCCGCCTTGACGTTTCAATGTTGTGGTGATAGCTGTTGACTCCGGCTTCATGCAGCCTGTGAAGCTGCTCTGCGCTCAAAAATCCCATGGATGCGCATAAATCGATGTCGCATTCTTTGTGCATGGTTTCATAGGCATGAAGCGCCTTTTCAAAATCTTCTCCATCCAGCGACTTTCCCGCCGTAACGATGGAGAACCTGTCTACTCCCTGGTTTTCATTTGATTTGCATGCGTACACGATGGTTTCCTCCGGCAGAAAATCATATGTTTCGCAATCCGTGTGGTTGTAGGCAGACTGGGCGCAATACTTGCAGTCCTCTGAGCATTTGCCGCTTTTTCCATTGATGATCGTGCATAAATCCACCTTGTCCCCCACAAAATGCTTTCTGATTTTGTCGGCTCCCTCACATAAGCTGTCTAAGTCGCAGGTAAAGAAAAACGAAAGGTCCTCCTCCTTTTTTAACCTTCTCCCGTCAATGATCTGTTCCGCAAGTTCCGTTATGTTTTCCATTTTCTGTCCCTATCCTTTCTGAAGCGTCTCATTCATGCTGCCCGCGCGGTATCCCTTCAAATCCAGGGTAACATAGGCAAACCCAAGGTCTTGGAAGGAGTCATATATGCGTTCTCGATTGTCCGGTCGCATCATCCTTTCAAATTCCTCCGGCAAAAGTTCGATTCTTGCTATGTAATCCTTGTCCTGGCCATGAATGCGAACCCTGATTTGACGAAAACCCATATCCAGCAGCAATTGCTCCGCCTTGTCTACCATGTCGAGTTTTTCCTCGCTGATCGTTTCTCCATACGCAAATCTCGAAGCAAGGCATGCAAAGGATTGTTTGTTCCATGTGGAAAGTCCCAGCTGTCTCGACAGTTCCCTGATTTCCTGTTTTGAGAATCCAGCGTAACGAAGCGGGCTTTTGATATCCAATTCTTTTACTGCGATAAGCCCCGGTCTGTAATCACCATCATCGTCCACATTGGAGCCTTCCACCACCGCCGCGAGGTGGTTTTCCCTTGCGATGTCCCGGATTTTCTCAAACAGCTCGCGCTTGCAGAGGTAGCATCTGTTTTTCGGGTTCCGGCGAAAGCCGTCAATGTCCAGTTCTTCAGACTCCACGATGATTTGGCGTATGCCTTTCTCCTTACAGAATTGCTTTGCCTCCTCCAGCTCCCTTTTGGGGAAAGAACAGGAGGAAGCAGTGACGGCGATGACCCGTTCCCCAAGAACATCTGCCGCCGTTTGAAGCAGAAAAGTGGAATCCACGCCGCTGGAAAATGCAACCGCAACGCTTCCAAGTCCTTTTAAATAATCCTGCAGTTTTTGATATTTTGACTGTAAGCTGTCCATTCTAACTTTTCCTTCCGCTTTTTAACCTCATAATCAATCCGCCTCTCTTAGGATCGTGCCGCCGCCAAGCACCTTTTCCCCCTGATAAAACACAATCGCCTGCCCGGGCGTCGCTGCCCGAACCTTTTCATGAAAGGAACACCTGATGTCGCCGCTGGCGGTATATTGTACGGTGCATGGATGTTCCTTGTCCCCATAACGAATTTTTGCCGTAATCCCCCTGCATTCCTGTAAATCAGCGACCGCCATATGGTTCACGTTGCTGCACAATACCTGTGCCGCATAAGTGTCCTCGTTGCGGCCAAGCACAATTTCATTGGAATCGGGGCATATTTTGCAGACATACAGCGGCATGTCCGATGGCACGCCGATTCCTTTCCTCTGCCCGATGGTATACCGATGGATGCCAGGATGCCGTCCCATGATGTTTCCCTGCCTGTCCACAAAATTCCCTGCTGGCGGAACCTTTCCGTTTTTTTCGAGAAACGCCCCATAGTCGTTATCCGGAATGAAGCAAATTTCCTGGCTATCAGGCTTGTCTGCCACGGACAACCCGATCTTTTTCGCAATGCCCCTTATTTCGTCCTTGTCATATGCGCCGACTGGCATCAACGTATGAGCCAGTTGGAACTGCGTCAGGTTGTACAAGGCATAAGTCTGGTCTTTGCCTGCCGAACGGGATTTGCAGATTGCGAACCTGCCGTTTTCCAATTGCTTTACCCTCGCATAATGCCCCGTCGCAATATAGTCCGCACCGAGGCGGATGCTGCGGTCAAGAAGCGCCTCCCATTTTACGAAGCGGTTGCATCTGATGCAGGGATTTGGCGTATTTCCGCTGACGTATTCCGAAATGAAATCGTCAATTACCTTTTCTTGAAAAACATCCCTGAAATTCATGACATAATGGGGGATTCCAAGCAACTGTGCGACCCGTTTCGCATCCCTGGCCGCATCCCATCCGCAGCAGCCGCCATGATTTTCAACGGTGCAGGCATCTTCTTCCTGCCAAATCTTCATCGTCACGCCTGTGACATCGTATCCCTGCTCTTTTAAGAGGTAGGCGGCCACGGAAGAATCCACGCCGCCGGACATGCCCACGATCACTTTCACCTTTGGCATTTTCATTCACCAGCCATCCCATCAAACGCTTTTGTTTCATCAGCGCCCCCTGCTGGCGCGACCTCCCCTGCTGGCGGGTTCGAGCCTTCCATTGCAGCGGCAGGATGGTTCCGCGCAAACTCTTCATAAAGCGGGGACATGCTGCGAAGCCTTTCCACGATCTTTTTTAATTCGTCCACCACATAATCAAGTTCCTCTTTTGTCGTTTCATCCGAAAGCGTAAGCCTGAGCGAGCCATGTGCGATTTCGTAAGGAAGCCCTATCGCAAGCAGCACATGGGACGGATCGATGGAACCTGACGTGCAGGCAGAACCGCTGGAACCGGCGATTCCTTTCTGGTCAAGCAGGATCAACAGCGACTCCCCCTCGACAAAGGGGAAGCTGAAATTTGCATTGTTGGAAAGCCGCCGGGTCTTATGCCCATTGAGCCTCGCATAAGGGATTTCCGTCACGACCCGTTCTATCAGGTAGTCCCGCAGCCCGCTTTCATGCGCACGCCGTTCGTCCATGTTTTCCCTCGCCAGCTCCGTTGCCTTTCCGAAGCCCACAATTCCCGGCACATTGTGGGTGCCTGCCCTTCTCCCCCTCTCCTGTGCGCCGCCATGAATGAACGCGCCTATTTTCACAGGATTCCGAAGGTACAGGATGCCGATCCCCTTTGGACCATTGAGCTTATGGCCGCTGGCGGAAAGCAAGTCTATGCCCAGCTCCTCAACGTCCATGCGTTCGTGCCCATACGCCTGAACCGCATCCGTGTGGAACCAAATCCCATGCTCATGGGCAATCCTGCCGATCTCCTGAACAGGCTGTATGGTTCCGATCTCGTTGTTTGCGAACATAATGGAAATGAGCACCGTGTCCTCCCTGATGGCCGCCTTGAGTTCATCGAGATTTACGATCCCATTTTCATCGACATGCAGGTAAGTCACCTCAAACCCCAGCTGTTCCAAATATGCGCAAGTATGCAAAATCGCATGGTGCTCAATGCTGGAAGTGATGATGTGCTTTCCTTTTTCCCGCTTTGCGAAGGCAACCGCCTTTAACGCCCAATTGTCCGATTCGCTGCCCCCACCCGTAAAGTAAATTTCCGCCGGTTTCGCATTGATGAAATTTGCGACTGTCTCCCTCGCATCTTCTATCGCTTTCCTGCTCTCTCCCGCAAACCTGTAAATGCTCGATGGATTGCCGTAGCATTCTTTGAAATATGGCAGCATCGCTTCGTATACTTCGTCCTTTACTTTCGTCGTTGCGGCGTTATCCAAATAGATGAAATCCCTCAAGGTTCTTTTCTCCGTTCTTTTTCGCAAATGACGCTCACCAGGCTCGCACCGATGTCCTGGGGCGCAAGCCCTGGCTCGCCTTTTGGCTATGATGCCGGGCAAACCCCATGGCACATAACCATATAAAGCCCATCTTTTTACTATGTAATCATAGCAAAAACTGGGCTTCTGTCAATACCCTGGATAAAAAAAGTTGCGGGATTGCGCTTTCTTTCACCTGCAATGGCAACCTGTCCAATTCCTTCTTTTTTGCGTTTTCAATCAGCTCTTCTTAATTATCTGCCTATGTGTCGTATCGGCAGCCCCGTTCCAGCTCCTCTATGTATTTTTGCGCTATCTCCGTAGGTTTTACACCTTTTCTTACAACATGTCCGATCACCATCATCTCTTTGTCTTCCAACGGGATGGACAAATAGTCCTTTGCGTTTACGCTATCCTGAAGCAGCCCCGTTCCAATCGCATAACCGTTCACCCCAACCAGGCACTCCATGGACGTTGCCCGATCGTTGCTTTCAATCAGTTTTGGATATTGATAAGTGCCAAATGCCTCCTCCGTAAAATAAAAAGACGCATTGTCCCCCTGCTCAAACATCAGGCATGGGTATTCCTCCAATTCCTCAAACGTCAACGTTTTCCTTTGCGCCAGTGGATGCCCCTTCCACAAATACACGCAGGTTTCTCTTTGCATAAGCTCATGGAACATGCAGTTTGATTCCTCGATGAGCTTTAGCAGAATTTTTTTGTTAAAGCTGTTAAACCCGATAATGCCCACATCGCTTTTCAGGATCTTCACGTCTTCTATTACATTCTTTGTCTGCGTTTCTATGATGGAAAATCGGTATTTCTCATTCCCGAACTGGCGGATCGTATGGATGAAAGCATTTACGGCAAACGCATAATGCTGCGTGGAAACATGAAATTCCAGCTTTTTGACATTCTTTTTCAAGTATTTGCTTTCCATTAGCTCGTATTGTTCCAATACCTGCTTGGCATACCTGATGAACTCCTGCCCTTCAAACGTGAGCGTGACCCCCGTTCTCGAACGCGTAAAAAGTTGTACTCCTATTTCTTTCTCCAATGCTTTTATGGCCACTGAAAGACTCGGCTGTGATATGAATGCTTTTCTTGCCGCCTCCTGCATGGATTTTGATTCTGATATAACGACGGCATATTTCATTTGCGTGATCGTCATGTCGCGACTCCTCGTCAGGGTTCATCGATTCGCCGTTTTGTGCAATGACTGGTGCGAATCGATTACCTTCAGCGCATTTTCTATGGTAGAGTGCGATTTCGCCCACCATCCTCCTGATAATCTGCAAATGGCCATTTTCTGCTTTATCAGGGCGCTTGCCCGCCATTTTATTGCCTATCTTTTTTATAGGTATTGTAAGTCATTGGTGTCATTATAGATTCTTTCCCCCGTCCTTGTCAATCTTTTTTTCCCATTTATCCATAGATTCTGTTTATCACCGATGATAGAATCCTGCGATAGCGCTCTTCAGTTGCGCAAATGCCTTTTCCAAAACAGCCCTGGGGCAAGCCACATTGAATCGTTCAAACCCCTCTCCCGTTTTTCCGAACATGGAGCCTGAATCGAGCCAGAGATTCGCTTTCTTCACGATCAACTCTTCCAGCCGGGTTTCCGGCAATCCCATCCGCCTGAAATCCACCCACACGAGGTAAGTTCCCTCCGGTTCTATCATGGCAAGCTGCGGAAACTCGCGTTCAAAGTAATCCTTCATGAACCGGATGTTCCCCGCCACATACTCCAGCATTTCCTCATACCATTCGTCCCCATGGCGGTAAGCCGCCTCGCAAGCGATAAGCCCAATCGCGTTTAACTGGCTATAACCGGCCGCAGCGATCTGCTTTTTGAATGCGCCCCGCAGCTTTCCATTTGGGATAAAGATGTTGGAAACCTGAAGCCCCGCAAGGTTAAACGTCTTTGCGGGCGAGGTACATGTGATTGTCATGTCCTCAAATTCTTGTTTCAGATTTGCAAATACAAAATGCTTGTGCTTCCCAAACACAAAATCCTCATGGATTTCATCGCTTACGACGATCACGCCATGCTTCAGGCAGATTTTGCCGATTTCAAGCAATTCGTCCTCCCTCCATACCCGGCTTACAGGATTGTGTGGGCTGCAAAGAAGAAACAGTCTCACGTCGTTTTCCATGATCTTTTTTTCAAAATCCGCAACGTCCATATGGTATTTTCCATCGCTGCCCAGCACGAGGTTGTTGCTCACCACTTTCCTGCCATTGCATGTGATGACTCCTGCAAACGGATAATACACCGGCTGCTGGATCAGAACCGCATCCCCTTCGTTCGTATAGGCCTTGACCGCCATTGCAAGCGCAAATACCACGCCCGGCGTCTTGACAAGCCAGTTTCTCCTTATCTCCCAACCATGCTTTTTGCGCATCCATCCTGCCACTGCCTCAAAATAGCTGTCCCCGCTTTCCGTATAGCCAAATATTCCATGCCGAACCCTGTGGTGGATTGCGTCAAGAATGTCATCGGAAGTCTTAAAATCCATGTCCGCGACCCAAAGGGGAAGAACGCCCTCCGGCTTTCCCAGTCTTGCGGAAAAATCATATTTCAAGCAGTCCGTGTTCCTTCGCTCGATCGGCGTATCAAAATCGTACCGTCCCATATCCTGCCCCCTGCCTTTGCCTACTTTGATAATTCCAGCATTCTAATCAAAGGCAGCTTCGCTTTTTCCATCACCTCTTCCGACAGGACGATTTCGTTTGTCGGACGTTCCAAAACCCGCAAAATATCATCCATGGTGATCCTTTTCATGTTCGGGCAAAACTGCCTGTGGCCGACGGAGTAAAATTTTTTGGTTGGATTTCTCATGGCAAGTTCATAAAAAACACCCATTTCCGTACAAATGATGAACTCCGACGCCGCATTTTCAGTGGCAAACGAAATGATCTGGGACGTGCTTCCGATAAAATCCGCCAATGCCAGGGTTTCCTCCGTACATTCCGGATGCGCCAGGACAAGCGCCATGGGATGCAGTTCCTTTGCCTGCTTTACAAGCCTGGCATCGATGCTTGTGTGAACATGGCAAAATCCATCGTTCAAGATGAAGTTCTTTTCTGGCATCTTCTGGGCGATATAATGCCCCAAATTGTAATCAGGTATGAAAAAGAGGTTCTTCTCCCTCAGGTTGCCCACCACCTTCTGCGCATTCGATGACGTAACGCACACATCGGACAGCGCTTTCATCTCTGCCGTCGAATTGACATAGCAGACAACCGCCAGATCGTCATGTTCCCTGCGAACCCTGAGAATGTCATCGGTGTCCGCCATGTGAGCCATCGGACAATCCGCTTCCTCATTTGCCATGTAAACATGTTTCTCCGGGTTTAAAAGCTTCGCGCTCTCTCCCATGAAGGAAACCCCGGCGAACAAAATATTCTCGCAGCTGACCGTCGTTGCCACCTTGCTCAAGTAAAAGGAATCGCCCACATGATCCGCAATCGCCTGCACGTCGCCATCCACATAATAATGGGCAAGGATCACAAAATCCTTTTCTTTTTTTAACTGTTCTATTTTGCTTGTCAAAATGCTACCTCCTTATCGAATCTACATCCTTTGACAACCGTCATTTCCATCGGATTTGTAAAATCCCGAACCCTGCCGCCCGATCCCGCCTTAGCTGCAGCAAAGATTTTGCGTTCGCTCTTGATTGCCTACCGTTCCCTGTGGTATGATAGGTTTTGAAAGGACGGCAACCACCATGAAAATATCCACACGAGGAAGATACTCGTTCCGTATGATGATAGACCTGGCACAGCATTACAACGAAGGGTTCATTGCCCTAAAGGACATATCCGCAAGGCAAAACATATCCAAAAAATACCTGGAGCAAATCGTCCCCTTCTTGAACCGAAGCAACCTGCTCCTTGCCAACAAAGGCCATATGGGCGGCTACCAGCTCCCGAGGCATCCATCTGAAATTACGGTTAGAGAAATTATGGAAAGCGCCGAGGGAAGCCTCGCTCCCGTAAGCTGCATGGATCGTTCCCCCAATCTGTGCGAAAACGCCAGCGACTGCCTTACCCTTCCCATCTATCAGGGGCTTTATGAGGTCATCCTGAATTACTTAAGCGACATTACCCTCCAGGATGTCATAAACAATGCCCCTGACAGCTGCGAGTATTACATCTAATAACCAACCGCTTTACATTCGTTTTCGCAGATGAAGCTCCGGCACATAGGCGGAAACCTTTGTATTCTCCGGTATGGATTCCGTCACAAAGGCATTTCCGGCTACAATCGAATTTTTCCCAACGACGGTTTCGCCGCCAAGTATGGTCGTGTTCGCATAGATCACTACGTTGTCTTCTATGGTCGGATGCCTTTTGGTTCCCGACAAAGCCTGCCCCTTCATGGTTGACAATGCCCCAAGGGTGACGCCTTGATATATTTTTACATGGCTTCCTATTTCTGTCGTTTCTCCAATGACAATCCCGGTTCCATGGTCGATAAAAAAGTATTCCCCGATTTTTGCCCCTGGATTGATGTCAATTCCCGTCTTGCTGTGCGCATGCTCCGTCATGATCCTGGGAATGAAAGGCACGTCGGACTCGTACAGCACATGGGCAATCCGATAGACATAAATGGCATATATGCCAGGGTATGAAAAAATGATGTCTTCCATGCTCCCTGCCGCCGGATCGCCCTGCAGCTCCGCTTCCACGTCCTTGAATACCAATTCTTGGATATCCGGCAGGCTGTCAAGAAACGAAAGAGCCTTTTCTTCCGCAGCGTCATCCACATGCGTTATCTCGCGTCGGTTGCTCCGTTTATTTTGGTACATGAGCGCGATTCGGATCTGCTTAAAAAGCTTTTCGTAAATTCCGGCCAATGTGTTTCCCGCAAAATTGTCAAGCGCCACATAAGCCGTATTCTCGGTCCCGAAGAATCCCGGAAATATGATGCGCCTTATCTCTTTGATGATGTCGATGATTTCGGATCGTTTTGGCATTTTTTCGCCGATCCCGATTTCAAAAATCCCCTGGTTTTTGTAATTGTGTCCCAGTTTAGATGCCGTTTCATTGATCTTCTCTTTTACATCCATTCCAAACCTCCGATCTATCGCTGCCGCCCTATCGTTCCAAAATTCCGAGGGCGTTGGCTGCCCAAACGCGCCGATATGCCGCGGCCTCAGCGACGTGGGTCAACTGTGCCAATGCCATAAAATCAGACCTCCTGCGCTTATCATATCTATCTGTTTGATAGGTTGAATAAAGACATTATAACACAGGCGGCTGGCCTTCAAAAGCATATTTTCAAAATCATGGCTGACGTCTAAGCCGATGGTTTCGATGGTTCCTTCATCTTCCCATGCGGCTCGCAGGCTACAGGCCGATCACGTCCTCCATAGAACAGAGGCCAACGCCATGCCGCGCCATATAGACTGCCGCATCGCAGGCTCCCCTGGCATAACATTCCCAGTCGTAAGCGTGATGGGAAATTTCCATGATTTCACCCATGCACCCGAAGAGCACCTTGTGGCTGGAAGGCGTGTTCCCCGCCCTGACGGAATGGAACGCAATGTCCTCCATGGTTTTGTCGGACTTCTCCGTCATTTCCTCTGCCAGCTCCAAAGCCGTGCCGCTGGGCGCATCCAGCTTCGTCTCGCTGTGCATTTCGATGATTTCAATCTTCGCCTTGTCTCCCAATGCCGCTGCCGCAGTGCCCAGCAGCTTTCGCATCACGTTCACCACATAGGAAGTATTGGCCGCTTTCATCATGGGAATCTCGCTTCCTGCGTCCATCAGCTGCCGTTCCTGCTCTTCCGTAAAGCCCGTGGTGCCGCAGAGAAATCCCTTTTTGTGTTTTTTGCAGGCCTCCAGAACCTTCATGGAAAGCTCCACCGTGGAAAAATCCACCACCAAATCGCACCGATCGATGATCGCTTCCAGATCATCGACCACAGGCGCGCCGATTTCCGCCCCCATGCCTGCCGCCAGCCCGATGTCCATTCCAATGTAGTCCCTGCCCACAGGTCCCAGGCAGCCTACGATATGGATGTCCTCCCTCTGGTGCGCCGCCTTGACGATGAGGCCGCCCATGTGTCCCCTGGGCGCCGTGATGATGATGTTTACCATATTGTATTCTCCTTTCGGTTCTTTGTTCCTTTATGCTTTACAGTATATCTCTTTTTCCCGGCAGGAACAATGCAAAAAAAAGCACTAAGATCAATTCTTTGCCTTTTCGTTGTCATAGGATTGCCGATTGTGCGCAGACTAAAAAAGAGGAAACCATGGAATCCTGCAGCAATTTCCAGGCCAGAGAAAACCGGGAAAACGCCGCAGGGAGCCTGATGCGTTTTCTGCGAGAAAAAAGAAAAATGATTTTTTCGATTTTTTTGGGCAGGAAGGAAGAAAACGTGGTAGAATAGAGTTGAATATTGCTCATTTCAGAAACCTGCCCATCCAATTTACCAGGAAAGGGAGGGAAACCATGATTTTGATCGTTTTGGGCGTATTCGCTTTCTGCGGTTCGATCGCTTTCATCGAGGTTCGCAAAAACGGCCTCCACGGAGATCGTTACTACGATGCCCGGCCAGCTTCATCGCTGATCCATCTGCCGGCTGACCTTGAACGGGAAAAACGCAGACGCAACATTCTTTAGGGAACCGAAAAAAAGCGGCTCATCAGCGGCGAATCGTTCCCAGAACCAAACCGCTCGTGGAAAGCACAGCCAAAGCGCGTTTGGAAAATGGGCGCGCGGATGGCGGAAACGATGATCATCCAGATGCGCTCCAAAAAAGGGGGAAAACATTCGTTGACCTCCTTGGTACATCATTTGTGCAAACCGCCATACGGATATATGAAGGGAGGACATATATGCCTCTGATTATGTTAGGGCTTCTCGTTGTCGCAGGGCTTCTCGCTTATATGTATTTCAGCGGCCACCCGGAAATTTTTGTGCGGAAAAACAAGGATCCGAAAGAAGAAGATCAACAGGAGGACTCCGGCTCCGTCATTTATCTTCCCAATGACATTGAAAGGGAAAAGCGAAGGCGCAACGTGAAAACGGGCAAAGAAAAAGGTCCTCGCATCAGATAGGCTCATGCTGGTGCGAGAGCCTTTTTTATGTGGCCTTTTCCCAGGGAGCCACGGATTCATTCATGCACATGATCGCAATGTATGGCAATGCGCAGGCATCAAAAGAGAGGCGCAGCGCACGGAAAGGAAACACATGCTAAAACGAGCGCGGAATGCGTTGACATCAAAAGAAAAGCGCAGCGCACGGAAACGAAAAGGAAAAAGGAAGATAGGCAATGCCTACTGCTAAAACAGCAGGCCGGCAACATGCACCTGACCTGCTGTTTTGATTCATAACGATGGTTCTTTCTGTTCTTTTCTACTTGGCGTAGTCAACCGCCCTGGTTTCCCGAACCACGTTGACCTTGATCTGTCCCGGATACTCCAGTTCCGATTCGATTTTCTTGGAAACGTCCCGCGCCAAAAATACGATGGATTCGTCCGTGACTTCCTCTGGATTGACGATGATGCGAATTTCCCGGCCAGCCTGGATCGCAAAGGACTTGTCTACGCCGGGCGTTGTATTTGCGATTTCTTCCAGCTTTTCCAGCCTCTTAATGTAGGTTTCCAGGGTTTCCCTTCTCGCCCCTGGCCTTGCCGCAGACAATGCGTCCGCTGCGGCCACGAGAACCGCTTCCATGGATTTCGGCTCGTAATCACCGTGGTGAGCCGCCATGCCGTTGATGACCGCCGTGGACTCTTTGTATTTTTTCAGCACCTCGATGCCCAGGTCAACATGGGTTCCCTCTTTTTCGTGGTCCATGGCTTTTCCAATGTCATGGAGCAGTCCTGCCCGCTTTGCCAGGGTAACGTCAAGCCCCAGCTCGCCTGCCATCAAGCCCGCCAGATGAGCCACTTCCACCGAATGCTTCAGCACGTTTTGTCCGTAGGACGTCCGATATTTCAGCCTGCCCAACAGCTTGACCAACTCTGGGTGAAGGTTATGTATGCCGACGTCAAACGTCGCCTGCTCCCCTTCTTCTTTGATGGTGGCATTTACTTCCCGTTCCGCTTTTTTGATCGTTTCTTCGATTCTGGCCGGATGGATCCTGCCGTCCACGATGAGTTTTTCCAGGGAAAGCCTCGCCACTTCCCGCCTCACCGGGTCAAAGCCGGACAAAATGACGGCTTCCGGCGTGTCATCGATGATCAGGTCAATGCCCGTCAACGTTTCGATGGAGCGAATGTTCCGACCCTCCCGACCGATGATGCGGCCTTTCATTTCATCGTTTGGAAGCGGCACCACGGAAACGGTGCTTTCCGCAACGTGATCCGCAGCGCACCTCTGTATTGCCCCTGTAATGATTTCCTTGGCCTTTTTGTCAGCCTCTTCCTTCGCCTTGGCTTCGATGTCCTTAATCATGACGGAAGCCTCATAACGAACTTCCTTTTCTGTGTTTGCCAGCAGGATCTCCTTGGCTTCCTCTACGGAATACCCGGAGATTTTTTCCAACTCCTCCATCTGCTGTTCTACTACGTGATCCAATTCTTTCCGCTTTGCGATAATCGCCTGCTCTTTGTTTGTAATGCTTGCTTCTTTTTTCTCAATGTTTTCAAGTTTCCGATCGATCGATTCTTCTTTCTGTACTACCCTGCGCTCTGATTTTGAAATCTCCGCCCTGCGTTCCCGGATTTCCCGATCCGCATCGCTGCGCAGCTTGTGCGCTTCCTCCTTTGCCTCCAAAACGTATTCCTTCCGAATGGTTTCAGATCTGTT
Source organism: uncultured Zhenpiania sp. (assembly GCA_964625475.1). GTDB lineage: Bacteria > Bacillota > Clostridia > Peptostreptococcales > Anaerovoracaceae > Hominibacterium. The sequence goes on along the minus strand of CAZVBL010000017.1, from coordinate 19,469 downwards.
TTCTGCGTCCAAAATCAAATTTCTCGCTTTTTGTTCGGCGCTGCCGATTGCCTTTTCTCCAACTGTCTTTCGTATGATATATCCAACTAAAACCCCGATTAACAGGGCTATGATTGCAATCACAATCGATATTGCGATTTTCGTCATTCAGGCACCTCCCTTTCTCGTTTTGTATGTTTCCGATATTCTCTTTTTCTTGCAAAAACAGAACGCCACCCCCAATGAGTGACTCCATCTTGATAGGATAACTTGTCAATGTTTCGGGAACGATGGCAGTCGTCCCCTTCGTTATGATAAAATTTCGCATCGCATCATGTAATAATTTCCGAATAAAATCACACATTAACATTATAATGTTTTACGGCCTGTTCGTCAAGGTTATGAAAGGGAATGAATTTGAACCGCTACCGGAAGTTTTGGAAAAACGCAGACAAGCCCCTGCTTGCCATCGCCATATGCTTTGCCTTTCTGAGCATTTTGATGATCACGAGCATTTCCTGCAAAAATGGCCAAATCGCAACTCGCGACATCATCGTCCAAAGCTCCGCTTATGGGCTTGGTTTTGCTGCCATCGCCGCCATGGTAATCCTGGATTACCGAAAATTTGAAGATTTGAGCAAAGCGCTCTATGCGGGTTCTTTGCTGCTGCTTCTCACGGTGTACATTCCCGGCCTGGGACTGGTTTCCAACGGCGCGCGTTCCTGGATCGACCTGGGGTTCACGACCTTTCAGCCCTCTGAAATTGTAAAAATCTCCTTTACCATCCTCATGGCCAACTACCTTTCCCGCCGCCCAGGCGCGCTTTCCCATTTCAAGGGCGTGTTCCTCGCCGCCCTTTACGCCGCGCCTTTTATCCTCATCGTGCTAAAGGAAGACCTGGGAAGCGCCATGGTCTATTGCTTTATCTGGGTTTTCATGGTTTTTTTCGCTGGCATCGACAAAAGGATCTTTTTTCGCTTTTCCTTGATTTTTCTGCTCTCCCTGCCGATTGCCTACCATTTCATGGCATCCTACCAAAAGCGCAGGATCGACGCATTTTTGCATCCCGACAACCTGGAGCTGCCTGGAAATTACCATGTGTGGAACTCCAAAATCGCCATCGGTTCCGGCGGGTTTTCGGGCAAGGGGCTCTTCGCCGGCACACAAAAAGAACTGGATTTCCTTCCAGTCCAAAAATCAGATTTCATTTTTTCCGTCATCGCAGAAGAGTTGGGATTCGCAGGCGGAACCATCGTCATATTGCTCTTTTCCCTGCTCCTGTACCGCACGGCCAAAATCGTTTATGCCGCCGCGGATCTTTACGGTGCGCTCCTTGCCATCGGCTTTCTGGGCATGTTTTTGTTCCAGATGTTTGAAAACATCGCCATGACCATGGGGCTCATGCCGGTGACGGGCGTTACCCTGCCCTTCATCAGCTACGGCGGCTCTTCCGTCCTCTCCAACATGATGGCCCTGGGGCTTATCGTCAGCGTCGGCATACGCGCCCGAAGCACCGGGCTTTGACGAGGGCAGGGGGCTGTCCGATCAACCAACAGTCAACATCGACCCTCACGATCCTTGCCTGCCGATGAGCCGCTGGGCGATCACCTGGAAATTCTTTTCTATGTATGTACCTTCCTTGCAGACGATGGGGATCCCCTTGTTGGTGGAAATATAGATGTTGTCATCGAACTGAATCAGACCGATCATCTTGCCCTTGAGCATATCGGAAATTTCCCGCACATTGGGAACCAGCTGGTCAGCCATCAGCTCCGCGCGCACCTTGTTGACAACGTAGCTGGTATTGTGGACACCCTGCTTTCTGATATGGCGGTTCAGCGCATCCGCATCCCGCAGGGCAGCCATGTCCGCCTCTATCACCAGCAGCGCCTTGTCCGCCCCAGCCAGGGAAACGTCCAACTGGCTTCCCATCCCTGCGGGGCAGTCGATGAAAACATAATCAAAAGCGAATTCTTCCTTTAGTTTCCTGCATAAAACTTCCATATGGAGCGGCGTAATGTCCCGGATATCCCTGCTCGGGGAAGCGGACATGAGATACAGGTTTTCAAACCTTCTGTCGCGGATCAGGGCTTTCTTGATCTTGCAGACTCCGGTAAGCACGTCCATGATGTTGTATACCACCCTGTTTTCCAGGCCCAGATAGAGATCCAGGTCCCGCATGCCCATGTCCATGTCCAGCAATGCCACCCTGTGCCCCTGTTTTGCCAGGAGCGTCCCTATGTTTGCCACCACTGCGGTCTTGCCAGTGCCACCTTTTCCTGATGCTACTAAAATTACTTCGCCCATTTCTTCCTTTCTAACCTCTAATCCCCCTGCTGCTCAAGCCAGGCTCCCATCACTTCCCTGGCCACCGGTCCCGCATTGGAGGCCGTATCGCCCTGGACAATCATGACCGCCACGGCGATCTGCGGGTCTTCCGCAGGAGCCATGGCAACGACCCACGCAAAATTATCGTAAGAATCCTTGTAACGGTCGATATCCGATGCGGTCACCCTTCCTTCGCTCAGGTTCATGACAGCCCGCCTTACTGCCGTATGGCGCGAATCATAGACATCGGGATACTCGTTCATCAGCCTCTCTTTTTCCCTTTGGATTTCCTTCCAGCTCAGGCCGGGGGCGATTGCACTCAAATGCTCCAGGATATAAGCCTCTTCATCGGGCGGATTGATTTTCCCCGCCCGCTGCGCCGTTCCTGTCTTTGCCGCCACTGTCGCGGGAAACCCCTGGAACAGCTTCGTCAAGCTGCCGCCGGAACCGCTCGCCACCCTGGTCATGCCTCCGATGACCTCATCGAAAAAAGACTCGTCCTTCACCTGCACGCTGTAAGGCGCATCCTTTTCTATTGTACCACTTCCTTCAATCTTTTCAACTAAAGTTACGGGATTTCTCTTTCCTTTATTTCCCAAAGCCGCCACATACCTGGCCATCTGCAGGGGCGTGTAAGAATTTTCGCCCTGGCCGATGGCGATGTTCAGCGCATCCGCCGTGCTCCAGGCAGCCTGGTCCATGTAGGTGTATTTGCAAATCTCCGCCAGCCTGGAAACGTTCGCCCTTTTGATCCCCGGGATCTTTCCCAGCCGCGCTTCCAATTCCTCGATGCCAAAATCCTGCCCGATCCAACCGGCGATGGTTTCGATGCTGTCCCCGAGGGCATCCCGATCCCTGGCCGCCTTCCGCTGGAAATAAGTCTCCGCCTCTGCCAAAAGCAGGTTTTTCAGGGAATTGCGCAGGCCATCGATTCTGGACTCCTGGGAAGGCGTACCCGTTGCCGTCTCTGGAATTTCAATGCCTGTGGCCTGTCCAAGCCCGAATTGCGCCGCATAATCCATGATTTTGTCGATGGAGATATCCTCTCGATACCCCAGGCTGCTGCCAGTGGAAAGATCCTTTCCCACGGCAAGGTCATAGAAATAATAATTGCAGGAAACCTCCAGGGCCTCCTGCAGGTCGAGAAACCCGTGTTTCTGCTGGAACAGGTTCCAGGCAACGCAGCCAAAGGTTCGATCTCCCAGCTTCACATATCCATCATCGTACAGCTGCTTCTCAGGATCCAGGCCGCACTGCAGCGCTGTGATGGCCGTCACCATTTTGAAGGTGGAGCCGGGCTGTATGGCACTCTTGGTGGCGATGTTGTACAGGGGCGCAGGCGCAAGGGGATCCCTCGGGTTTTCGCTTTGCAGGGGCTCCCAATCTTCCGTGGAAATGCCGCTTGCAAAGAGATTTGGATCAAAATCCGGGTAACTGGCCATGGCAAGCACATCTCCCGTCTTCACATCCAGTGCGACCACCGCGCCGGTTTCAGCCTTCGGCGCCTGGCTCATGGAGCAATTTCCAAATTCGCTGACGAACGTCCCGCCGCTACGCATGGTTTCCAACGCCTGTTCCAGCGCATCTTCCGCCCTTTCCTGCAGCTTCAGGTCGATGGTCAGAGTCACGTCTTTTCCCTGTTGCGGCTCTCGCTCGCTGATGGTTTTCACCAGGTTTCCCGCCGCATTGACCTGCACCTTTTTCTCGCCCGCTTTTCCCCGAAGCACGTCTTCATAGGCCTTTTCAATGCCGTCTTTTCCAATCATGTCCCAGCTCTGGTACCCTCGCTGGTTGACGTATTCCTCCCGCTCGTTGTCAGAAATCTTCCCCAGGTACCCCAGGATGTGGGAAGCGGTGCTGCCCTGCGGATAGTCCCTGGAAACCTCCGAAAAAACCTGCGCTCCAGGGTACTCCTGGCTGTTTTCTTCCAGAATGGCCACGGAACGCTGGCTGATGTCCTTCGCAACGGTCACGGGCATGTACTTTTGATAGCCGAGGGCGGCCATTTCGTTTCGCACTGCCATGACGCGCCGCGCTTCCTTTGCGGTCAATTCCTCGTCTATTGTAAAATAATTTCGCAGTTTTGAAAAGACCTGTTCCGCATTTAAATCCTGTGAAAAGCCATACCGGCTGCAAAGTTCTTTTTTGCTGGCCTTGCTTTGAAAGGACATGCTCCCGCTTTTTTTGATGGAAATGGGGAAGCTGTCGATCATCTCATCCCCGTTTTCCTGCAGCAGTTTTGCGACTTTCAAAATCGACTGGTTCAGCAGTTCGTCCGTCATGCTGCCCTTGCTCATGCTGACGGAAATGGCATAGACGTTGCCTGCCAGCACGTTTCCGTTTCGATCCAAAATCCGTCCCCTGGGAGCGGACGTATAAATGGTCTTGGTGCTCAATTCCTCCGCTGCCGCAATCCATCGGTCATTCTGCGCCACGGAAAGGACGAAGAGCCGGACGATGAGGATTGCCGCCAGGAGCGACACGATTCCGATCAATTGGAAATACCTGAAGTTTGAGACTTTCTTCATTTTGCGCGGGTTTCCTTTCTTTCTTTTGTAAACGCGGCATATGCGGCGGCGCACACCGCCCCATTGCAGAAGACCTGGAGGGGAAGCCGCGCCAGCATGTGGACAAGGAGCCAGGGCGCTCCAAAGAGCCAGTTTCCTGCCCACAGAGCCACCTGGCAGACCAGCGTTCCAAGCACCGCGAGAGCCAAAACGAGCCACAGCCCTTCCCATGCGCAGAGACGAAACGCAAGAGCCGCGCACAAGGATGCCGCAAGCATGGCAGCGGCTCCAGGTCCTGCGTACAGCGCATAACAGATATCCTGCAGCAAGGCAGCGGCAGTTGAGGCGACTATGGCCGCCCTGGGATCTCTTTTCAGGGCGATGAGCAGGACGGTCAGGCAGAGAACCAGATCAGGCCCCATGCCTTTGCAGGCCGCCAAATTGTCCACCGCTGGCTGAAGGAAAAAGGCCGCCGCATACAAGCACGGGATGTTCATAATATGACGGCCACCTTTTTCAGGCTGAAAAAAGAGACTGCCGGGGAAACCTGGATGTTCATCATCTGCGTCCCGTCCTTTTTCTCCGCTTTTTTCACCTTGCCGATCTTCAGGGCTTCCGGGTAGGTGCCGATGCCGGAGGTCACCAGCTCGTCCCCCGCTTTTACAGTTCCCTCCGCCTCCAGCGTGTATCCGGTCAGCCCGCCTTTTCCATCGCTTTCTACCACGCCTGTCTTCTTTTTTCTCCCCATGATTTGGAAGCTGACTTTGCTTTGCTGCGCCAACAAGGAGGCCACCTTTGCTGAACGCTCCGATACTTCGGCGATTTTCCCCACCAGCCCATCCCCGGATACGACGCAGCACCCTTGCCGGAGGCCGTCCCGGCTGCCTTTGTCGATGATGATGGCTCCTTCCTGCCCGGTATGGTCCAGAGCCGTCACGTTGGCGGCCACCGTAGATTTGCCTGCCAGGGACTCGTATTGGAAAATTTGGTACAGCTCCTGCAGCTCTTCCTTTTCGTTTCTGGTCAATTCCAACTGGGCCTTTTCCAGCTGCAGCTGCTCCAGCTCCCGTTTCAGGGACGCGTTTTCCGCCACGACCTGCTTGAAGCGGAACACGCCTCGAAACCCTTCTTTCATGCCTTGAATCGCCTGGGACATGGGCGCAGTCACCATGGCCGCCGCATTTTGCATCGTACCCTTGATGCCATGGGAGCTGGCTGCCGCTCTGAACAGGAACGCCAGCCCGATGAACATCGCCGCTGCCGCGCAAATTGCCATGATTTTCTTTTTGCCGCGATTTCCCCGCATGGTTGAAAAGCCCCTTCTCTTTCCTTTTTTTCCTTTTTTCTTCTCTACATCAATCCCATTTCCTTCATGCTGGCGTACCGCCCATCGCCGATGATGATGTGATCCAGCACATGGATGCCCAAAATGGTCGCCGCTTCCACAAGCTGCTTCGTGGTTTTTACGTCCGCTTGGCTGGGCTGTGGATCGCCGCTGGGGTGGTTATGTACGAACAGGACGGAAGCTGCGCCCCGTTTGATGGCCTGGGAAAACACCTCCCGGGGGTGTATCACGGTGGAACACAGATCGCCGACGGAAACTTCCGCTTCTTCCATGATGCGCCCCTTTGCGTTCACTAACAGCACTTGAAAATGCTCCTGCTTATAGTATCGCATTTTTTCCATGAAAAGTTGCACGATATCATCAGGATTCGTAATTTGTTTTCTGGTTTTCCCCGGATGGATGGCGGCGCGCCTGCCTAGTTCCACCGCCGCCAGCACCTGGCATGCCTTTGCGGTTCCCATGCCTTTGATGCCCGCCAGCTCCTCGGGCGAGCAGTTTTCCAGGTAGAGGATGCCGCTTTCGTGCATGGCCAACACGTCCTGCGCAATTTCCAACGCAGATTTTTCTTTCGTCCCGGTGCGCAGGAGAATCGCCAGCAGCTCCGCCGTTGACAGGGATTCCTTTCCATAAAACAGCAGTTTTTCCCTGGGTCGCTCTTCCTTTGGCAGCCCTTTGATTTTCATCTCCCCATCTCCTTTTATTTTTTAACATATTTTACTATATATTACAATTTTGTTCAAGCGTTCCCAAGCTATATTTTTTCACGTTTCGGTCATAATATGAGTGAGAACAAAATTAAGGAGGTAACAGCGATGAGCAACATCAACGAGAGCATCAAATGTACGGTGGAACAATGCACGCACCATGCGGGAACGCAGAACTTCTGTTCCTTGGATTGCATCACAGTGGGCACCCACGAAGCGCACCCCACCATGGACCAGTGTACGGATTGCCTGTCCTTCAGATGTAGATAGCGGCATGGAACTTTGCCCGGAGAGCTGGAAAAAAACAGGTTGGATGGCGAAAGCGGCGCACGCGCCGATTTTGGCAAGGCAGGCGTTCAACTTCATGGATGGACAGTTCTTGAGATGAGGCACGTCCCCTCTCGGTTTTGCCTGTGGCAAAGCTGCAGAGGGGGGTACATATTTTTTGTGGGGCGAAAAGTGTGAGCCAAAATCATGCGCATCACATGGGCCACAATAGCATTCACTGGGATTAAGAGCCAAAAGCTACTATGTGCAGTCCGCCTATGCGATGCCAGACGAAGCGAAGCAGGAGCAGGAAATGCGTTCTTTGCGGCGAATCGACGACTCCTTCAAGAAAATCATCGTCAGCCGCGATGCGCCGGATCCGCTCTACAACGAATACGGCATTTTGACGATGAACCTGTTCGATTTCCTTTTGAATCCCGATAGCCTGGAGTTTTAAAGCTTCGCTATGACAGCAACTGGCAGGAGTCAAACTTCTGCCTGTCGTTTTGATGCTATCGATCGTCTTGGAACCGTTCGCTGTTCCAGTGGAGCCTTTCGCCGTCCCATCTGTTGTCATATTCATTGACATTCGGCAAAATAACGAAGCCAAAAAACGATTTAGCCTTGATTTTCCCTATGGAATGCGCTATCCTATCATAGAAAAATGTCATTAGTAGCAAAAATATATTCCAGGAAGGGATCATGATGGAAATCGCTCGGGATTATTATCGAAACAAACTGATCGCCAGGAAGCACAACGGGTTGATCAAAATCATCACCGGAATCCGCAGGTGTGGGAAATCCTATCTGCTGAACCCGCTGTTCAAGAGGCATCTGCTTTCCGAAGGCGTGCCGGATGACCACATCGTCGAAATGGCCTTCGACTCCTTTGAAAACGAAACGTATTGCGATCCGAAGGTCTTCTACGCCTTTGCAAAGGGCAGGATCAAAGACGGCGAGATGCACTATTTTCTCCTCGATGAGGTTCAGCTGCTCCAAAAGTTTGAATCCGTCTTAAACAGCCTGATTCGACTGCCCAACGTCGATATTTACGTGACGGGAAGCAATGCGAAATTCCTGTCCAAGGATGTCATAACGGAATTTAGCGGACGCGGGGACGAAGTCCATCTAAATCCCCTTTCTTTTTCCGAGTTCATGGCCGCATACGATGGGACGCTCGACAGGGGCTGGAACGAATACCTTCTCTACGGCGGCCTGCCTCCTGTCGCATTGCTGCCTGACGCGGAGCAAAAGGTGTCGTTGCTGGATCGGCTGCTGGCGGAAACCTACATCAGCGACATCGTAAAAAGGAACCGCATCAGAAACGTTTCGGAAATGGAGGATCTGTTGAACCTGTTGGCTTCCAACATCGGCGCGATGACGAACCCCAACAAACTGCAAAACACCTTCAAAAGCGTAAAAAAATCGAAAATAACGGCAGCCACCATATCAAAATACCTGACGTATCTCGGCGATGCCTATCTCATTGAACATGCAAAACGGTATGACATCAAGGGCAAAGCCTACATCGAGTCGCCCAGCAAATATTACTTCACCGACCTTGGACTGCGGAACGCCAGGATCCATTTTCGGCAGATGGAAGTGACCCACATCATGGAAAACGTCATTTACAACGAATTGCGCATGCGGGGGTTCCATGTCGATGTCGGCTCTGTCCCCGTCATGGAAAAAAACAAGGCTGGCGTACCTGTCCGAAAACAGTTGGAGGTGGATTTCGTATGCAACCAAGGTTCAAAACGCTACTATGTGCAGTCCGCCTATGCGATGCCGGACGAAGCGAAGCAGGAGCAGGAAATGCGTTCTTTGCGGCGAATCGACGACTCCTTCAAGAAAATCATCGTCAGCCGCGATGCGCCGGATCCGCTCTACAACGAATACGGCATTTTGACGATGAACCTGTTCGATTTCCTTTTGAATCCCGATAGCCTGGAGTTTTGAAGCTGGCTGTCCAAAATTTCCTGATGCGGCTCCTCGAGCTACACCACCACCTCATAAACCACATGCGTTTCGCCGCCATCCGCAGCATCCAGCTCCACTTCCCTGGCAACCGCTTCTTTGTTTCGATTGAAATTGAAGCTCACCAGATACCCATGCTTCGCCTTTCGGCTGTCCATGTATTCGCCCAGCTGTGCCAGCCCTTTCTGCCGATATTGCTCCCTGCGCCAGATTTTCAGTTCCACGATATATTCCTGCCGTTCATAAAAGACAACGATGTCCATCCTTCGGTTGTTTCTGGTCCGGGGTTCCACATAGTAGTTGCCAATGCCGTTGATAATGGGCTTCAGGAAACACAGGAACAACAGCCCTCCCTGTCTCTCGTAGAAAGCCTCGTCCTCTTTTCGGTATTCTGTCTGCATCAATTCCTGGAACTTGCGGAGCACCTGCGGCATGTCGAGGCTGCCGTCACCGGTCATAAACTGGCTCTCTTCACAGGTAAAATCGTTTCTTTCCAGCGTCCTTTGCATCAGGAAATGATTGTACAGGCATGTTTCAAATATGATGTTTGAAACGGCTACTTTTTCACCCCTGGCAGTAAAAATCCCGAACATGACGCCCATCTCCACCAGCGGATTCGTTCTCACATAAGAATACTCCATTCCATTGAGCAACATGTTCCTGAGCATTTTTTCAAAATCCCGATGATCGTCCATTTTTTTGAGCATGTCGTCAAAGAGCGTATTCGTCGTGCGAAGCAATTCCCTGACCGCAACCGTCACGTTATCTTCTGTAAACGCTTTGCCGCCCTTTTCATCCATCCACTTGCACAGCCAGCTTACCAGGAAGGGATAGCCGCCTGTGTAAAATCGAAGCTTTTCACTGACCGCCTTGATGTCCATGCCGGTATGCGCATCTTCCTCATAGCTTTCCAGCATGGTGGCGATCTCTTTCGCAGAAAAACTCATGTCCACGTCAAAGTCAACCGCGATGTTCCAGGGGCTGTTGTACTTTCTCTCCGCATCTGGCCGCAGTTTTAGTTTTAGATTCTTAATGTCATATACACTCGCCAGGATGACGCTGTGAAAGGTCGCAGCCTTCTCTTCCTGCGCATCCAGGTATTTGTTCCGCAGCATCCCAAGGAAATTCAGGAATGCCTGATTGTCAGAGTTTTTATCCACTTCATCGATCATCAGCAGCACCGGCTTGCCAAGAGCCTCGCATAGTTCCGTGATGCCATGATCCAATCGCTCAAAGGCCCGTCTCCTGCTTCCTTCCCCATCGCTGACGCCGATCCACTTGCTCCATATCGCCTCTGCTACGCCTTCCCTTTTCAGCTCCCGCGCTGTCTTATCGACAAACATCCATACGAAATCCTCATCCGTGCCAAAGGCATCATCGCCAACGCCTTCAAAGCTAAAGCGTACGACGACGTATCGATCCTGCAGCGTAGCTTCCAGCCTGGAAAATGTCGTGGTTTTCCCGTACTGCCGGCCCCGATTGATAGTAAAATAATTCCCCCTGTCGATCAATGCGGCGATCTGCTCCAGTTTGCCCGAAATGTCCACCATGTAATGTTTTTTCGGCACGCAGACGCCGGTCGTGTTAAATTCTTTCATGACAACCTCTCTAACATCCCATCATGCTCCATGTCTGTCACACCCTTCCCTGTTTTTCTCTGGAATCAGCCAGTCGATGGCATCATCACGTTTTCAATCGCTTTCATGCGGCATCCGCCCGCCTTGCGGCCTTCCGTTCCCCTTTCCCATTTTATCTTTGCCACCATGCGGCTGTCAACCAATTTTGCAAGTTAGTTTGTGCCAAAGAAACGCAACGCAAAAAAACATTTGATTTTTTCAAATCATGTATGGTACAATAGCTGTGTTGCGTGGCGAAAGCGTAAGTCCAAACGGGCTTACGCTTTTTCTTTTTTGCCCCGATAGGAAAGATGGCCTGGGCATTCCCACGGGGGCAAAGCCCGTTTCCGAAATGAAATCGGCAAGGCCGACTTTGTTCCATAGCCGACTTTGTTCCATATTTGAAGAAAGAGGTGTTTACCAATTATGAAACATGAAAGAAGAAAAAATTTGACTGTCACCGTACTTTCCCTTTCCCTTCTTACCGTCATGGCGGGGGCTGCGGTGGCTCCGGCGCTGGATGTCATCAAAACCCATTTCAGCGGCACAAACCAAATCCTGATCCAGATGATCATCAGCATTCCTTCGCTGTTCATCGTGTTTACCAACATGGTCTTTCCAAAGCTGTGCAAGTATTTTCGGACGAAGGAGCTGGTGCTTGCGGGGCTATTGCTGTATGTAATCGGAGGCTGCGCCGCAGGATTGTTCAACAACATCTTTGTGGTGCTGATATTCCGAGCCTTGGTAGGCGTGGGCGTCGGCATCATCATGCCCATGTCCACAGGGCTGATTTCCTTCTACTACACGAGGGACAAGCAGGACAAACTGATGGGCTATTCCTCTGCCATGAACCAATTTGGCGGCGTTGTTGCCACCATGATCGCCGGGCTTTTGGCTTCCATCAGCTGGCGGGCAAGCTTCCTCGTATATTTGATGGGGCTTTTCTCGATCGCATTGTGCCTGAAGTATCTTCCCAACGAAAAAATAGGAAGCGAAAGCGACAAAAAGGAATCTGGCGTTTTCCGCAAGAACTACATGTTCGTCATTGCGATTTTCCTGTCCATGTTCACCTTTTTCGTGTATCCTTCCGCATTCGCCATCGAAACCGCAAAGGAGGGGGTCATCTCCCACAACATTGTTACCATCATCATGGCGGGGATGGATTTGGTCGCATTCCTGGGAGGATTGTCCTTTGTGCACATCAAACAAAAGCTGGGAATCCAAACGAAATACATCGCGCCAGCTTTGTTCTTCCTCGGATACGTGTTCCTGCTGGCTTTGGGCGGATGGGCAGGCTCGATCATCGGCTCCGTTTTCATCGGTTTTGCCAATGGCGTGGAAATTCCCTTTGTCATTTCCACCGCCTCGCAGCGGGCAGGCAAAGCGGCGGCCACTACGGTCATGCCCCTCATCTCCATGTCCTTGTATTTGGCGCAGTTCCTGACTCCCATGATTTTGTCTAGCCTGTCGGATTTATTTGCCGCATCTGCGAATTTCCATGTGCCATACTTGATCGCTGCCGTATCTTCCGGCTTGTTGATTCTCTGGTCGCTGTGTACAATCGGGGATGGAACGCGCAAGGACGTTGTCATACAGGAAGGATAAAACTGTGGCGCAAGAAAGAATCCCGGGGCATGTACATGCAATACGCACCCTCCCTGACGAACGGCGTTTTCGTTTTGCCGCCCTCATAGGGAATACTTGCCAGACATGCCTGGAATCCTTTTGTGCGCCAGGAGGCGGTTCTCAAGCTTCAACCTCAACCACCTTTTCCGCATTGAAAGGAACTCATGGCTCTTCCTCTTTTGCGTCATTTTTAGGAGTTAAGAAAAAGAACGTTGAACTTTCAACGTTCTTTTGGTGCGGCTGATGGGACTTGAACCCATACGGTCTCCCACACGGCCCTCAACCGTGCGCGTCTGCCTATTCCGCCACAGCCGCATATCATCGTTTCGGGGCTGCATGTTCTGCATATGCAATCCCTTTCTTTTCGCTTACTTTATCAATTTTACTGGAAAGCGAATCTTTTGTCAATCAAAAATGATGGAAAAATTTATTCGCTGAAGTGAAAAGTTTGTTTCCTTTCCGCCGCAATGATCGCATCCCGTTCATTTGGGAACGCGGTGCCAGATTGGAACCATTCCCCTCTCAGCAGAGAATAAAGTTCCAAATCCACCAGGCCTTTCCCCGGCCAGAAGGTTCCCTGCCTAATGAGGCCTTCTTTCAAAAATCCATTTTTCACCAACGCCTTGGCCGAATAAACGTTTTCCGGTACCACAGTGGCTTGGATGCGGTTGATTTCGATTTCACCGAATAAATAGGCGGTTAAGGCGCAGATCACCTTTGTCGCCACGCCTTTATGCCAATTCCTTTCATCGATGCGATAGCCGATCTCCGCCATGTTGACCGTTCTGTCATATCCGAATATTTCAGCCGTCCCAACGAGTCTGTCCGGATCGTCCGGCAGGTAAACGCCGGCCATGATGCGGCGCTTTTCTTCAAAATCCCGCCCAGAAAAGCGGCTGATCTGGTTCACCGCCGCCTTTTGGTTCTTCATGGTCATGACATCCGGCCGATAGCGGCTGACATTTTCATTGCTGCAAAGCGCAAGCAAGGCAGCCGCATCGTCCTCGGTCATCTTGCGGATGATCACGTCCTCCGCCACAATATGGGGAAATCGTTCGTACAAATTCCTGCCCATCATTCTGCCCGTTTCAGTTCCACGGTTTCCATCTTTTCTCCTTCCGCCAGGGATTTTTCCATGTTTTTGTAGGCGGTGGCCATCATCAGCTTGATTCTGTTGAGCTGGTTCACATCGCTTGCGCCAGGGTCGTAGTCGATGGCCGTAATGTTTGCGAGGGGGTTGCGCTTGCGCAGGGCTTTCATCATGCCTTTTCCGCTCACATGATTTGGCAGGCAGGCAAACGGCTGCATGCAAACGATGTTTTCCACGCCGCTGTCAATCAGATCCACCATTTCACCGGTCAGCAGCCAGCCCTCGCCGCACTGGTTCCCAAGGGAAATGATCTCGCTGGCTTTCTTGGCAATGTCTTCAATGTGCATGGGTTCTTCAAAGCGCTTGCTGGCTGCCAGGGCTTCCCGCGCGGGCTTTCGCAGCATTTCAATGACTTTTATCGCCACCTTGTTGCCCAGCATGGTCTGATAAGATCCAGAAAGCCGCTCAAAGTTAAACTGCTTGCTGTACATGCCGTAGAGGAAAAAGTCGATCAAATCCAGCACCACGGCTTCGCCGCCTTCCCGTTCGATGGTGCCTACGATATCGTTGTTGGCATTGGGGTGGTACTTCACCAGGATTTCCCCGACCACGCCGACCCTCGGTTTTTTGATGTCCCGCAATGGGAGCGCATCAAAATCCCTGACGATTCCCTTCACGCATTTTTTGAATTTGGCGATGCTGCCCGTATAAATGTTCCGCCTTGCAACTCTGGACCAGGTTTCAAAAAGGGCATTCGCCGCACCCGGTTCCTGCTCGTAGGGCCTGGTGGCATACAGCGTCCGCATGAAAACGTCCCCGTACACGATAGCCATGAGCATGCGCTTTAAAAGGCCGAGGCTCAGCTTGAATCCTGGATTTTTTTCCAGTCCGGCCATATTGACGGAAACCACGGGCACTTGCTCCATGCCCAAATCCTTCAGCGCTTTCCGCAGCAGCGACACATAATTGCTGGCTCTGCAGCCGCCGCCCGTCTGGGTCATGAACACCGCTGTTTTGTCCAGATCCACATTCCCCGATTTGAGATAAGAAATGATCTGCCCCAGGGTGACGATGGTCGGGTAGCAGGCATCGTTGTTGATGTATTTCAGCCCTTCGTCCACCGCATTTTTGTCCACGGTTGGAAGCAGCACCCCATGGTAACCTGCCCGTCTCAACGCCGTCTCCATGAACTGGAAATGCATGGGAGCCATTTCCGGGATCAACAAAGTGTAATCCTTGCGCATCTCTTTGGTAAAGAATTTCCGCTTGTAAGGTTCGTTGTTTTCCACATGCTTGATCTGGTTCTTCTCCCGCTCGTCCATGGCGGCTTTCAGGGAACGAATCCTGATCCTGGCGGCTCCCAGGTTGGAGCCTTCGTCGATTTTCAGGACCGTGTACAGCTTGTTGTTCTTCTTGGTGATTTCCTCCACCTGATCCGTCGTTACCGCATCCAGGCCGCAGCCGAAAGAGTTGAGCTGCACCAGTTCCACGTCATCGGTCGTTCCCACGAAGGTGGCCGCTTTGTAAAGGCGGGAATGGTATACCCACTGATCCAGCACCCGGATCGGCCTTTTGAGCTTGCCCAGGTGTGCGATGGAATCTTCCGTCAGCACCACCATGTCGAAGGAGCTGATGATTTTGTCGATTCCATGGTTGATTTCCGGATCCAGATGATAGGGGCGACCTGCCAGCACTACGGCTTTCTTCTTGTGTTCCCGCGCATATTTCAGGGAATACTCGCCCTTCTTTTTCATATCGTCCTTAAAGCGTTTCATCTGCGCCCTGCCCCGCTTCACCGCATATTCCACATGGGTCTTGGTCACGCCGCTGGGTTTGAGCAGCCGATGCATTTCCCGCACCAGGGATTCATCGTCATCGTATGGAATGAACGGGTGGGAAAACTGCACGCCGCGCTCTTGGAAAATTTCGTCCATGTTGTTTCCAATGACTTCCGGATATGTAGCGACGATGGGGCAATTGTAATGGTTCGGCGCACTGGGATCTTCTTCCACTTCGTAATTGATGCTGGGGTAGAAAATCCATTTGATCCCATGATCCACCAGCCATTTGACATGCCCGTGAACCAGCTTGGCCGGATAACAGGCCGTGTCGGAAGAAATGGTTTCCATGCCGCTTTCGTACATTTCCTTGCTGGATGGCGGCGACAACACGACCCGAAACCCAAGCTCCGTGAAAAAGACGAACCAGAAGGGGTAATTTTCGTACATGTTCAGCACTCTCGGAATGCCGATGCTTCCCCTGGTGGAATCTTCCTCGCTCAGCGGCTTGTAGTTAAAGAGCCGGTTGAATTTGTACTCGTACAAATTAGGCAGCTCGCTTTCGGAATGGCTCTTGCCCTCCCCCTTCTCGCAGCGGTTCCCCGTGATGAAACGGCTGCCATCGTTGAATTGATTGATCGTCAACAGGCAATGGTTCCCGCATTTGTTGCACCTGGCATGGGTGTTCCGGACGGTAAAGGAATCCATCTCCTCCGGTTTCAGGATGGACGATTCCGTATCCTCCACATAGTTTTCCTTTGCGATGATGGCCGCGCCGTAAGCCCCCATGATGCCGGCGATGTCCGGGCGCACCACGTCTTTTCCAATGATCGTTTCGATGCTGCGAAGCACTGCGTCGTTGAGGAATGTCCCGCCCTGCACTACGATCTTTTGCCCCGCCTCTTCCGGGTTGCGCAGCTTGATGACTTTGTAAAGGGCGTTTTTGATGACCGAATAGGAAAGCCCTGCGGAAATGTCGCCGATGCTGGCTCCTTCCTTTTGCGCCTGCTTGACTTTGGAATTCATGAAAACCGTACACCTGGTTCCCAAATCCACCGGTGCCTTGGCAAAGAGAGCCTCCCTGGCAAAGGTCTGCACGTCCACGTTGACCGATTTTGCATACGTCTCGATAAAGGATCCGCAGCCGGAGGAGCAGGCCTCGTTGAGCATGATGTTGTAAATTGCGCCATCCTTGATTTTCATGCACTTCATGTCCTGGCCGCCGATGTCCAGAATGAACTCCACTCCCGGAAGGAACTCTTCCGCCCCTTTGTAATGGGCCATGGTTTCAATTTCGCCCAGATCCGCTTTGAAGGCAGCCTTAATCAGTCCTTCCCCGTAGCCGGTGACAGTCGTGTTGGCGATGAACGCATCCTTTGGAAGCTGGGCGTATAGCTCTTTGAGCATGACCATGCATGCTTCCATGGGCTTTCCTTCGTTGCTGCGGTAGAAAGAATAAACCAGGTTTTTCTCATCATCGATGAGCGCCGCCTTTGTGGTGGTGGAACCCGCATCGATTCCCAGGAACGTCCTGCCCCTGACTTTTTTGATGTCTTTCCGTCTGATGGAATCCTTTTTGTGCCGTTCCACAAACCGCTGATATTCCTCATAATTGCGAAACAACGGCTCCACATGCTTTGTTTCCGACAAATCGGATGCGCTGACGCTCTGGATGCGCTCCATAATCCGATCCAGCGGGGACTCCTCGTACTTGCGAGCGATCATAGCGGCTCCAATGGCCACGAAATACTTGGAATCCTCCGGGAAAATCACGTCCTCGTCCGCCAGCTTCAATGTTTCGATGAACCGTTGCCGCAATTCCGAAAGGAAGGACAAGGGGCCGCCGAGAAAAGCGACTTTCCCCCGTATGGTCCTCCCACATGCAAGGCCGCTGATGGTCTGGTTCACCACCGCCTGGAAGATGGACGCTGACAAATCTTCAATTTCGGCTCCTTCGTTGATGAGGGGCTGAATGTCCGTCTTGGCGAATACGCCGCATCTGGCAGCGATGGGATAAATCATCTTGTGCTTTTTGGCAGCCTCGTTCAAACCGCCCGCATCCGTGTTGAGAAGCACGGCCATCTGGTCGATGAAAGCCCCGGTTCCCCCGGCGCAAGTGCCGTTCATCCGCTGCTCCACCGTCTGCCCATAAAACGTAATTTTTGCGTCTTCTCCCCCCAGCTCGATAGCCACGTCCGTTTCCGGGATCAGGGCTTCCACCGCCGCGCTGCAGGCCACCACTTCCTGTTCAAAGGGAATGCCCAGAAGCTGGGACAGGGAAAGTCCTCCCGATCCTGTGATTGCCGTTTTTACCCGCACACCGGGACGCTCCCTGTTCAAATCCGAGAGCAAATCCACCACAGTCTCAAAAACATTGGACATATGGCGTTCATACCTGCTATGTACCAGCTTGCCGCCGTCATCCAGCAATGCCAGCTTTACGGTCGTCGATCCTACGTCAATACCTAATCTCATATGTTACCTCATCCCCATGTCTATGTCAATTTGCGCAATGAACGTTTTGTCGCAGCAATGTCATCGAAACCTGTTGCGTTCATTGTACCACAAAATGGCTGATCCGTGCGAAAAATTTCAAAAAACTACATATTTATATGCCTATGCCATTTATATGGTTCTGCATGCTGGGTTTATACCCTTCTGTCTGAAATTCAATCAGGAAAATGGATTGCAAGATTTGGAAAGCGTGCGAAAAGGTGGTGAGCTCCCAGCCGATCGCACTCATATGTCCTGGCTAAGGCCAGCGATATCCTTCTTGTAAATGTACCGCATGGCAATGGCACAGTACACGATCCCCATCATTTCCGCCAATGGAAAGGCAAACCATACGAGATCCAACCCACCGATCTTGGATAGGAAGAAAGCCAGCGGCAGGATGCCGATGAGCTGCCGGATCAGAGATCCCCAAAGGCTGAGGATGCCGTGGCCGGTGGCCTGGAAAAAGGAGGACGCCAGGATGCCAAAGGATGCTGGCAAGAAACAGAGGCTGATGATGCGAAAGGCGGAAACGCCGATTTCGTACATGCCTTCGGAAGCATGGAACATGCTGAGAAACTGTCTTGGGAATAGCTGGAACAGGACGAACCCAATGCTCATGATGACAAAGGCGATCAAGAACCCGATTTTAAAAGCCTTCATGAGCCGCACTTTATCCTTTGCCCCATAATTGTATCCCATGATGGGCATGGCTCCCTGGTTCAGCCCGAAAACCGGCATGAAGATGAAAGACTGAATCCTGCCGTAGACGCCGCTTACCGCCACCGCCGTTTCCGAAAGCCCTCCTAAAATAGCGTTTAGCCCAAACTGCAGGATGGACATCATGGCCTGCATCAGAATCGCCGGAAGCCCTACCGCATAGATATCTTTGATGATTCGGGAATCCATTTTAAATCCCCGCACCCTGACTTGGACCTGGTGGTCTTTTTTAAACAGCAGGTACTGCCCCAACGCCATGGAAACCACCTGGCCAATGACAGTGGCCACAGCCGCCCCTACAACGCCCATTTCCGGGAAAGGACCGATGCCGAAAATCAAGACCGGATCCAATCCGACGTTCACTACCGCTCCTGCGATGCTGCACATCATGGGAAACAGCATATTGCCAGTGGCCTGCAAAATCTTTTCCGTGGAAACCTGAATCAGGATGAAGAGGGAGCCGATGGTGACGATCCTCATGTAAGCTGCGCCGCTTTCCACTACATAGGGGGTCTCGGAAAAAAAGTCCATAAAGACATCGGAAAGGAAAATCCCGATCAGGGCGAATCCAATCCAATTGAAAAAGGAAAGCCTGTAGCCATGGCTTGCCGCCATGTTCGCTTCTTCAAAACGCTGCGCTCCCAGTCGCCTGGAAATCAGGGAGTTGATTCCAACGCCCGTGCCTACGCCTACGGCGATCAGGAGGGTTTGCACCGGGAAAATGTAGGTTACGGCAGCCAGGGCCTGTTCGCTGATCATGGAAACGAAAACGCTGTCCACGATATTGTACATCGCCTGAATCAACATGGATAAAATGGCTGGCCAAGACATGCTCACAATCAATTTTCCAACGGGCATCGTACCCATTTTATTTTCACGAATCTGGTTGCTCATAAATCCTCCCTCTTGTTCATAAACAAAAATTATATCACTTTTTTTGTTTCTTTCAATTACTTTGTGGGTTTTTCTTGAAAATATTTCCCCTGGTAAAATGAAAAAGTGACTTCACAAAACCAGAAGCAAATCATGAAGTTAGTCT
>CAZVBL010000016.1:25298-37356 GCA_964625475.1 uncultured Zhenpiania sp. | reverse complement strand
TTTCATAAACACTGTTGTAATTGTCCACTCCTGTAATTGCCATAATCATATCCTCTTTTAAAACGCTGTCCTCATCTCCGTATTCTACTTTATCTTATATCTTATATATCGGAACAATCATCAAAAAGATAAACAGTGAAAATTCTTAAATTTGGAACTGGTTTCCATTTACACAATATGTTATGCACTATCACAATAGGATTAGTATCTGCATAGACATAGGTAAACCCTATCTTTTTGGCATTTTCAATATGTGTCACAATGCTTTTGCACAGGAACATTTCCCCTGTGGTGTAAAGCCCTGTATCATGCTAGGCGAGGTGATAACGTGAAATTTGGAGATGTTTTAAGAGAACTTTTAGATGAGTACGATATCAGCCAAAAAGAAGTTGCCAGGGAATTGAACCTTGCCGTTTCAACTTTTGGAAATTATGTGCGCAATGTTCGAGAACCCGACTATGAAACACTGAAAAGCATTGCCAAATATTTCAATGTTTCAACGGACTACCTATTGGATTTCCGTAAGGATTCGAACAGGACTCATGATGAAGAGCGATTGTTGCAAATATTTCACTCTTTGCCCGCAAAAGAGAAAAAACTTTATCTCGAGCAAGGTGCGTTGCTTATGAAATATCGTCATAAATATGAAAAATAAAGATATAGGCATGACGATGGATTGCTCACAGCTTCTATCTAAAAGGAATGCCAATCCAGAAGAATTTAAAGCCTAGATCTTTGTCGCAGTAAACTTTTTTCAAAATATTGAAGCACAGGATGCTTTGCAAGGATTGATTGGATCGTCTGAATCAAGTTGCAGCTTTGTTTTTTCTCTATACTTTACACCATATGTCGCAAATGCCATGGACTTTTTCCGGGGAATCTTGTATAATTGAATGGATTCAAAATATTCCAACGAAATTGTGAAAGGAAAGGTATGCCTATGTTATTTCAAACAACGGAGCAGCACGAAGCGTTTCGGGCGCAAATCAGGGAGTTTGCAGAGGCTGAAGTAAAGCCCATCGCTTTCATGCTGGACAAGAACAACGAATTTCCGGAAGAAGCAGTGAAAAAACTGGCGGAAATGGGCATGATGGGACTTCCGTATCCGAAAAAATACGGCGGAGCGGGAAAAGATGTCCTCACTTATGCTATCGCAGTAGAAGAGCTGGCCAGAGTGGACGGCGGCACTGGCGTCATTTTGTCAGCCCACGTTTCCCTGGGGTCCTACCCGATTTTCGCTTTCGGCACGGAAGAACAGAAAAAGAAATATCTGGTTCCCCTGGCAAAGGGTGAAAAAATCGGTGCGTTTGGCCTGACGGAACCCAACGCGGGGAGCGATGCTGGCGGCACGGAAACCACTGCGGAGCTGCAAGGCGACCATTATGTCCTCAACGGCGGCAAGATTTTCATCACCAACGGCGGCGTTGCGGATACCTACGTTGTGTTCGCCGTGACGACCCCCAATATTGGAACGAGGGGAATCAGCGCGTTCATCGTGGAAAAAGGCTGGGAGGGCTTTGAATTTGGCGACCATTACGACAAGATGGGAATCCGTTCATCGGCCACGGCGGAACTGATGTTCAACGATGTGAAAGTCCCGAAGGAAAACCTGCTGGGGAAGGAAGGCCAAGGCTTCAAAATCGCCATGGCAACGCTGGACGGCGGCAGGATTGGAATCGCTTCCCAGGCGCTGGGAATCGCCCAGGGCGCATTTGAAAACGCAGTGGAATACGCAAAGGAACGGGAGCAGTTCGGGATGCCCATCGCCCATCAGCAGATCAATTCCTTCAAAATCGCAGACATGGCGACAAAGATCCGGGCGGCCAGGTTCCTGGTATACAGCGCTGCGGAGCTGAAAGAAGCCCACGAGCCTTACGGCATGGAATCGGCCATGGCAAAGCAATACGCCTCGGACATCTGCCTGGAAGTCGTCAATGATGCGGTGCAGATTTACGGCGGAAATGGATACCTCAAGGGCATGGAAGTGGAGCGGGCTTACCGCGATGCCAAAATTTGTACCATTTATGAAGGCACCAACGAAATCCAGAGAGTCGTAATCGCCTCCCATATCATCGGCAAACCGCCGAAACAGCAGACTGGAAAATTAAAGGCAAAAGGCCCCATCACTGGCGCACGCAAAAAGAAAATTTTCACGGAAGGCTCGGCTGCGGATCAGGTCAATGCCCTGGTGGAAGCCTTAAAAGCGGACGGCTATGACTTTACCGTGGGCATCGATCCCCAGACCCCCATTATAGAGGCTGACCGCGTGGTAAGCGCAGGAAAGGGCATTGGCGAGAAAGCCAACATGAAGCTGATCGAGGACCTGGCCCTTCAGGCAGGCGCGGCCATCGGCTCTTCCAGGCCAGTGGCGGAAACCCTCAAATACTTGCCGCTGAACCGTTATGTGGGAATGTCCGGCCAGAAATTCAACGGGAACCTTTACATAGCCTGCGGCATTTCCGGGGCAGGGCAGCACCTGAAAGGAATCAAAGGCGCGACCACCATCGTTGCCATCAACAAGAACAAAAATGCGCCCATTTTCAAAAATGCGGACTACGGCATCGTAGGCGACGTGATGGAAATCCTGCCATTGCTCACAAAGGCTCTGGATAACGGCGAAGAAAAGAAACCGGCTCCACCGATGCAGAAGATGCGCAAGGCCACTCCGAAGAAGGAAGCGCCGCCATGGAAGACGTATGTATGCTCCGGCTGCGGATACGAATACGACCCGGCAACAGGCGATCCGGAAGCGGGCGTTTCCCCGGGTACCATGTTCGATGCCCTGCCGGAAGAATGGATTTGCCCGGACTGCGGCGAATCGAAAGATAAATTCATAGAAGCGTAAGGAGGTTTATGATGTATTGCGTAAGAAAAGTGACAGATGACTTGTACTGGGTTGGCGCAAATGACCGCCGTCTGACCCTCTTTGAAAACATCCACCCCATTCCGCGGGGCGTTTCCTACAACTCCTATCTGCTGCTGGATGAAAAGACCGTTCTCTTTGACACGGTGGACTGGTCGGCAGGGCGGCAGTTCCTGGAAAACGTGGAGCATGTGCTGGATGGCCGCAAGCTGGACTATCTGCTCATCAACCACATGGAACCGGATCATGGCGCATCCATCGAAGAAGTGCTGCTGCGATACCCGGAAGCCCAGGTCATCAGCACGGAAAAAGCGTTCATGCTGATGCACCAGTTCAACTTTGACGTGGATGGCCGCACCATCCAGGTGGCGGAGGGGGACACCTTTTCCTTTGGGAAACATGAAGTGACATTCGTTTCTGCGCCTATGGTTCACTGGCCGGAGGCCATGGTGACTTATGACCAGACAAACGGCGTTCTCTTCGCAGCGGATGCGTTCGGCTCCTTCGGCTCCCTGGACGGCAGGCTCTTCAACGATGAAGTGAACTTTGACCGCGACTGGATCGATGATGCGCGGCGTTACTACACCAATATCGTAGGCAAATACGGTCCCCATGTGCAGGCATTGCTGAAAAAGGCTTCCACTGTGGACATCAAGATGATTTGCCCCCTCCACGGTCCGGTATGGCGCAACGACTTTGCCTATTTCATCGACAAATACGACAAATGGAGCCGCTACGAACCGGAGGAAAAGGGCGTGCTCATCGTATATGCTTCCATGTATGGAAACATGGAAAGCGCAGTCAACGTGCTGGCAACCAAACTGGCAGATCGGGGCATGACAAACATCGCCATGTACGATGTGTCCAAAACCCACGTTTCCCAGCTGATTTCGGAAACCTTCAGGCTGAGCCACATCGTGCTGGCTTCCGTGACCTATAATCTGGGCATTTATCCACCGATGCACAATTACCTCATGGACATGAAAGCCCTCAACTTGCAGAACCGCACCGTTGCCATCATGGAAGCCGGATCCTGGGCGCCCAAGTCCGGTTCCCTCATGACCGAGTTCATGGACGAGGAGCTGAAAACCATGACCGTCCTCAATGAACAAGTGTCAGTCCTGTCTTCCATGAACGAAACAAGCGCATTGGAAATGGATCAGATGGTGGAAGGCATTTTGGAATCCATGGAAGACTGACTGAACGGATCAAGCTGATTGGACAATTGGGAAAGAGAAACTGTAGAAAAACAGACGGCATCGTTGCCGCCTGTTTTTTGTATGACGGACATGCCGTGTTTTTAAGGAAGTTCCATGAAAATCTTTTTCATGCATCATTGTCAATCGGAGACGCTGGGTCTTGCGATGGCTGCGTCGGTGCCTCAGTCTGCGGCTGTGTCGTTGGAGCGGTTGTCGTTGCCCTGGTCGTTTGCCGCCGCCGAGTCGTCTGCTTTGTGGTCTGCCTCGTTTCCTGCGTTGGTTGCTGCGTGCTGGATTCCGGCGCTCGCTCGGTGGCTTGCGTTGCTCCGTCCTGATCATTGCGATAGGATTCCTCCTCCTGGCTTTGCGTCGCATCTGTAGATGGTTCTGTAATTTTGGTTTTATCATCCCCCGAAAAGGCGAAAACACAGAAAATAACAATGCCAATCGCTGCAAGCGCACAGACTATGATGAGTGCGATTTTTAAAGATTTCCCGCTGCTTTTCTGTTTAGGCTTTGGCTCTTTTCCACTGCGTTTTTTCGTGCTTTCGGAATTTCCAAAATCCCCGGGGCTTTCGGAAGCCTCGGACTCGGACGCCTTGAAATTTCCAGGGGTTCCAGTGGATCCGGAATTTTTCTCTTGGTTCTTGTCCTTGCTTTGTTTCTTTGGCTTTTTATCCCTGCCAGCAAGGATGCTTTCGGAGTTTTTTACGATTCGTTTCTGTCCCGGCTTTCTCTGCTGCCTGCCGCCCCTGCCCGCTTTCGCGTCCTCCAAGGCTCGGTTCAGTTCTTCCTGGGTATAAGCCTGTGTGTACGTCGTCCTTTTTGATTTTTTCTTGTCCCAGTTGTCCACTACCTGATTTTCCTGGGAAATGTCCGACATGGGGCAGCCGCAGTTGGGACATTCCTTCGCAAATTCCGATACGTGCGCACCACATTCCGGGCATTTGAGTAGTGCCATGGTTTGCTCCTTTTTTGTTTATTGCAGGTTTTTGCCTTGTTTTCCCCAAAAAGATTGAGAAAGCATCGGCTACTTGAACGATCGGTTGTAACCCTGCTTGCTTTATAGCCGTCCAGGGCTTTTGCCACCTTTTCTAATGGATAATCCTTTGCGGCAGCCTTCGGTCTATTGGCTCTTTGTCCACTTCATGCCGCTCCTCTTTTATCCACTCCATATACGATGCGCAGCTTTCCTCCATATGCGCAACCTTTCATGCGCCCAATTGGCAGCTAATCCACTTCCACGGTCCAGCCCATGGTGTCCTCTACGGTTCCAGTCTGGATTCCATAAATGGTATCATACATTTTCTGTGCAATCGGACCGATTTTCCCATTGTTGATAACCATCTTGTCGCCTTTGTAGCACAACTCGCCCACAGGGGAAATGACGGCTGCTGTTCCCGAAGCAAACATCTCCTGGAATTTCCCATCCTTGTGCGCTTGCACCACCTCATCGATGGTCAGTTTCCTTTCCGAAATTTTGATGCCCTCCTGTTTCAGCAGGGCGATGACGGAATCCCTGGTGATTCCAGGCAGGATCGTTCCATCCAGCGGCGCAGTGATGACTTCATCGTCGATCACGAAGAACGCATTGGAAGTCCCGATTTCCTCCACATATTTCCTTTCCACTCCATCCAGCCACAGAATCTGTTCGTAGCCTTTTTCATGTGCTTCTTCCTGCGCTTTCAGGCTGGCCGCATAGTTGCCGCCGCACTTAGCTTCGCCGGTTCCGCCGGCAGTCGCGCGAACATATTTGTCCTCCACATAAATTTTGGTCGGAGCCAGGCCGCCTACATAATACGGACCAACGGGGCTGAGGATGATGATGAATTTGTAATGCCTGGATCGTCTCACGCCCAGGAACGGTTCGTCTGCGATGATGAAAGGACGGATATAGAGGGAGGTGCCCTCCTTCTGCGGGATCCAATCCGCATCTACCTGCACCAGCGCTTTGATGGCATCCACATACAAATCCTCATCGATCAGCGGAATGCAAAGCCTGTCGTTGGTGTGATTCGTTCTCCTGGCGTTCATGTTGGGTCTGAAAAGCTGGATTTTCCCTTCCGCCGTTTTGTAGGCTTTCAGCCCTTCAAACATTTCCTGCGCATAGTGGAACACGACAGCGGCAGGATCCAGGGAAATGGACGCATAAGGGACGATTCGTCCATCGTACCAGCCTTCGCCCTCCTCATATTCCATCACAAACATGTGATCCGTAAAATCCACGCCAAAGCGAAGTTTGTCAGGATCCGGTTTTGTTTTCGGGCTTTTTGTTTTTGTAACAGGAAATTCATATTTCATTTTGTGTCCCTCCATTCATGTATTCAATAGCGACAAACTTGTTTATCGATCAACGATCATGCGTTGTGCTTTCCATTTCACGACCCTCTTTTGGTTCCCCTGCGCCAGCATATGCCCATATGCTGCCCGGACATGTCAACGCAATGTTCCCGATTGCTGCAATTACGGAATGTGAATTGTAAATTGCAGGCATTTTCGAGTGCGATCGTTTCGAAAAACAAACAAATCAAACGAGCCTTTTCTCCTAAGGCATTGCCTGTTATAATAATAATACAGATTTCATGTTTTGAAAATAGAAAGTGGACAAAAAATGAAGGAAAAAAAACTGAAATTGTGGAAAAAAATTTTGATTCTGCTCTTGGCCATCCTTGTGCTGGGGCTGGTCGTCATATTTGGAATCAGCCAGTACATGGTCATCGTTACGGAGAAACAAGTGGTTTGCAGCGTGGAAACGAAAGATAACCAAATTTCCCAGGAAGCATTGGATGCGCTTCGGGAAAAAGAAGCGGACTGCATTCTGGTGTTGGGCGCTTCCGTAAAATCGGACGGCTCTCCCAGCCGCATGCTGAAAGACCGGCTGGACACAGGAATCCTGCTGTACCAAAAGGGCGTTGCGCCAAAGCTGCTCCTTTCGGGCGACCACGGGCAGATCCAATATGATGAAGTCAACGCCATGAAAGCGTATGCTGTGGATGCGGGCATCCCAGTCGATGATATTTTTCTCGACCATGCGGGGTTTTCCACATACGAGTCCATATACCGGGCAAAGGAGATTTTCCAAGTGGAAAGGCTCATTGTCGTCACCCAGGGCTACCACCAGCCGAGAGCTTTGTATGGCTGCAACAAAATGGGAATCAAAGCGTGGGGCGCAGCCTCCGACCAGGCTGCTTACCAGGGACAAGCCATGCGGGATTTGCGGGAAATCGCTGCCAGGGACAAGGACTGTGTAAAATGGATGTTCAAGCCGGATCCGACCTATCTGGGAGAGGCCATCCCAATTAGCGGCAGCGGCATCAAGAGCCAGGAGTGAGGCGAAACAAAAATGAAACAGGGCATGGCGGCTCACAGGCAACTCGAAAGGCCGATGCCCTATCATGTGATACAGCTTTAGCAACAAGAGGATAAAGTCCCAACTGGCTGTTGGGTACTGAAACCCCTACACTTATATATTAGGAGGAGATAACAACAGAGAGATACATGAGTGGGAACGCACATTACAATGCCCCAGAAATGATAAATTTCTGGGGCAAAGAGAACAAGGAGGCAAGTTTTTGAAAGTTTCTTTGCTTCGTTTGCTTGCCCGATGTTTTTCCTATGCTTTGACCTCGATTTGCCTGAGCGCCGATGTAATGGCCGCATCGGCAGCCTCAAAGTTGTTTTCCCAATAAGCCCTCTGGGCTTTTGCCCGCCGAACCTTTTGTGCTTCCGGCGTTTGCTCCGCTTCGGTACGCGTCATTTTTTCCTTGTCGCTGCCACTGGATGGCACGGCACGGGGCGCATCTTTTGAAGAAGTCTCGTCTGCTTTGGGATCTTCCTTTTCGCCTTTGTCCTTGGCCTTTTTGATGTCCTCTGAAGTGTTTTTTGCATCGGTCTTTTCGGAATCCTGGATCTCGCCACGCTCCGCTTTCTCGGCTTCTGCCAAATCTTTTTCCGCCTTGCGCTTTTCCGCTTCGGTGGGCAGCTTGTGATAGCGGCCGCTCTCCACAAATTCCTGGGTGGACGTTTCGATGAGCTTTGCTTTCTGATGCTCCTGCAGTACTAATTCCAGCTTTTTGCCTTTGGGAATGGCAGGGTCGTTCATGATGGTATTGACCGCAGAAAAGGACTGCGCCATTTGGGTCATCTTTAACCGTTCCACGTCCTCTTTGGTTTTGCATCTTTTCAGGGATTCCTCATAATGCTTTTGCGCCATTTGATTGGACTTCATCTTCTGGTAGGCCTGCGGGTCTTTTTCCTGCAAATACCTTTCCTCGTTCGCAGTCAATTTCTGCCCGGAATAAAGCTTGGCTTGGATGGTATCCATGGTTTTGTCGCGATCCTGCTCCATCTGGGATGCCTGTTCTTTTTCCTTTGCGATTTTTTCCTCAAGCCAAGTGTTGATGGTTGCGTTTGCGCTTTCCTTGGACGTAAAATCGTTGGAACTTTTCTTCTGGGCCCATTTAAATTCCAGCCCCATGGTTTTGACATAGGCGCCTAACGTGCCGATGCTTGAAAAATCCATCGTTCGCCTCCTTTCGCTGCAAATCGTGCGCTTCCCTGCGCCACTTTAGTCATGCCTATAATTATTTTATCGGCATTTCTCACAGGAACTTAAGCCAGAACAGACAGAAAATCGGCTGGAGAGACTGCTCTAAAATGCAATTCGGCGCAGGCGAAGCCGCAGGAC
The DNA here is from genome assembly GCA_964625475.1 of uncultured Zhenpiania sp. Lineage (GTDB taxonomy): Bacteria > Bacillota > Clostridia > Peptostreptococcales > Anaerovoracaceae > Hominibacterium. The sequence continues at coordinate 28,607 of CAZVBL010000016.1, read as the reverse complement.
ATGGCATTGGGCGGAAAAGAAAGCAACGATGCAATGCGTCGGAACATTGGAACGGCGACTTTTCAGACAACCTGTGGAGAACTGTGCTTTGGTTTTCCAGGTTGCTTTTGGCTATGGAGCCGCTGTCTCCCTAATTCTATTTTGGAAAATGCCCAAAACCTGCGCCAACGATGTATAAAAAAGATTCTAAGGGAAACACTTGACATACAGGAGGATTTTAACATGAAAAAGACGGATATCAAGGAAAAATGCATACTGAGCCTGATTTTGGTCATCGTAATGGGGTTCGTTCTCTTTTATACATATGCGGACGAACCGGACAATGAGTACGGGGGCATTATCCGACTCCACGTCATCGCCAACAGCGACAGCGCAGAGGATCAAAATCTAAAGCTAAAAGTGAGGGATGAAATTATCAAAGAGGTGGGAAGCCTGGAAAACAGCAAAGATATTGCAGAATCTCGCTCATATTTGAAAGCCCATTTGACCGACATGGAACAAACGGCAGAACGGGTAATCGCAGAAAATGGGAAGGAATATGCTGCCAAAGCGGATTTGGGGATTCGATGGATTCCCGAAAAAACTTACGGCGACATGTATTTCCCAGCGGGAAACTATGAAGCCCTCAATATCACTTTGGGGGAAGGAGCCGGCCAAAATTGGTGGTGCGTCCTGTTCCCCCCGCTGTGTCTCATCGAGGATGACGAAGAGTCCATGGCAGAGACAGGCATTGGGGAAGAAAAGCAAATCGTTGTGAAGTCCAAGCTAATGGAAATCTTGAACCGTTAAGCCGCCGGGCCTGGTCGGGCATGGGGCGTGACGAGGCTTTGCGCAAACGAAGGGCTCATCATTTTGCTCGTTCTTTGGCGCATCGTCTGGTAATGCAGTCGTTGAGAAAGGAAAAGACCCCGGCAGTCATCGCTGCCAGGGTCTTTTCCTTTTATCTTAACTTACTGAGAGGAGGTTTTCTCTTCCAATGTCAATTCTATTTCTATCGACTTCCCATCTCGTAAAATGGTGTAAGTCAGGGTGTCTCCAACCTTGTGGGAAGTCACGATGGAAGAAAGCGTTTCAAAGCTGTCAATTTCTTCTCCATCCACGGCGTAAACGAGATCTCCCTGCTTGAAGCCGGCTTTCTTTGCGTTCTTGCCGTTTACTTCCTGGATATAGACGCTCCCTTGTGACTGATATCCACTGTTGCCACTGCTATTCCCTCCGAACATGTCACCAAAGATGTCACTGCTTTGATCCTGTTGGGATCCCATGTCCACATATGCCATTCCCGTAGAAGGCTTGCCTTTTACATAGCCCCCATCCATCAATTGGGATGCTACATTGGATGCCGTGTTGACCGGAATCGCAAACCCAAGACCCTCTATGTCAGAGCCGGAGGATTTTGCCACCACGATTCCAACCAGCTGGCCATACTGGTTAAAGAGGCCGCCGCCGGAATTCCCCGGATTGATGGGTGTATCCGTCTGGAGCAGGCTCATGGTTTTCCCATCCAAGCTGATGGAGCGTTCCTTTGCGCTGATGATGCCTGCGGTAACGGTTCCGCCCAGTTCCCCCAAGGGGTTGCCGATCGCCACTGCCATGTCTCCTACATTCAGCTGATCGCTGTTTCCAAGGGTGGCCGCACTCAGGTTTTTCGCATCGATTTTCAAAACGGCGATATCCGTATCCGAATCGGTGCCTACGAGCTTCGCTTCATATTCCTTCTGATCGCTGGTAGTCACCGTGATTTTGTTGGCATCCTCGATCACATGGTTGTTGGTAACGATGTAGCCATTTTCTTTCACGATGACACCGCTTCCAGCGCCCTCCGTGACATACTGCTGCATCCAACTGTCTGCCTGGGCGGATTCTGTTTTGATTTCAACCACGGAATCCTGGGCTGCCTTGGTGATTTCCTGCACCGTCATGGAACTGCCCGTGGCATCTTCCAGATCGAAGCCGGTTGTCTGGGCATTGGTGGAACTGGATGTCCCCAACGAGCCATTCGATGAGAAATGGTTACCTGCCAATATCGCCCCGCCAAAGCCAAAGGCACTGGAAAGGAAGACGCATAATACGATGATGGCAGTCAAGCTGGTTCTCGTCAAACGAACTGGCTTGCTTTTCTTTGTTTTCCTGTGTCGCTCATGTTGCTGAGGGCCATCGGTGGGCATCAAGGGTCCATCGATATCGAACTGACCCGGATTCGATCCGCTGGTATACTGATAATTGTGATTGCCAAAGTGATCCATGATGTTTTCCTCCTTTTATCCGTTATTTCCTTTCGGTAGGACTAATATACACGCTAATTATGATTTTTTTGTGTCGGAAACGTGTAAATCCAAGATAAAGTTATTAACAAATTCTTACGTCTAGAATTGCGAAACCCCAATCAGGCGCAAATTGAACGAGGGGAGAAAATTTTAGAAATTTATTTGACAAAATATAGAAAATCTATTATAATATGGTAAATAATGGATGAAATATCAAATGAATAAAATGAAAAGGAAGACATAAAATGCTTACATTAAAAAACGATGTCATATTCAAAGCTGTCTACGGCAGAGAAAACAGAGAATGCAAGGAAGCGTTGATTGCGGTTCTGAACCTGATCTTGGAAAGGGAAACGGATCCTATTACGTCCATCGAATACCGTAACCCGTTCAATTTGCGGGAGCATCCGAGCCAAAAGGAAAGCATCCTGGATATCAAGGCTGAGACATCAAGTCGGGAACTTCTGGATTTGGAAATTCATTTGTTTTATGATGAACAGTTCGTCCCCAGAAACATTTACTACCATGGCGGATTGTTGAAAGAAGCCTTGGAAACTGGCGAGGAGTATGGTAAAATCAAAGAAACGGTCAGCATTTACATCGTGAATTTTACCCTATTCCGACAAACCGACCACTTTCACTGCCAATTCTTACTAAGAGAAAAGGACAAGGGATTTACCCTGACGGATATCATGCGACTCCATTATTTGGAGTTGCCCAAGGTGAATCCAGGGAAGAAAAAGCCTGTTTCCAAATTGACCAAGCTGGAGCGTTACTTGGAATATCTGCGGTGCGCAGGAGTACCGGAAGAGGCAGATTATGTGGAGGAGCTGAAACAGCAGGGTGGAAAGGAAATCACAATGACGGACAGCATTTTGAGGAAAGTCACGGAGGATGACATTCTCCGCGAGCAAGCCATCGCCCGAGAAAAATTTCTATTGGAACAATTCCACAGAAACCAGTACAATAAGCAGTGGGAAGCGAAAAATGCAGAGAGGGAGGCGAAAAACGAAGAGAGGGAAGTGAAGAACGCAGAGAGGGA
>CAZVBL010000016.1:0-25198 GCA_964625475.1 uncultured Zhenpiania sp. | reverse complement strand
GGGAGGCGAAAATCGAAGAAAAGCTGGCACAGATCGATGGGATCCAGCAGCAACTCGCAGAAAAAGAGGCAAAGCTTGCGGAGAAAGAAGCACTGCTTGAAGCAGCAGCTCAAAAGGTTGCAAAAGGAGGCATGACATCAGAGCAAATCGAGGAAACCACAAAAACTCCCAAATAGCCTAAGAATGGCAAGATCGCCCCTTGAAGAAGTTCTACGCATTCCTTCTCGCTATGGGGGGTTTGTCAAGTAAACAGTGTAAGTGTTTTAGTTTTTTTAAGTGGCTGGGCATTCCGGCCACTGTTTTCGTTTGTTGGAGATGGAGCCGTCCCTGAGTTCATTGTCTCTTAACTTTTTCCTAGATAAGCAATTGCCGATTGTTATCATTTATGAGCCATCGGCATGCTTGACCGCCTATGTGAATGATACCCTGTTCCTGCAAATTTCTCAATCGCTCCATCTTTTGAATTGCGGTTTTCATCTTGTACCCACCTCTGAACTTTAAAAAGACACGGTTCCCGATGGCAGGAAATGGCCAAGCAATATGTGACGATTTTTGGATTTTTATCATAAAAAGAGCAACAATAATCATTTTCAATGGTACAACGAAGTGGTAATATATGATTAATTCATAATATTAAAACTTATCTGCATCGATCCGGCAACTGATAGGAGGTCATGATGGAAAAAGCGAACAAGATTTTTATCAATGGAAAAATATACACGGAAAATCCGGACATGCCGTGGGCAGAGGCCGTAGCATTTGCGGGAAAGCGCATAGCAGGAGTTGGCAGCAATGATGCCTGCAGGGCTATGGCTGCGGAAGACGCCGAGATCATAGACCTGGAGGAAAAGACCGTTCTGCCGGGCATCATCGATGGACATACCCATCCAACCACCATCGCAAAGACGCAGTGGCACGTCAGGATGCCGCTGACTACGAATAAGGAGGATCTGTACAAGAATATCGCAGAGTATGCGAAACGCACGGATAAGGAAGAGCAGCCTTTCCTCTACATGGAAAGCTACTTTACCGAAACGTTCGGCAGCGAAGGCCCTAAGAAGGAAGACCTGGACAAACTCATCAGCGACAGGCCAGCGCGGATACAGGATTTTGGGGATCACGCCTGTTGGTACAATTCGATGGCAGTGGATATGCTGGGCATAGCTGACGGCAGCGGCATGATCGATAGTCCCGCAGGCGAGGCGGTCATTATGAGAAACGATAAGGGTGAGCCTACTGGATGGGTCATGGAAGCAAGCCCCGAAGGAGATATTGGCATATACGAAAAGACTGGATGGATGCCTCCCACAGACGCGACCGAGGAAATGCTTGCGCCCTTCCTCGATTTTCTGAAATCATACGGCGTCATTGCGCTGTTCGATGGATTCACCGAAGGCGAAGAAGCCATCAAACTCTTTTACGAAATGGACAAGGGCGGCAGGCTCAACATGTTCTACGATGCCAGCGTCATCATGGCGGATACCGCAGATCTGGAGGATTCGATCAAAACGCTCAGGGAGTGGCAACGGAAGTATACGACCGACCACATCAGCGTAAACACGATCAAATACTTCATCGATGGCACGAACGAGCTGGGGGACTGTTCCAGCCTTGAGCCGTTCTCCAATGATCCGGAAGGCAAAAACTACGGACATCAGAACTGCACGACCGAAGAGATGACGCAGGTGCTCATTAGGCTCAACGAGGAGAATATCGATCTGCACGTCCATACTATATGCGACAGAGCGTTCAGGACCATGGTCGATGCGGTAGAAGCCGCCAAAGCGGCCTGCGGCAATGGCTGGCGCATCTATGTGACGCTTGCCCACTGCGAACTGGCCGATTTTGAAGACCAGAAGCGGGCGGCGGAACTGGGCATCTTCATCGACTGGACATGCCACTGGTCAGGCGGATATTTTGGAGATGCCGCAATCCAGTATCTGGGAAGAAAGCGTTGGGACACCATGTACAACTTTAGCAGCTTCCTCGAAGCGGGAGGGACGTTGGGTTTCTCAAGCGACCTGTTCAGCTATCAGGAGGCGACTCGCGGAAACCCGTTCTTCGGCATGAAGATCGCCATGACGAGGATCGAGACATGGGTGCCCCTGGATCCTGAGAAATACCCGGGCAGCATGCGGCCATCGGAAAGCGGAAAATACACGCTGGAGCAGCTGTTGCGCGGATACACGGCAAACAATGCGTTTCGGATGCGCCATGAGGATAAACTCGGTTCCATCGCAAAGGGCAAGATTGCGAACATGATCGTGTTGAATCAGGATATATTCGATACGCCTGCCCAGCAGCTGGATCAGATAAAGGCCGATGCCGTATATTTCGAGGGCAGGCTTTCCGATGCGAAGAACACCCTCGAAGCAGAGCGCGACTGATTTGTTTGTTCTTTATTATCATAGCTCATACCACCAATGAAAGGAGTGACTGAAATGAGTCAACAGCTACAAAACCAGGGCGAACTGAAACGATCCCTGAACTTGCCAATGCTCGTTGCATTTGGCCTGGCATATCTTGCGCCTACGGTCGTGTTCAACTACTACGGCATCTGGACCGCCGCATCGGGAACGGGCGGCCATTATCCGTTGGCGCTGCTCATCACCACGCTGCTGATGGCCATCACGGCATACAGCTACACAAGAATGGTAAAGGAATTTCCTGTTGCAGGATCCGCTTACGTTTATGTAAACAAGTCCGTCCAGCCGCATATCGGCTTTATGACCGGCTGGATCATGCTGCTGGATTACCTGCTCCTGCCCATGGCCGGCTTTCTGCTCATCGGGATCTATGTAAACCTGTATTTCCCAGTCATTCCGACATGGCTTGCCATGGTTGTCGTTGCGGCGATAGCGGCTTTCCTGAATGTCATCGGCGCAAAAATGGCGGCGTTGGTCGATACGGTCATCATCGCAGCGCAGATTTTGTTCACGCTGCTTACGATTGTGCTGTGTATCGTATATGTCTGCAAAGGCGGCGGCAGCGGATCGCTGTTCACCGCAACAGCGATTTACAATCCGGAAACGTTTGATTTTTCATCGCTGATCAATGCCTCTGCGGTGTTGTGCCTTTCCTTTGTAGGATTCGATGCCGTCACCACGATGGCGGAAGAAACGAAAAACCCTGAAAAGGTCATGACCCCAGCGGTCATGCTGACATGCGTTGGCGCAGGCGCACTGTTTTTCGTCACATCGTACTGCATGAACCTTGCATGGCCTGAAGGCGTTCAGCTCATCCAGGATCCGGACACAGGCGTATACGAATTTTATGACGCAATCCACTGTGGATGGGCGGGCGACATCTTCTTCGTCGTTGACAACTGCGCATCGTTCGTATGTTCCTTCGCAGCGATTGGCGCAGGTGCCAGAATCCTTCTTGGGATGGGGCGCGACAATGTGCTTCCAAAACAGTTCTTCGGATCGGTTTCACGGAAATTCAACACGCCTGTCAAGAACATCATACTGACTACCGTCATCTCATGCGTTGGCATCTTCTTCGCCGACAATCTCACGGCGGCCATGGAGCTTGTTTCCTTCGGAGTCATTATCGGATTCATCATGGTAAACTTCTCCGTATTCATGCTCTTCTTTGTAAGAAAACGCAAACGCAGCGGGCTGAAAAACATCATCATGTATGTGATACTGCCATGGGCAGGCGTCGTCGTTCTGGCGATTGCGTTCATATATGTCGGGACAGGGGCGAAAATCCTGGGATGCATTTGGACTGCGCTGGGCATCATCTATCTTGCGATCAAGACCAAAGGGTTCAAGGAGCTGCCTCCTGAGATGACCCTGGAAGATTGATGGATCAGGTTATCATGTACGGCGGCGACAACATACAATGGATAAAAGAGACATGCTTGGGGTATTCTGTCCGCAATGTCGTGCGGACAGTGCCCCACATCCATGAAGATCTGATCGAGATCATCATGTGCGTCGCAGGGGAAATCAGGATGTCGTACTGCTTTGAGGAATTTCTCCTCAAAACAGGGGACTTCATCCTGGTGGATCGGGATACGCATTATCTGTATGGAGGCAAAAACGCAACGTGCGCCTTCCTTTATCTCGACCTTGGCGAGCTGGAAAAGATACATCCTGGAATGCAAAAAAGAATGTATGTATGTGAATATACAGATGACAGCCAACTCCCGCACCATACTCCTGCGCACGAACGATTAAAGGGCATCGTTCTTGCAATTCTCTTATACTTGGCCATGGATGGCCGCACGGAGCATCCCGAATTGGACAGAATGGCTGCCGCAGCAGAAAACCTGGCGGATGTGATCGACAAGCATTTTGACATACTGGACTACTATAACCCGGACTCAGGAGTCTCTGATTCCATGCGGAAAAAATATATTCGGATCACGAATTACATTTTCGATCATTACAAAGAAAAGATCACGCTGGAAGACTTGGCGGAACTGACTGGCAACAACAAATCCTACATATCGGAATTTATGGGGAAATATATCATTGGGTTTCAAGAGATGGTAGGGTTCGCAAGACTGTGCTTTGCGGAAAAGCTGCTCATGACAACGGACATGAGCATGATGCAGATATCCGAAGAATGCGGGTTCTCAGATCCGAAATACCTTTACCACCATTTCAAAAAATGGTACAACTGCACGCCCGGGGATTTCAAGAAAAGGTACTTTCATGAAATGTTGAAGGACACGGACGAACAAGAGATCTCGATTGCTTCTGTACGCAGCCAGTTAGATGGACTCGTGCGAGAGCATTTCTTAGAAATATATATGTAGAGGAAGCCATAGTTTTGAAAACCTTGGAAAACACACGAAAACGCTTTTGACAATATGGGGAGGCATATCAGTATGAACGTAGAAATTCGAGAGATACCGGCACATATCGCATATGAAAAAACATTCGACATACCCGACTATTATTTTTTCTACGATTATGAGACGGGCAGCAACCTGCTGCAGGATTTAGAGGACAGGATGAAAGCGGACAACCCTGGCGTAATTGTCCCACCGATACCTGATGATTACAATTATTTCATGCACCCGGCCGACGATGATTTTGTGGGACCTATGCATGTCGTCTATCACGACATGACCCTGCAGAGGGGCAAGGACGCAGAGGGCGATTATCGCTTTGTAGATGTTCCGAAAATTACCGCAGCGGTGACGGAGCATAAGGGGCGTTATGAATCCATGGCCAAAACCTGCGATGCGCTCCGCAAGTGGATTGCGGACAACGGCTACAAAATCACCGGGCAGATCAGAACCAGTGCCATCAACGGCCCGTGGGACAGAGATTCCAGGGACGATTACCTGATGGAAATCCAGATACCCGTAGAGAAAATCTGAGAGGTGCCGAAACATGCTCAAAAAAATCGTTAACCTCATATGCATGATTGCAGGAATCGCAGTGATCGTTTTCGGCATCGCCGTCAAAGCAGGAGCTTTGGAACATGTGGAGCCTGGGCGCGGCATGGTGCCAATCGTGCTCGGCGCAGTGATCGTGATATGGTCCCTCATATCGCTAGCCAGGAATCGCAGATAGCACGATGGTTCCGGACAAAAGCATGCGCCTGCATGCATCGGAGAAGCACACGGTTCAGGCGTTTTTGCAAGCATTGAAATTCCAGTGATTGAATGATTAGGTCACTGGAAATTTTTTTCTTTCAACTGTCCACTTTGGCTTTTTCCCATAAACCGATGCCGGAATACGATTTTTTTCGTTCATTACGCCCAGCGGCTTTTGGAATGGAACGCAGCGAATGTGGCGGTTCCTGCTGAACACGTCTTTGTAGATGATCGCTGCCGCAGAACCGGGCATTTCTAATTACGCTTCATCCATCGCAAAACTCTTGAAAGAAAACTTTCCCTGACACAAATTCCCCTATACCAACTTTAAGGAAACTATGTTAGAATGGAACAGAACGATTTCAAACGGGGAGAAGGCAAACATGAGCAAAGCAATCATTGCGATCGACAGGAGCAAGTCCTATCGGACGTATCTTACCATCACGACGGACATGGTAGAGCAGGCAAGAACCATCCACCAGACCACACCGCTTGCGACGGCTGGCCTGGGAAGGGTGCTGACGGCTGCTGGTCTGATGGGAATCATGCTGAAAAATCCCCAAGACAAGCTGACCGTCCAATTCAAAGGCGATGGCCCGGCGCAGCAAATACTGGCCGCTGCGAACGGGGACGGCCAGGTAAAAGGCTACATTGCCAATCCTGACGTGGATTTGCCCCTGACGAAGGAAGGGAAACTGGACGTAGGAGGCTCCCTGGGAATTGGCGATCTGCGGGTCATCAAGGATTTAGGGCTGAAAGAACCGTACATTGGAACCATTGCCCTGGTAAATGGCGAAATCGCCGAGGATCTGACCGCTTATTTCTATATTTCCGAACAGCAAAACACCTCCGTTGCCCTGGGCGTAAGAATCGAACGGAACCATGCCGTGGGCGCTGCGGGAGGAATGATTATCCAAATGCTGCCGGATGCGGAAGAAGGCGCAATCGATGCTTTGGAAGCCATGATTAAAAAGCTGCCGCCCCTGACCACCCTCATCGAGCGGGTGAAGCGGCAATCTGCAGGAAAGACGGAGGAAGGCATGGTGCAAACGCTCCTGGAAGAAATGTTCTGCGGCGTACCACCAGAATACCAACCCGAAATACTGGAAACCAGAGACATCCAATGGCTCTGCGACTGCAGCAGGCAGCGTCTGGAACGGGCTTTGATGTCGATTGGGGAACAAGACCTGAGGAAAATTTTGCAGGAAGACGGGCAAGCGGAACTGCAATGCCAGTTTTGCCTGAAAACGTACAACTTTGATGAGAACGATCTGAAAAACATGTTGGAGGTCATGGCAAAATGAAAGAGATTTTAATGAAAGTCATTGGCACGCAGCTTGGGAATGACAGGGAAGAGGAGCAGATGGAATTCATCACAGAGGGCAAATTTTACGAAAAGGACAAAGCCATGCATCTGATCTACGATGAATCGGCAATATCGGGACTGCCTGACTGCAAGACGCGCCTGACGCTGAAGGATGGAACCATCAAAATGAAACGAGTTGGGAAAAGCGTGGGCATTGACACTGAGATCCAGTTTGAAAAAGGAAAGCGATACACCGGCTATTATGACACGCCTTATGGACCCTTTGAAATGGAAGTCCTGACAAACCATATCGAAAACAACCTGTCTCCCGATGGGACGGGATCGCTGGACATCGACTACGACATCAGCCTGAAAGGATTAATGGAAACGCGCAACAAATTGAACATACAGTTGATGTAACACAGCTGATGCAAAAAAGGAGGTCACGGAGATTATGATGAAACCGAGAACCGTAAAAATCATTGCCATTGCCATTGTCGCCGCCATGGTAATCACGAGCGTAGTGGGCGCAATCGTATTTTTATAAAGCAGAAGAGGAGAACAACGGCATGACGAGGATCGGCTTTGACGCAGGGAAATACATCGAAGAGCAGTCCAAATGCATTTTGAAGCGAATCAACGAAGGCCACAGCGAGCGGCTGTACTTGGAATTTGGCGGAAAGCTGGTGCAGGACAAACACGCCATGCGAGTGCTTCCCGGGTTCGATGAAAACGCAAAGGTCAAACTGCTGCAGAAAATGAAAGACCAGGCGGAAATCATCATTTGCATTTATTCCGGGGACATCACTACCAGCAAGACGAGAGCTGACTTTGGCATTACATATGATTTGGAAGTGCTCAGGCTCATCGACACCTTTCGGAACTATGACTTGCAAATCAACAGCGTTGTCGTGACCCGATACGAGGACGATGCGCCTGCGGTCGATATGTTTCTCAACAAGCTCCAGCGCAGGGGAGTCAAAACCTACAAGCATCGGTTCACAAAGGGCTACCCCACGGACGTGGATGTCATTGTAAGCGATGAAGGCTACGGCGCAAATCCCTACATCGAAGTGGAAAAGCCGCTGGTCGTGGTGACAGGGCCGGGCGGCGGCAGCGGAAAGCTGGCAACATGCCTTTCCCAGCTGTACCACGATTACAAGCGGGGGAAGAGGGTGCGCTATGCGAAATTTGAAACGTTCCCCATTTGGAACATTCCGTTGAAGCACCCGGTGAACATCGCTTATGAAGCCGCCACTGCGGATTTGCGGGATGTCAATATGATCGATTCCTTCCATCTGGAGGCTTATGGAGAAACGACAGTCAATTACAATCGGGATCTGGAAGTTTTCCCAGTGGTAAAGCGAATCATCGAAAAAATCACAGGAGAGGAATCGGAGTATAAAAGCCCGACCGACATGGGCGTGAATCGAGCCGGATTTAGCATCACCGATGATGAAGCGGTGCAGCATGCCGCCTGCCAGGAAATTATCCGCAGATACCTGACTGCGCTGTGCGACTACAAAAAAGGAAAAATCGATGATGCGGCCCTGGAGCGTTCCAAGCTCCTGATGGATGATCTGGATTTGAAGGTGGAAGACCGGGTCGTAGTGAAACCTGCCAGGGATTATGCGGAATACAAGAGAAATTCCGATGAGCGTTATGAAAACGTAGTCGTCATGTCCCTGGAACTGCCTGACGGAACCATGGTGACGGGGCGCAGTTCCCGCCGGATGGTCGCATCTGCGGCCGCAGTCCTCAACGCCATCAAAAGGCTGTGCGGCATGGCGGATGAGATCCACCTGATTTCGCCCAACGTGCTGAAAGGGATCCAGGACATGAAAACGGATATCCTGCGCCGTGAAAAGGCCAGCCTCCGCTGTGAAGAAATCCTCAGCGTCCTGACGATTTCTTCCACTACGAACCCATCGGCAGAAGTTGCCCTCAGCAAACTGCCCAAGCTTCGGGGATGCCAGGCGCACTGCACGGCCATCCTCAGCGATGCTGACGAGCAGACATTAAAATCCCTGGGCATCGATGTGACGTGTGACCCGGAATACATTACGAACAACCTTTATTTTGGCTGATTGGTGCCGCAACAGATTTTCCTGTATGGAACAGATAGCTTAAGAGGGGGGAGAATGGCTATTTATGGAACAGCGATTTGAAGAGATTTTACACAAAGTTACCAACCCAAAGGAACTGAGGCTCAACAACATGTTGGATCCCTATTTTTTGGGTGCAAACCAAGAGGAGCAAACGGCGGAAATCCTGTTCTGCACCCAGGACTGGGAGCGGAACCAGAGAAATGAAATCCACGGCGGCGCCATCGCTTCCATGTTCGATACGGCCATGGGCGTCGTTGCCGCTGCGTTTGACAGCGGTGGGAACGTTTCCACCGCAGATTTGCAGGTCAGCTTCATCCGTCCGTTTTTAAGCGGGGCGTTTATCTTCACGACGCAAATCACCAGCATTGGCAAAACGCTGATTCGAGCCACCTGCGTAGCCAGGGAAAAGCAGAGCGGAAAGATCGTCGCCACAGCTTCCGGCACTTTCGTGCCGTTCCGAAAGTAAGGCGGGGCAAGAGGGTCGCTATGTACGCAAGATACATTGTACTGTTTGCAATCCTGTTTACCGGATATTTTTTGCGGAAAATCAATTTTTTAGACGATGCCATGAACCACGGCCTCAACAAGTTCATCGTCTATTTTGCCTACCCTTGCATGATCGTCCACAATCTGGGCACTCTGGAATTGGACAGCAGGCTGGTCTTCAACTTTCTGTTGATGCTGGCTATGTCGCTGGCCGGCTTTTTTCTTTATGCGGGCATCGTGTACCTTTACAGCAAGGCCAGGAAAATTCCCAGGGAAATATCACATGTCGTGGAGTTTTCCGCAGTATCGCCGAACAACGGTTTCATGGGGTTTCCCATTTCCCTCATTTTCTTCGGTGAAGAGGGGCTGTTTTTCATGCTGGCTCATAACGCCGCCATGAACTTTTTCTTTTTCACCTACGGCCTGCATCTGCTGCGCCGAAACAAGGACGCAATCAGGAGACGCACCCCCAGGTTTCTCTTGCGTTCCCTGTTGAAGGTGCTGTTCAACCCCAATATCATCGCCTTGCTTGCTGGCTTTTTCGTAGCTGTTTTGAAGGTGGGCATCCCGGAACCTGTGGATGAATACCTGCTGTACCTGGGAAACGTTTCCACTCCCATGGCGATGATTTTCATCGGCTCCACCCTGGCGGACTGCAGCCTGCTGGAAGTCCTTCGGGATCCTGTCGTAATCGAGGCGACTCTCAACAAGCTGGTGTTCCTGCCTCTCCTGACCTTTGGGCTGGTTTTTTTCCTGCCCATCGACCCCCTGATCAAATCCATGCTGGTGCTGGGCTGCTGTTTTCCTGCGGCTGCCACGGTTTCCATGCTGGCCGAGCAAGAGGGAGAGGATCAAACGGTCGCCAGCAAAATCCTCTTTCTCAGCACTCTGCTTTCCATCGGCACCATACCGCTGTCCATCATGCTGATTCAACATTTGATTTGAGGGAAAATCGTTCCAGCCCGCCTACCTTTTTTCTTTCGTGGTGTCCACGTTCATGTAGACGCTGGCAGCGGTCGCGGCAAGCTTTCCCGTATCCTTGCTGCTGGCTTCGCACAGGAGTTGCGTGATTCGCTTTCCGGCGGCTGTGGCCCTGGCAGTCACAACCAAGGTGTCGCCCAGTTGAACCGGGCGAATGTACTTGACATCCAGGCTGATGGTCGGCGCATAATTTTCACCGGCAAAAAAACGCGCCACTGCGGCAGCCGTAATGTCAAAGGCCGTGCAGATGATCCCGCCGTGCATCATGCCGCCCCGGTTGGCCTGCCATTCCTGTACGGGAAACCCCAGGGTAATGGACTTGTCCTCAAAGGAACAGCCGATTTTGATGGATTTCATCCTGCCGTTCACCGTATCCTTTTGAACCACATTGTTTTCATGCATGGTTTTTTCCAGATATTCTTCCATAAGATCTTGCTTATTCATGATTCCCTCCTTGCTCCTTCTCGATCGCCCATGCGCCAAACGGATCGACATGGCGCAATGGTCGCTGGCCATCTGCCCGCCCGCCGCACCAGGGAACCGCCGCAAAGCGATCCCGGCGTTGGGCGTCAGATGTCCAACCTGGTGATGTAGGCGATGAATCGCCGCATAGCCGCAGAAAGGTAGTTGCTCTTTTGCCAGAACACATGGACGTGTGCATCCAGCGGCTTTTGGAATGGAACGCAGCGAATGTGGCGGTTCCTGCTGAACACGTCTTTGTAGATGATCGCTGCCGCATAGTTGTTTTCCACCATGTATTTGATGGTGGAAAGCTGGCTGGAATGCATGATCACGTTCAGGTTCACGCCGCTGAAGGTCTGTTGGATGACTTGATAATGGTAAGAACCCTTGGAAATGACTACCAGCGGAAGTTCTGCGAGCATTTCATCGGTAATGACCTGTTCCTGGGAAAGAGGATGCTTTCGATTAATGGCAAGCCGCAGCTCCGTTTTGAAAATGGGCTTGGAGTCGCAGCTGGCGTAAGAGGATTCGCTGTTGATGCCAAGCAAGAGATCCAATTGGGCATTGTGAAGCATGTCGATGCCGTCAATCGTAGCGATTTCATAAATTTCCAGATGGACATCGGGATGCTTGACATAGAAGTCCGGGATGATTTTTTCAAAGAAAAAAGTCCCCATGACGGATGGAACCCCCAGGCGCACCGTTGCGATGCGATTGTGGGAAAGGTCGCACGCCTTTTCATAATAATCGTTGAACTGTTTCAGGAAATTTTCCGTCAAATGGCGAAATTGCCTGCCCTGCTCCGTGAGGTGGAGACGGTTATTGACGTGAGAAAACAACTGGCAGCCGAGCTCTTTTTCCAGGCCATTAATGGCAGCGGTGATGGACGGCTGTGAGATATGGCAGTTTTCCGCAGCCTTTGTGACGCCGCCTTGCCTGCAGACTTCCTCAAAATAACGCAAATGGTTGATATTCATCACAAATGACCCTCCTGATTGTTTGCCATGCAAAATAACGAACATCTTCCTTTCCATCCATCCCCGTTTTGTTCACGCATTTCCCAACGCATTCCCTAATGCGCCTACAAGCATGCTCCCAATACATAGTATAACAGCACTCCTGAACCAAAATCAAGGGACAATGCGTGGCATGGATCTTTGGAAAAACCAATCATATTATCAGAATAATCAATTTAAAATAATCGAATGGTGTTATCAGAATAATCAATTTTTAATGGCGGCGGGATTGTGATAACGTTAACAAAACGCCGAATTGCGAAAGAAACTGGAAAGAAACGATCTTCAGGGATTGTCCAACAGTTCCAAAACAAAGCGGCGAGAGGGGCAATTCCTTACTGGCTGTAAAGAATGCGAACCGTTGAATTGATTGTGCTATTGTGGATGGGAGGATGAACCGTTATGCAATTCGATTATTTGGATTTAATCATGAGTCCTTTTATGCTGATGTTTTTTGCCATTGGTACAGGCTTGCTCTTTGGCAAGCTAAAGTTTGGAAAGTTCAGCTTTGGTTCTTCCGGCGCATTGTTTACCGGCCTGGCGCTGGGGTGGATCATGTATCGGTTTGGGGAAAGCATTTTGGAAAAGGGCGAGGGCGCAGCCGGGTATGAGGCGGCAAAGAAGATGATGGACATCGGAATCATCGACAAGGATTTTCTTGAACTCTCCCTGATTTTCTTCGTTGCGGCCATTGGTCTTTTGGCAGCCAAGGACGTGGGGGTCGTCATACGGAAATATGGGGCCAAGTTCGTGGTTCTGGCAGTCATCATCACCTTTATCGGGGCGGCAGGCTCCTTTGCGGGCATGAAGCTGGTTCCGGGAGCATCCTCTTACGAGTTTTCCGGCGTGTATGTAGGTGCGCTCACCAGTTCCCCTGGCCTGGGTGCGGCACTGGAAACGGCTGAGGATCATGCTTCGGAGATGGTCGGGGAATATGAGAACGGTTCCCAAAAGGAAAAGGAGCATATCCTGGAGGTGATCGGCGACAAGAGCCTGACCGTGGAAAACACAAAGACCCTCACGGAGCAGCAAGCGAACCAATACATTACGAACGCTTCCGGAGGCGTTGCCACAGGTTATGCCATCGCATACCCCTTCGGCGTCATCATCGTAATCTTCGCGGTCAGCTTCTTCGCCATCCTGTTCCGCATGGACATGGACGAAGAGAAGGAACGCTATCGAAGGGAGATGAACGAGGCGCGGGGCATGAAAAAGGCGAAAGAAATCCCCGAAACCAGGTTCAGCATGATTGCCTTTTCCATCGTATGCGTGGTGGGGTATGTGGTCGGGAGCATTGAAATTTACCTGGGGCCGCTGGGCTATTTCAGCCTGGGAGCCACCGGCGGGATTCTGATCATGGCGCTGGTGCTGGGAAGCATTGGAAAAATCGGTCCTGTGTCCTTTCGCATGGATTACAAGGTCATGGGAATCGTCAGGGACATTGCCCTTGTGTTCTTCCTATGCATCGTGGGTCTGCGGTATGGTTATGTAGCCATCAACGCACTCACGGGATCCGGCGTGCTGCTGGCGATTTCGGCTTTGGTGGTAGGAATCGTTGCCATGTTGGTGGGATTTTTCGTTGGCCGCTACGCATTCAAGCTCAATTGGGTCGTTTTGTCAGGAGCCATCTGCGGCGGCATGACATCCACCCCTGGCCTTGGAGCGGCTGTGGATGCCATTGGAACCGATGAACCAGCGGCGGGATATGGGGCAACCTATCCATTCGCACTGCTGTGCATGATCATATTTACGATTATATTGAACCAGATTCCCATTGCATGATCGGAATCGGGAAATGCGCAACGAAGCCAGCCGCATGGATTTTACATGGCAGGAGGTTTTGTTGGGATTCCAGGAAGATTGTAAACGATATTTCCTACATACATCACAAATGGAGGTGACAATTAGTGAACACGAACAAAGGAAACAAGGGACTTGCGGCCAGATTGAGGTGCGATGAAGCCCTGGCGCTGGTCACATCTGCGGAAGCCGCAGCGCAGCTTGTGAAGGACGGCATGACAGTGGGGGTCAGCGGATTCACCCCTTCCGGGTATCCCAAGGCGGTACCCCTTGCGCTGGCAGAGCGGGGAAAGAACGGTGAAAAACTGAAGATCGACTTGTACACGGGCGCATCGGTAGGGCCGGAAATCGACACGGCCCTTACGGAAGCGGGACTGATTCGCAAAAGGATGCCTTACCACACCAATGCTACCATTCGGGGGAAAATCAACGAAGGGGAGATCGAGTATGTGGATTTGCACCTTTCCCAAATGCCCCAATATGTGAATTATGGCGCGCTGAACAAAATCGATGTGGCAATCGTAGAAGGATTGGCTATCACAGAAGATGGGGACATCATACCGACTACCGCAGTGGGAAACGCCCCCACCTTTATCCAAAATGCCGACAAAGTCATCGTGGAAATCAATTTGCTGAAGCCCATGTCCCTGGAGGGCATGGCGGACATCGTCACATTGGACAACCCACCCAACAGGAAACCCATCGGCATCTGTGCGCCGTCCGACAGAATCGGCACGCCATACATGAAATGCGGGTTTGACAAAATCGCGGCCATCGTCATCACGGACATGCAGGATCAGACAAGACCCCTGGGGGAGGTTGACGATGCGTCGAGGAAGATATCCGACAACATCATCAAATTCTTTGAGCAGGAGGTCTCTGCGGGACGGCTGACAAATTCGCTGCTCCCTTTGCAGTCAGGCGTGGGCAGCGTGGCCAATGCGGTTCTTTACGGGCTGTGCGATTCCGAGTACGAAAACCTGACCTGCTATACGGAAGTGGTGCAGGATTCCATGCTGGATCTGCTCCGTTCGGGAAAGGCTGTCATGGCGTCCACGACGGCGCTCAGCCCTTCGCCTGCAGCTCTGGAAACGTTCCTTGGGGAAGTGGATTTTTTCAGGGACAAAATCATTCTGCGGCCACAGGAAATCAGCAACAATCCGGAGGTTTCGAGGCGGCTTGGCGTGATCGCCATGAACACAGCCATCGAAGCGGATATTTATGGAAACGTCAATTCCACCCACATCATGGGATCCAAGCTAATGAATGGAATCGGCGGCTCCGGGGATTTTTCCAGGAATGGAGCCATCAGCATTTTCAGCACGCCCTCCACTGCCAAGGGCGGCAAAATTTCGTCCATCGTGCCCATGGTTTCCCATGTGGATCATACGGAACACGAGGTAATGGTGCTGGTCACGGAGCAGGGATTTGCCGACCTTCGGGGGTTGAGCCCAAAGGAGAGAGCCGTCAAAATCATAGAAAACTGCGCACATCCGGACTTTCGGGAACAACTGATGGATTATTTCAAGAGGGCCTGCGACTCATCGCCGTTGCACACGCCGCACATTTTGAACGAAGCCCTGTCGTGGCATGGCAGGTTCATGGACACCGGAAGCATGGCGAGCGAGTAACATGCAGCTTCATCATCGGGGAACTGGGCGGCGGGGTCGTCCCTGGCCGCAGTGGAGAGAGTGGCATGCAGTTTCATCGTTAGGAAACGGCAGGGCTTTTGCGCCCCTTTTCCGGAATGGCATCAGGTTTCAACGTCACGCTTCGTAGTCGCATACATACATAGGCCGTTGCGCTTGTTCTCTGGGTTGCGCCTGTGTTCTGGCATGACGGCAGATTCCCGATCCTGCCGCAGCAACTGGTCGCAAAGGCAAAAGCCGTTTACCATACATCGTAGAGAGGAAAAGGAGAGGAAAAAACGGAGGTGGAAAAAATGGATGAAAAAGAAAAGAGCAAAGCGTACATCGATGGATTCATTGACCGGGCAAGATTGGCTCAGGCGGAATTTGAAAAAATGAGCCAGGAGCAGGTGGATCTGGCGGTCAAGACCATCGGGAAGGTCGTATATGACAATGCGGATTTCCTGGCCAGGATCGCCGTGGAGGAGACGGGCATGGGGAACGTGCCGGACAAAATCGCCAAGAACAAGCAAAAGGCGGGAATCGTCTGGAACAACTTGAAGGGCAAGAAGTCCAGGGGAATCCTGGAAACCAACGATGAAACAGGCATCACGACCGTGGCAAAGCCCGTTGGCGTGGTAGCAGCCATCACGCCCTGTACCAACCCTATCGTAACGCCTATGAGCAACTCCATGTTTGCGCTCAAGTGCGGAAACGCCATCATCATCACGCCGCACCACAAGGCGCAAAAGTGCAGCGCCAAGACCGTGGAAATGATCAATGCGGAACTGGAAAAGCTGGGATACCCGGAGCATCTGATTCAAATCCTGGATCAACATTCCAGGGAACATACGAGGAATCTGATTTCATCCGCTGATGTTGTAATCGCCACAGGGGGCGCAGGCATGGTAAACGCAGCCTACAGCTCCGGGCGGCCGGCTCTGGGCGTAGGAGCCGGAAACGTGCAGTGCATCATCGATGAAGGGTATGATTACAAAGAAGCCGTGCCAAAGATCATCACAGGGAGAACTTATGATTACGGCATCATATGCTCCGGGGAGCAGTCCGTCATCTGCCCGGAAAAGGATTTTGATTCCATCATGGGAGAATTTGAGAAAAACGGCGGCTACATCGTGAAGGATCCAAAGGAGCTGCAAGGCGTGCGGGACGCACTCTTCGTGGACGGAAAGCCAAACAGGCATTCGGTCGGCCAGTCGCCTGAAAAAATCGCGGAACTGGCTGGCATCGACATCCCGGATGACACGAAGATCATCGTGGCCGTGGCGGATGGAACAGGCGCGACGGACCTGTTGGGCGGCGAAAAGATGGGACCCGTCATCGCAGCCTACAAGTACAAGGATTTGGAGGAAGGCGTGAACATTGCCAGGGAAAACCTGGAGAAAGACGGAAAGGGTCACAGTGTGGCGTTCCATTCGGATTCCGAGGAGCATATTGAATACGTGGGCACTTCGTTGTGCGTATCCAGGTTCGTC
The DNA here is from genome assembly GCA_964625475.1 of uncultured Zhenpiania sp. GTDB lineage: Bacteria > Bacillota > Clostridia > Peptostreptococcales > Anaerovoracaceae > Hominibacterium. The sequence continues at coordinate 8,361 of CAZVBL010000016.1, read as the reverse complement.
ATCAACCAAATCTCCGCCAGCAGCGCCGGTGGCAGCTATTTCAACGGCCTGGCTCCCACCAATACTTTGGGGTGCGGCAGCTGGGGACATAACAGCATCTCGGAAAACCTGGATTACAAGCATCTGATGAACGTGTCCAGGATCGCCCGGTACATGCCGAACAATCATGTGCCGACGGACGAAGAATTGTGGGGATAGCAAGTTAGAAAGCCACATGTCTGACATCGCCGCAAAGATCGATCCATGCCTCTGAACGAACAACAAAAAATTACTGTTTCAAATTTTGCATGAACCCTAACCATTTGTGCAACCGGGCGTGTGGATATGTGGCAGCTATGATGCGGGCAAGGGATAACAACCCTGCCCGCAATTTTTATGCAAATCCCGTTTCCCCAATGTAGAGCGATGAAGGTTATTTGGAAACAATGGCTTATGTCGTTGTGGCATCAAGGACGCGAAATGCGAGGGCAAAATTGTTAAAAAAATATATAGTGAGAATAGACTGACAAATATCGACAAATTTTCAAAGCAAGCGATAAAACAAAGCCGAAATTTGCTGATGTCAAGCGAAAAATGCTTGTTTCTAAAACTGACAAAAAGCAGATTTGCCCCTATATATGCTGGAAAATTTCAGATAATAATAGTAACAGCAACGCTGCTTCCATAGGACAAAATCGTGCGCAAAACCAAAGTCGCTGATTGTCCTTGAATTCCAGATTTTCGGGAAGTTTCCACAGTGCTGCGTTTCATGATCCGACACCATATGCGCCTTGTTTCTGCCATCAAAAAAAATTATGGATTGTGCGAATCTGTGGTGTTGTATTTATCAGTAATTTCTGGTATTGTATATCGGTAAGGATTGGAATAAAATTGTACTACGATGGCAATGATCCAGATACGCTTCCTGTTTCCGGGAAGCGATGGTGCTTGAGGGGAGGTGATGCGCCAGTGTTTGCCGAAGAATTAACAAAGATTCAGGACTGTGAGCGCCAGGCAGAAGAGATTCTGAAAAAAGCAAAGCTGGATTCCAAACAGGCTTTGGATGACGCGAGAGCCGAAGCCGCAAAGCTGATTGAGGATGCCGAGACAAAGGGAAAAGAAATTTATGATGCGTTCCTCAAAGAAGGGCAGGAAGAGTCTGCCAGACAGTATGACAATTTTCTCGCAAAGACAAGACAGGACTGCGATGCCGCGATGAAGGCCGCAGCCGAAAAGCAAGACGACGCAATCGCATGGATTGCAGAAAGGATCGTGGGAGCAAGTGTCAATCATTAGCATGAAAAAGGTGGCTGTCATCGGTCTTGACACAGTAAAGGAAACGCTCATATCGGATTTGATGGAAGCCGGCGCGGTGCAGATCACGGATCAGGCCCAGCGTCTGGTGGAGGACGAGGCTTTCCAGGGGCTGGGAACTCGCGATGGCAATGAAGACGAGGTTGCTGCCCTGGATCAGGAGATCAACCGAATTTCGGTCGCCTTGGAAACCCTGGAAAAATATGCGACAGCAAAAAGCCCGCTGTTTTTTACCAGGAGAGCCATGAAGAGGAGCGAGTTCGCAAAAGCCATGGAGGACAGGGAAAAGCTGATTTCCGATGCGGAGAAAGTCCTGAGGCTGAATGACGAGCTGCACAGGCTCAAGGAGTCCATCAACAAGAAAAACGCGGACTTGGCCGCAGTCAAGCCGTGGGTCATTTATGACCTGCCCCTGGAACTGGAAGAGACAAAATCCACCACAATCAACCTGGGCGTAGTTCCCGCTACAGTAGACGTGGCAGCCCTTGCGGAAAAACTGCACCAGGGCAGGGACACTCTGTTCCTGGCCGAAGCGGGCAGGGACAAAGACCTGGTTTATCTGCTGGTCATTGCCATGAAAGAGGATCAGGAGGAACCGATGACCATCCTGAAACAATATGGCTATACGCCAACCCCCTTCAAGGACTGGATCGGAACGGCGGCAGAGAACAAAGAACGAATCGAAAGAGAGATCAAAGAAGCCGAGGAGCGATGCGGCCAAGTGGAAAAAGAGATCGATGGGCTGTATGGCCTCAAAGCGGGCATAGAATGCCTTCACGACCAACTGATCATGGAGCGGGATCATGAAAAGGTCAAGAGCAAATTGCTCAAGACCAGGCGGACGTTCAACCTGGAGGGCTGGGTTCCGGAGCCTGCCCGGGAAGCCGTGGACAAGCTGCTGGACAAGCACGAGTGCTGCTATGCTTATCGGGATCCGCATGAGGACGAGGAAGTGCCAGTGCTGGTTCAAAACAACAGCGTCGTGTATCCTTTCGAGGCCATTACGGAAATGTATTCCCTGCCCGATTATCACGGCATAGATCCCACCAGGTTTTTTGCTCTGTTTTATGCCATGTTTTTCGGCATCATGCTGTCGGATGCGGGCTATGGGCTGGTCATCGCCATCGCTTGCTTCGTTGTTTTGCGCAAATTCCCGCTGGAGGGCATGACGGGACGCATGATCAGGATGTTTTTCCTCTGCGGCCTCAGCACCGTATTCTGGGGTGCCATGTTCGGCGGCTGGTTCGGCGACATTGTGGAGGTGGTGGCTGACACCTTTTTCCACAAGGCGGTCAGCATCCCCCCGATTTGGTTCAACCCCATTGAGGATCCCACCAGGCTGCTGATTTGGTCGCTGGTGTTTGGCGTGATCCATCTCTTCCTGGGGATGGGAATCAACGCAGCCATGTTGATCAAGCGAGGGCATCTGCTGGATGCCGTTTGCGATGTATTTTCCTGGTATCTGATTATCCTGGGCGCAGTCATGTGGCTGGCCGGCGGCATGATTTCCCAGGCAATCGTAAAGCCGGGAATGTTCATGGCAATTTTGGGGGCTTTGATCCTGCTCTTTACAGGGGGGCGCAAAAACAAGGGCATCGGCAAAGTGACAGGCGGCTTTTCTGCGATTTATAACATAACCAGCTATGTGTCGGATATCCTGTCCTATTCCAGGCTCCTTGCCCTGGGGCTGGCGACCGGCGTAATCGCCAGTGTTGTCAACACCATGGGCTCCCTGGCAGGCAGCGGGATTTTCGGCGCCATCGTGCTGCTGGCGGTATTCCTGTTCGGGCATACGTTCAACCTGGCGATCAATGCGCTGGGTGCGTTCGTTCATTCCAGCAGGCTGCAATACATTGAATTTTTCGGAAAATTTTATGAGGACGGCGGGGAAGAATTTGACCCGTTCAGAAAAAACACAAAATATGTTCGTTTCACGAGCGATATGGATGGAGGTAAAAAATGATTACTGGAAATGTTTGGGCATTACTTGGTGCGGCAGTTGCCGCTTTGGCTGGCATAGGAAGTGCGGTCGGCGTAGGAATCGCAGGTCAGGCTGCGGCAGGCGTTCTGGCAGAGGATCCGAAAAAATTTGGCAAAACCCTGATTCTGCAGGCTCTTCCCGGCACGCAGGGCATCTATGGCCTTCTCATGGCTTTCCTGATTTTTATCCAAATCGGCCTTTTGGGCGGCGGCATGAGCGATCTGGACGTATCCCAGGGACTGTACATCTTTGCGTCCGGCATCCCCATCGGCCTGGTGGGAATCTGGTCCGGCATCGCACAGGGGAAAACGGCGGCAGCTGGCATCATGCTGCTGGGCAAGCGTTCCGACCAAATGGCAAAGGGCATCATCTATGCTGCCATGGTAGAAACATATGCCATCTTTGCGCTGCTGATTTCCATTCTGATGCTGTTCAACCTGGGCATTTAATAAAGGGCGTGGAAAAATGAGCATAGAAAAAATTACCGCAAAGATCATCAGCGATGCCGAAAGCCAGGCAAAAGAGACGCTGGATCAGGCAAATGCCAGCAAGGAGAAAATCCTCGCCGAAGCAAAGGCGCAGGCGGATGAAATCCTGGCTCGTTCCGAGGAAACGGGGCGCAGCGACAAGGAAAAGCTCATCGACCGCAGAAAAGCCGTAGCGGACATCGATGGAAGGAAGGTCGCACTGGAAGAAAAGCAAAAGCTCATCGGGGCATGCTTTGACCAGGCCGTAGCATCCATTTCTTCCATGGAGCCAAAGGCATATGTGGAATTTCTCACAAGGCTGGTAAAGAGCACTGGCGAAACAGAAGGTGAGCTGATTTTAAACAAAAAAGACCGGGAAGCCATTGGCAAAAAACTGATCCAGTCGGTGGCAAAGGCGCTGCCGAAGAGCAACATTGCGTTATCCAGGGAAACCAGGGACATTCGGGGTGGTTTCCTGCTGAAAAAAGGCTCCGTTTACATCAACGGGACGGTAGAAGCCCTGGTGGACGAGGGCAGGGAAGAATTGACAGGAGAAGTTGCAGCCAGATTGTTTGAGTAAAGGAGATAGATGCGATGGCAAAGCGTAAAACAGAAGAGTACACCTTTGCAGACGCATATGTCTGCAGTTTCGTCAAGGATCTGATGAACAAACAGGATATGGCGCGGCTGGCTTCCTGCAAGGATCTGGATGCTGCGGAGAGCGTCCTGCAGGAGTTCGGGTACAGCGAACCCAGGGAAGTCCACGAAGGAAACATCGATGCCTTTGTCAGAAAGGAAAAAAACAAGCTGTTGGAATTGGTTTATGAAACCATCCCCCAGCGGGACGACTTGGCCATGCTCCTTTACCCTTACGATTACCACAATGTGAAGGTTTGCCTGAAATCGGAAATCCTGGGGCTGACCCCGATGGAGGATCTGCTGGTTTCCACCGGCGACTTTGACTGGAAACAGATGGTCGCCATGGTTCGGGACAGGAACTATGCTTTCATGCCTGTGGACATGAAGAACGCCATCATCGAGGCCACCGACCTCTTTGGCAGGGGCGGCGATCCCCAGGAAATCGACATCATACTGGACAAAGCCTGCTACAAGCAGATGGTTGACGCAGCAGAAGCAACTGGCGTGGATTTTCTCGTTGGGTTCGTTCGGCTGCAGATCGATGTGGCGAACCTGAAAACCTTCGTTCGGCTGCGGCAAATCGGCAAGCCGTGGTCCTTTTTCCAGAAAGTGTTCCTGGCAGGCGGCAACATCGGCGAGCCGTTTTTTATCAGCGGCTACGAGGAAGCTTATGGCCAGCTGGCAGACAAACTGGATGTCTATGGGCTGAAGGATCCCATGGCGGACGGCGGCAGGGAAATCAAGGAAACCGGCAATTTTGCCCTCTTTGAAAAGCTCTGCGACAACAGGCTGATGGAATATTGCAAAGGCGCAAAATACGAAACCTTTGGCATCGCCCCCATTGTGGGGTACTGGTACGGCAAGGAGGTTGAAATCGACAACCTGCGCATGATCCTGACGGGAATCCTGATCGGTTCATCAGCGGAACAAATAGGCGAAAGATTGAGGGAGCCATATGTATAAGATAGGTGTGATTGGCGAAAGGGACGTTGCCCTGGGCTTCAAGGCACTGGGGCTGGACGTGTTCCCCTGCAGCCAGGAAAGCGAAGCAAGGAAAGTCCTTCACCGGCTCGCCAGGGACGAGTATGCGATCATTTACATCACGGAAAACCTGGCAGCTGGCATCGGAAAGGATATTGAGCAATACAAAGACGCAAGACTTCCAGCGATTATCCCCATTCCAGGAAAAGAGGGAGCATCGGGAACAGGTATGGACAATGTAAGAAAGTCCGTCGAGCGTGCCGTGGGAGCAGACATACTATTTGGAGGTGAAAATTAAATGAGTCAGGGAAAAATCGTGAAGGTTTCAGGCCCGCTGGTCGTTGCGTCCGGCATGGAAGACGCAGACATGTTCGATGTGGTACGGGTTGGCGACCTGGGGCTGATCGGCGAGATCATCGAGATGCGGGGCGACATGGCTTCCATCCAAGTGTATGAAGAAACGGCGGGCATCGGGCCGGGTGCGCCGGTTGTGAGCACGGGCGCGCCCCTTTCGGTGGAGCTGGGCCCGGGTCTGATTGAAACCATGTACGATGGGATCCAAAGGCCACTGGAGGCCATGCGGGAGCAGGTAGGGACCAACATCACCAGAGGCATCAACGTAGCATCCCTGGACAGGGAGAAAAAATGGGAATTCGTTCCATCTGTAAAAGCCGGGGATGAAGTGGAATCCGGCGACATCATTGGAACCGTGCGGGAAACCGTCGTGGTGGAGCAGCGCATCATGGTTCCCATCGGCGTGAAGGGTACGATTGAAACCATCGAAAGCGGTTCCTTTACCGTAGAGGATACCATCGGAACGGTCAAGCAGAAGGACGGTTCCACCTTCCAGCTTGCCTTGATGCAGAAATGGCCCGTAAGAAGGGGCAGGCCCTACAAGGAAAAGCTGGTTCCGGAAATGCCACTGATTACGGGGCAAAGGGTCATCGATACCATGTTCCCGATTGCAAAGGGCGGTGTGGCGGCGGTTCCAGGACCTTTTGGCTCCGGCAAGACGGTGGTGCAGCACCAGCTGGCAAAATGGGCTGATGCGGACATCGTTGTTTACATCGGCTGCGGAGAACGGGGAAACGAAATGACGGACGTGCTGATGGAGTTCCCTGAGCTGAAAGACCCCAGGAGCGGGGAATCGTTGATGAAACGTACCGTGCTCATCGCAAATACCTCCGACATGCCGGTCGCAGCCCGGGAAGCCTCGATTTATACGGGCATCACCATTGCGGAATATTTCAGGGACATGGGCTATTCCGTGGCTCTGATGGCGGACTCCACGTCCCGTTGGGCGGAGGCGCTCCGGGAAATGTCCGGTCGTCTGGAAGAAATGCCCGGTGAAGAAGGGTACCCGGCTTACCTGGGATCCAGGTTGGCTCAGTTTTACGAACGGGCGGGTCGCACCATTTCCTTGGGCAAGGAAGGCAGAGTAGGCGCGCTGTCGGCGATCGGCGCCGTTTCCCCTCCAGGAGGCGACATTTCTGAGCCAGTGTCCCAGGCCACGCTGCGCATCGTCAAGGTGTTCTGGTGCCTGGATTCCTCGCTGGCCTACAAGCGCCACTTCCCGGCCATCAACTGGCTGCAGAGTTATTCCCTGTATGTGGATCGGCTCAACAAGTGGTACGAGGACAACGTGAGCAGGGATTTTCCGCAGTTGCGCCAGGAAGCATTGGTGTTGTTGCAGGAAGAGGCGGAACTGGAGGAAATCGTGCAGCTGGTAGGGGTGGATGCCCTGTCCTTCGAGGATCGGGTGAAGCTGGAGGCCAGCAAATCCATCAGGGAAGACTATCTGCATCAAAACGCGTTTCACGATGTGGACACTTACTCGTCCCTGAACAAGCAACTCAAGCTGTTGAAGCTGATTTTGGGCTACTACGAGCTGGCAAAGGATGCCGTTGCAAAGGGCGCGCCGTTCAACCAGCTGGCGTCCCTGCCTGTGCGGGAAACCATCGGGCGTTTCAAATATGTGGAGGAAGACCAGATCGATGCCGCATACGAAGACGCACTGGGGGAACTGAAAAAAGAAGTTGCGGATTTGATTAGTAAGGAGGCTGAAAGCGATGATTAAAGAATATAAGACCATATCGGAAGTTGCAGGGCCTTTGATGCTTGTCAAAGATGTGGAAAACGTCACCTACGATGAACTGGGTGAAATCATCCTTCCCAGCGGCGAGACGAGGCTCTGCAAGGTGCTGGAAATCAATGGCGGAGATGCGCTGGTGCAGCTCTTTGAAAGCGCGGCTGGCATCAACCTGAAGGAAAGTTCCGTCAAGTTCCTGGGGAAGGGGACCCAACTGGGTGTGTCGCCGGAAATGCTGGGGCGCGTGTTTGATGGAATGGGTCGCCCCATGGACGGCGGTCCGGAGATCATTGCGGAAAAGAAGCTGGACATCAACGGCTTGCCCATGAACCCGGCTGCAAGGGACTATCCGGCAGAGTTCATCCAGACCGGCATATCGGCCATCGATGGGCTGAACACCCTGGTAAGGGGTCAGAAGCTGCCGATTTTTTCCGGCTCCGGCCTGCCCCATGCGGACCTGGCGGCTCAGATCGCCCGTCAAGCCAAGGTCGTAAGCGGCGAGAGCAATTTCGCAGTCGTGTTTGCTGCCATCGGCATCACTTATGAAGAAGCGGACTTTTTCGCATCGGATTTCCGCCGCACGGGGGCCATCGACAGGACGGTCATGTTTATGAACCTGGCAAACGATCCCGCCGTAGAGCGCATCGCGACGCCCCGAATGGCACTGACTGCAGCGGAATACCTGGCTTTTGACCTGGGCATGCATGTGTTGGTCATCCTGACCGACATTACCAACTATGCGGAGGCACTCCGGGAAGTCTCCGCAGCCCGCAAGGAAGTGCCGGGTCGCCGCGGCTACCCGGGCTACCTGTACACCAACCTGGCCACCCTCTACGAGCGGGCCGGCCGTCAGATCGGCAAGAAGGGCTCCATCACCATGATCCCCATTCTGACCATGCCCGAGGACGACA
>CAZVBL010000015.1:1457-39026 GCA_964625475.1 uncultured Zhenpiania sp. | reverse complement strand
GAAAAACGAGTATCGCTGATATCCTCAGGAAATGAAAATGTACGTTTGCTTCATGCCATTGTCCTCATATTTTTGCCAAATGCCTTGACAACGGCACAGCAAATGATATAATGACTTTTTAGATGGTGAGTGAATGCTTACTGCCATAGGATGAGGAATGCAGGGCATTGAGGCCAAAAGCAGTCCCAGCCGCATGGCCATCGCTTCCCACTTCAGCGTTCTCGCATCATCGGTTGTAATCCCGGCGACCACATTGACAAAATGCGTGGGGGGGGGGTACAATTATGTAGGTTCTATTTTATCAATCGTTTAAGGAGGAATCATTGATGAACAAAGCTGAACTTGTGACCGAAGTATCAGAAAAGATCGGAGTAAAAAAGAAAGACGCACAGATTATGGTGAATGCGATCATTGACAGCATAGAAGGGGCGCTGGCGAAAGGCGAAAAAGTGCAGTTGGTCGGATTCGGCACGTTCAAGACCCGGCACAGGAATGCCAGACAAGGCATGAGTCCCAGCAAACCAGGAGAACCCATTGAAATCGCTGCTGCGAACGTTCCTGTTTTCAAGGCAGGAAAGGCATTGAAGGATGCCGTGAATCGATAGAACGCAATGGTGGGACGTTTGAACCGGAACATCGGTAGAAAATAAAAGGCTCTCGGCGCTTCAGGCGCAGCCGAGAGCCTTTTTGCCTTTTATATAAGGATGGATCCTGACGAGTTTGTGCGCTCTTCCTATCCAAAGACCATTTCAAAAAATTCCTTGAACGTAATCGGTTCTTTGAATGCGTTTTGCATGACATAAGCAGCCAGGCCTAATGTGGCAACGATCATCAGAAACAGAAACAGTGCAGTCTCGATAAATTTCTTCACTTGCCCAGTCCCCTTTTTACAGCCATGCGATCAGGAATAGCAAAACGCCCAGGCCTGCGAAGCAGTAAGCACCGATTCTCCAGATTTTGTACTGTTTGTCCAGTTTGGATTTTTCTTCCGCAGTCGGTTCTGCGGTTGCCAGTGCCAGTTGTTCCACATCGATCGCTTCCTGCGGGATCGGCCTTTTGCGAACGTAGATCACATAGTACAAGATCGCAATCGCATCCCATGCAATGTTATACCAGATTGCGACAGGATCGTAAGCCAGGATCAGCAACAGCGCAAAGCAGATGATGCTGAACCATGCGCCAAAGGTGCCAGCAGGACATTTCCATGGTCGGTTGAGATCCGGTTCTTTCTTGCGCAGTGCCAGGAAGGACCAGAAGCCGATGATATAGGCCTGGATCTGGTTGTAAGAGCACATCATGGCTACGATTTTGATAGAGCCGGACAGGATGAAGAACACGCCCAGCACGCCGCAAAGTACGACTGCGCGATGCGGGCTGTTGAACTTGGGGTGTACCTTGCCGAAATATTTCGGGAAGTTTCCATCCTCTGCCATGATGTAGATGTACCGGGCAGGGCCGGCGATACAAGGGTTCATGGTCGAAAAGTCGCCGCCAAGGGTAATGCCCAAACATAAAATGACAAGCGGCAACCCCACGATGCCGGCATACTGCATGGCCTCCGCATAAGGGGCAGCAGCCGTATACAAGTCAGGAATGTTGTTCGAAGGGGTCAATGCGCACAGGAACCACTGGAACAGCAGGTTTACGGCCAGCACGCAGAACGGCGAAATCAGCAGCGCCCTTGGAATCGTAATCTGCGGGAATTTCACTTCGGAACCCATGCCAACGATCGTTTCGTACCCGAAGAAGCACCAGAGCACCAGCAGCACGGCCTGTGCAAACGCATTGACGCCCGCAGGGATGCCTACGCCTGCGACCAGTTCCGTAACGCCTGAAAAATCAGCTTTGGAAATTACGGTCGCAAACCATACCAGGGAACATGCCCAGAAGAAGAACATGAAGAAGTTCTGCGTTTTGCCGTTCATTTCAATGCCCCTGTAAGAGATAAAGGTAAAGAGGATGAACAGGCAGATCGCAGGCAACGTCTTCCAGAGAAATATGTCAGCGGGCACGTTTCCGGAGAAGAAATCGATCAGCGAATAGTCATTGTTGTCAACGGGAACGTTCAGTCCCAGCGCATTCAGCAACCTGACAAAATAATTGGAAAATGCCATTGCTTCGGAAGCACCGATGCCGATCTGGGCCAGCGTATAGTTCCAGCTTTCAAATACGGCGACCGGATAGTTGATGGCCCGCTTTGCGAATGAATAGGTCCCGCCTGCCAACGGCAGCGCAGCGCCTAATTCGCCATACATTGCGCTCGGAAAGAGAATCAGGATGAACGCAATGATGGATGCGATGATTACCGTACCGCCCATCAGCCCGACGATCTGCGAGCCTACGGTAAACAAACCTACGCCGATTACGGCGCCCGCCGTAATGGTGACGCATTCCGCAAGCCCCAGGCTTCTGTTTAGGGTTTGTGGAGTTTGAGGCTTAGAATTGTTTTCCATGAGTATAACCTCCTAACAATTATGGAATAAGCATATCGGATAAAAATGCATCGACTATGAAAGGGATCCCCGTACGGGACAGCCCATCCGATCAGGAATGACCAAAAACCGATAAAAAAGTTTCTATTCATTTTCCGAGTCGTCAATGTGTTGGTTATCCTGAACTTGTTCATCATGCATTGGAGCTGAGGATGCTTCCGATTCGTTTGCAACGCGACTGTGCTTGCGTTGTTTGTAGTATGGAAACAAAAACACGAGCGTTGCGATGTTAAATGTCAGCCACATCCGGATGCAGAACGAAAAAAGACCGTCGAATTCTTTTGCGTCTGCGGCGAACATGGGTTTGAATGCCAGCACTGTGGATGCAATGAAGCAAATCGCCGGCAACAGTAAACCCGCATAAGGGTTGCGGCGTCTGCATAGAGCGTTCTGTGCGGCAATCACCAGATACATCGCAGCGAGTGCTGCGGGGAGCACGATTATCATTTTGTCGGGATCCATCCCCTGTAGTACCTGCATAACAATCTTCTCCTGCGCTTCGATGCTATCAATGAACAAATTTTCATATGATAATTTTACTTTGTTTTTTCACAAAAAACTAGGATAAATCGGATATTTACAAAGTAAAATGTTTATGTTATGGTAAAAGTGAAAAAAATGAGGTTCTGATTTTTAATAAAAAACGGCAAGGAGATTCCATGTCCTTCATTATCAGCGAAAAACAGCACTTGGCTGCAAGCGCAAGGTGCTTTCCATACAGGCCCTTTGAAATCGATCATCCCGACTGCCAGCGGATTCCCCTGGAAATCCATTTTGGCCATCCGCTTTACACTTCGCTTCTCAGCATTTCCGCCGTGAAATGCATGTGGCAGCCAGTGACGCTCCCCGTGATTCCGGACGGCTGCATCACGATTGTTTTTTATGGCAGGGAGGATCGGATGCAGGGCAGGCTGTGCGGCGTGATCGAAGAAATCAGAAAGATTGAATTGCAGCCGGAAGAGCTGTTGTTGGCATTGCGGTTTTCTCCCAGCGCAACGGCTCCGCTGCTTCACGAAAGCGCCATCGAACTGACCAACAGAACGTATGACATCAGGACATATCTGAAAAATGGCGATCAGATCATTGCGGCAGCCTGTAAGGAGATGGACATCGCAGACAAGTCCATGCTTCTTTCCAAACTCATAAGGCTCAGGATGGAAGATAATCCTTCCAATTATCTGATTCGGTTTTGCATAGAGCGCATGTTTGAAAATCGGGGGAACATCAAGATCAGCCAGTTGGGAAGCGAAACGGGCTACAGCGAGCGACATCTGGGGAAAATGTTTGAAAAGCATGTAGGCGTTTCGCCAAAGCTGTATTGCGAAATCATGCGCCTGCAATTTTCGCTGGATATGATTTTGAACTGTTCCAGCAAAGAACCTTTGCTGACCCTGGCTCTGGACTGCGGTTTTTTCGACCACACCCATATGAACAGATGCTACAGGCGTTTCCTGCATTGCTCGTCAGGAAAATTGAAAAAACGAGGGTTTGACTGTCTCGATTATGACAAGATCGATGCATATATCAGTTAACGTTTCAGGAACTGGAGGGGCATGGCTTGCACAAGCGATGGGTAACAAGCGATGGGTAACCAGTTCCCAGGAAAGGATGTGAGACAATGACGAAGAAGTATTACCTGGGCATGGATCAGGGAACGACCGGCACCACGACCCTGCTTTTGGATGAGAAGTGGAACCTGGTGTCCAGAGGATACCAGGAGCATCACCAGCACTATCCAAAACCGGGCTGGGTGGAACACGACCCAATGGAAATTTGGGAATGCGTGCTGGGTTCCATTCGGATGGCGCTGGATCTGGCTGGCGCAAAAGCGGATGAAATCGCCTGCATCGGAATCGACCACCAGGGTGAAACCGCCATGCTGTGGGACAAAGATACAGGGATGCCCGTATACAATGCCATTGTTTGGCAGGACAGGAGAACTGCGCACTATGCCGATGAACTGACCGAAGAGTACGGCGAACAGATTCGGGAAAAGACAGGACTGATGGTTGACGCATATTTCAGTGCGACCAAAATCAAGTGGATCATGGATCATGTGGAGGGAGTCAGGGAAAAAATCAAAAAAGGCAAAATCCTGGCAGGAACGCTGGATTCCTGGGTGATTTGGAAAATGACCCACGGGAGGGTGCATGTCACTGACGCTGCCACAGCGTCCAGAACCATGATGATGAACATCCATACCGGCAAATGGGATCAGGACATTTTGGATTTCCTTGAAATCGACAGAGCGATTCTGCCGGAAATCTGTGACAGCGCCATGGTTTATGGAAAGACCGATCCCCTGGATTTTTTCGGGGCATCCATCCCCATCTCCGGCTCCACGGTGGATCAACAAGCGGCGTTGTTTGGCCAGAACTGTTTTGTTCCCGGCTCTATCAAATGCACCTATGGCACGGGATGCTTCATGCTGATGAATACAGGTGACAAGCCGGTCTATTCTAAAAATGGAATTTTGACCACTGTGGCCTGGAGGCTGGACAACAAGATGACATTTGCCCTGGACGGAGGGATTTACATTACAGGCGCAGCCACCCAGTGGCTGCGGGATGGATTGAAGATCATCAGTGACGCAAGGGAAACGGAACAGATGGCCTACGATGCAAAGACCAATGGCGGCATCTATTTCGTGCCGGCTTTTACGGGGCTTGCCGCGCCACATTGGGATTCCTATGCCAGAGGAATGATCATCGGCATCACAGGGGGAACCACCAGGGAGCAGATTGTCAGAGCGACGCTGGAGGCAACGGCATACCAGGTAAAAGACAATTTGGATGTGATGAACCTGGATGCCAGCATCCCAATCCAGATCATGCGTGTCGATGGAGGGGCAGTGGTCAACCAGTTCCTGATGCAGTTCCAGGCGGATCTTCTGGGCATACCGGTCGATGTTCCGGCCATCAACGATACCACGCCTCTGGGAGCGGCCTATCTTGCGGCCCTCGGAATCGGCGATTTTCGATCCACTGCGGATCTGGCGAAGAATTGGAAGCTCAGCAGGCGATATGAACCGAAAATGAGCGTGGATGAACGGGAGACCCTGTTGTACAATTGGCACAGGGCCGTGGAACGCGCCAAGAAATGGGCAGAGGATTAAGAGGCCGCCCCAAATGGGCGGTGGAAAAAACCAATCGGGTACGCCGGAGCTGCCCATGCGATCGGCGGGCGACTTTTCGGAAGGGGCGCAGGGACGGCCTGCGGACGAAGTTTCCTGCGATTGCAAAGGATATTTGAATGGATCATCATACCCATCGTTTTGAAAGGAGAACAAAAATGAGTAAACCAATGTTATTTAGTCCGGGACCGGTCATGGTAAAGGATAACGTGCGTGAGGCCATGATGCACTATGACATTTGCCACAGGGGTGCGGAATTTGAGGCTCTTTTCGCAGACACGACAAAGAAGATCAACCAGCTGTTCCGGGCGGATGATTCCTACCAGTCCGTCATCATTTCCGGATCCGGCACTTCTGCCAACGAGACTGTGCTTTCCTCCATTTTCAATCCAGGGGAGGCCGTCCTGCTGGTTCGCAACGGCGTTTTTGGGGAACGGCTGCAGGAAATCATCGAGCAGTATGGGATCCCTTATGTGGACGCATCTTTTGAATGGGGCGATTATCCCGATGTTTCCAGGATCGAGGAGCTGATTGCGGCGAATCCAAAGGTGAAAGCCGTAGCGATGGTCTGCCATGAAACTTCCACCGGCATGATCAATCCGGTCAGGGCCGTTGGCGAACTTTGCAAAAGATATGGCAAATGGTATTTTGTTGACTGCGTTTCCGCCGCCGCAGGCGAGGAGATCGACATTGCAGGCTTCAACATCACCTTCGCCACTTCCGTAGGCGGCAAATGCCTGGGAGCGTTCCCCGGTTCTGCCTATGTCTGTGGGAAAAAAGAGGTGCTGGAAACCCTGACCCCGAAAATGGGGAAAAACGTATATCTGAACCTGGCGAGGCATTATCGGAGCGCAGTGGAAAAGAACCAGACCCCGAACACGCCAAACGTCAACGTGTTCTGGGCGCTGAACCAGGCTTTGACGAACATTCTGGAAGAAGGAGTGGAAAACCGGGTCGCAAGGTACGCCGAATGTGCCAAAATCCTCCGCAAGGGCATGAAGAAGCTGGGGCTTACCCTGTTGCTTTCCGAGCATATGTCCAATACCGTGACATCCGTATTCCTGCCGGAAGGAAGGGATCTGAAGCAATTCCTGGACGACATGGAGGACACGGGCTATGTGGTTTACAGCGGGAAGGGCAAATATGTGGAAATGGGCATGTTCCAGGTAGCCAACATGGGAGAAATTTCCCCGGAGGATTGCAAAAATTTCCTGGAAGTCCTTGCGGCGCACATCCAATAACACAGCAAGCAAGAACCATAGAAATGATACAATGCGAAATGGGCAGGCCTTTTACGGGATGCCCGTTTTGCATTGCGCTGCTTTTTCGACCATCGATGACAGCTACAGTAAACGACTTTTATATTGTCCGTTTGCTATCTCATGGCTTCGTAAAACTCAGCTTCTCTTTACAATAAAATGACAATATTCATGTCGTTTGCTATAAGCTACCCGTGGTTGTGGTTGTGTAGTTGCATTGGCGTTCAACATGAAAATATTTTCATACTGAACGCACTTAAATCAACTGAAAAAAGTGAAAGGAAGATATTTGGAGAAGGGAGTCTCTGAACATGCAAGTCAAATGGAACCCTGTCTTTTAATAGCGCTATAAGTCCATATTTTTAATTAGTGTTGGCATTTTCAGTGAATTTTGGTTATGAGAAACTATAGAAATTTTCAAAAAGTACTTGTAATTATTAGAGTACTATGTTAAATTAAACATGAAAATATTTTCATAAATTTGACTGCCAAATGTAAAGTTTTTGGTGTATCGTTTCAAGAGTAGAGTTCCTTTCCTTTTCTAAGGAGGGAAATGGCAGAGTGCATTGGAAAATATGTCGGGCTCGGCATCAAAGCGTAGTGTCTGATTTGTTCAGGCTGTTCTGGAATTACTGTTAAAAGGTATTGCCTTTCTACAAATTATGGAGGAAAATAATATGAAAAAACAACAAAAAATGGAACACGAATTTGATCCTAATGAAAAGGTTGTGGATTTGGATTATCCTTTGGAACATGTGCCTAAAAGCGCAAGGAGAAGCGTGTTTTCTATAAGCTGCGTGTTGGTAGGACTTACCTTTTTCACGCCAACTATGGCTTCCGGGTCACAGCTGGGTGCTGCTTTTTGTTTTGATGACCTAATGCTAATTATCATCGCAGGAAGCCTGATTCTTGGAATTTATGTTGCGGTCATGTGTGCCATCGGTGCCAGGACAGGTCTTACCGCTGTCATGCAGTCCAGGTACACTTTTGGGTTATTGGGTGCAAAATGGGCAGACATTATTTTGGGGGGAACCCAGATTTTCTGGTACGCAATTACCGGTGAATACATGGGAAGTCTTTTTGCTACTGCCCTTGGTCTCGAAGGATTCTGGTGGAAAACATTTTTCATCGTTTTCTGGGGGGTCATCATGGGATTCACAGCATTGTTTGGCGTAAAAGCCATGTCCATTGTTTCTTATGTAGCTATTCCCCTGATGGGGATATTTATGTTCATTGTCATGACTATGGCACTAAAAGAGGCTGGTAGCATGGAAGCGATTCGCGCCATACAGCCAGATGGAACTATGACCGTTACATCGGCAATAACCGTTGTCGTAGGAACTTTTGCCTCTGCAGGGACGCAGGCTAGTAACTGGGCGAGGTTTGCAAAGAGCGGTAAAATGGCATTTGTCACAGGCATCATCGGCTTCCTCATCGGGAACGGCATCATGGTATTTTCGGGAATGCTGGGCGGCCTTGTGTTCCAGACAGGAGATTTGATCGAACTTATGGTATCGATGGGAATGATTTTTTGGGCATTGATTATATTGACGCTCAATATTTGGACATCAAATAATGCTACAGCTTATGCTTTCGGCGTTGCAGGCGCAGAATTTTTCAACAAAAATAATAAAAACCCATTTATCATAGGTGGTATCGTCATAGCATTGATTATGGCTATTTTTGGAATCTCCAATTATTTTATCCCAATGCTCAATCTGCTTGGAACATTTATCCCACCTTTGGGCGGAGCGATCATTGGAGATTATTTTTTCGTTTCAAAGGGAAAAATTCCAAAACTTGAGTATATTGAGTTCAAGTCTTGGAGGATAGCGCCTATCATCGCATATGTGCTCGGATGCATAGCTGCATATCTGGGTGGGGTGTTTGAAATAGGGATGCCTTCGTTGCAAGGAATCTTAATTGCGATGATAGCAATGCCACTCATCGTTTGGTCATTTGACAGAATAGGAATCAATGACAGACATAAGATTGATGAAAACGCTGAATACATTTAGGCGGATAGAAATTAGTTCCTATATAAGAATTTCATAATTGAAAGGAAGGATTAAGAAATGGGTAACTTGCTGATTAAAAATGCTAAAATGAGGTACAAGAAGGGGCTTTTCGATATTCGGATAGAAGGTGGAAAATTTAAGAGCATTGTGCCTAGAGAGGATTGCGCTGGCATAAATGACACTATGGCTGAAAATGTAATAGATGCCAAAGGCAATCTCGTATCGCCGCCTATTGTAGATCCCCACGTTCATCTTGATGCTGTCTTGGTAGCAGGATTGCTTGAAAGAAAGAACAAAACAGGAACTCTCCTTGAGGCAATTGACATCTGGAATGAGTGGAAACAAGGACTTACGAAGGATATTATAAAAACTAATGCCAGGAAAGTTATAGATTGGTACATTGCTAATGGGGTTTTAAGAGTTCGCACTCATGCAGATTGTACGGAGCCTACGCTCATTACGGTAGAAGCTTTGCTCGAACTGAGAGATGAAGTGAAAGACCTGATCGATCTCCAAGTAGTCGCATTCCCTCAAAATGGTGTTTTTACGGAATCGGACAATGATAAGCTTTTTAGAAGGTCAATTGAAATGGGGGTTGATGTGATAGGAGGGGCTCCGCACATCGAATATACTCGAGAAGATGGCGTTAAAGAAGTGGAGTTGGTGTATAATTTGGCAGAAAAGTACGGTAGACAAATTGACATACATATCGATGAAACTGGAGATCCTGATTCTAAATTCGTTGAAATCATGGCGAAGGAAAGTATCAACAGAGGAATGGGGAAACTGGCAACTGCAAGTCATACCACCGCAATGCATAATTATAACAATGACTATGCATATAAACTAATTGGAAATATCGCAAAAGCCAAAATGAATATGATTGCGAATCCTTTTGACAATGCGGTATTGCAAAATAGATTCGATGGGTATCCAAAAAAACGCGGGCTGACGAGAGTAGATGAGATGCTGGAGAGAGGTATAAATGTTGCGATTGGGCATGACTCTATTATGGATCCGTGGTACACAATGGGAAAAGCAAACATGATTTTGGCGGCTTTCCTTCTGGCGCATATGGGTCATATGAATGGTGCAGCCCAGATTCAGCAGCTTTTTGATATGATCACAACAAATTCCGCAAAAGCGATGAATCTTGACAACTATGGCATCGAAGAAGGGCAGCAGGCGGATGTCATTATCTATGATGCCACATCAGAGGATGATATTATTCGACTTCAATCGGAATGTACCCATGTCATCAGAAAAGGCAGAGTAATTTGTGAAACTGAACCTGCAAAGAGAAAGCTTGCTTATGATAAGCGCAATTGTGTGGACTTTAAATTATAGGTTGCAGATATTTGGCGGATTTTGAAAGGGAATCCGCCGTTTGTGCATTTGTTTTGTACAACAATGAAATTAGCCATGTACAATGCCTTTTTTATGGTGTAAAATCGTATGCAGAGTAGAGACTGACACAGGTGAAGTAGTTGAAGTTAAAGTGCGAAGTGGTAAACTAAAACCGGACACAAGTTTAAACTTTTAGACGAAACATAATGGGGGGTGCGATTTGAACATAAAAGACGTGGCTAAAGAAGCTGGCGTTTCCATAACGACAGCTTCCAGGGTTCTGAACAACCCAGATGCCGTTTCTAAAAAGACGAGGCAAAAGGTCATGGATGTCATGCATGAAATGGACTACACGCCAAACTGGTTTGCTCAGAATCTGCACAGCAATAGAACCAATATCATCGGTATGTTGATCCCCGATACATTGAATCCAGCCGATATGGAAATTGCGAAAGGTGTTGAAAAAATTGCTCACCAGAACAATTGTAGCATCATTCTCTGTAGCACTGATTATGACAACAAGATAGAAAAAGAATATATCAAAACATTAATCAATCGTAAAACGGATGGCTTGATTCTTGTTTCGCCAACTTTACAGAAAAATGATTTAGCACAGCTAAAGGCAAAGAAGATGCCTTTTGTGATTGTTGCAGGAGGGAACTATTGGGATTGTGAGAACGTTGTGTACACCGATAGTGAGGCCTCCGCCTATGAGATTATCGTTTATCTGATCGATATGGGACGGCGTTCTATAGCCATTGTGTTGACTGATAAAGCGTTATCTGACAATACAGATAAACTTAAGGGCTATGAGCGGGCTATGGTGTCTATGGAAATTCCCTTGCATGCAGATTATACGGTAAGGACGCAAAATACTATAGAAGGAGGATTCATTGCCGCTAGCAAATTGCTCGAAAGTGAAAACCGCCCTGATGCAATTTTTTTCGCTACTGATACTATGGCATTCGGCGGCATAGAATGCATGAAGCAAAACGGTTTGACACCTGACGAATTGTCCATTGTCGGTTTTGACGATTTAAAAGTTGGAGCCGTGATGGAACCAAAGCTGACCACGGTGACAAAGCCATCCTACAGAATGGGGCTTACGGCTGCAAGGCTTTTATTCGATTTGATAGATGGTGTTGATGAGAATGACGATTATTCTGATGAACCACAGGCTATCATGCTTCAATCCAGGCTAAAGATACGTAAATCATGTGGCAATAAAGTACGCCTCAAGGAAATTTGGTAAGGAGAGGAAAAACTCATGTTGAAAGTAAATCTTATGGGCATGACTTTGGATAATCCTGTGGTCGTAGCCTCAGGTCCATGGAGCAGAGGCAGGGAAAAAATGAAACTTGCCATGGAATGTGGTGCTGGAGCCGTCATAACAGAGAGCATCGTAAGTGAACATTATCCCGATACTTGCCCCCGCTATTCCTATAATCCTGTAAATCGGGGACTCCAAAATATCAGACTTTACAGTGGACTTGGTCTTGAATCTTGGTTGAAAGAATTTAGATATTTGGAAAGCGTCAATAGATATGGATCCAGTACCAAATTGATTGTATCGGTTATGGGAACAAGTCCTTCTGAAACCAGATATATAGCAAGAAAGATAGAACAGACAGGCGTTGATGGAATTGAAATTGGACTCGCATGTCCCATGGGTGAAGGCCCAGAAATTATTGCTGGAAGCCCTCAAAAAGTATACGAATATACAAAAGCGGTAGTCAATGGAATCAGCATTCCCGTGTCTGTAAAACTCAGTGCAAATACTGGAAATTTGCCACTGGTAGTAGATGCCGTTGAACGTGCTGGAGCTGTAGCAGTCAGTGCAATAGATACTTTGCGTTGCATTCTCAAAGTCGATACCGAAACTGGAGAACCTGCGCTACCGACATACGGGGGGTATTCAGGTGCTCCGATAAAGCCAATCGGGCTTGCTACTGTTGCTGGTATCGTGCAAAGCACAAGTCTCCCCGTGATCGGAATGGGTGGAATAGAAAACTGCGACAACCTTTTGGAATACATCATGGTAGGTGCTACAGCTGCAGGCATCGGAACGGCGATACTTTTGAATGGCTATGGTATCGTCAGCCATATGGTGAATGAACTTGACTCATGGAGAGAAAAACATCATCTATCTTCCCTAGAAAAAATAAGGGGCACATCATTATCAAAGCTAAAGTCCTTCGAAGAAATCAAAATAACCATGAAAAAAGCTAAATACACCGGGAGCTTTGATCTTGAAAATCCATGTTTTTCCTGCGGAAAATGTGAATCCTTGTGCCCGGAAAAAGCCATTTCTTTTATTCCTCATGGCAAAAGTATCATTCCATCGGTAGAAAGCATGAAGTGCAGTGGGTGTGGATTATGTGTGAGCATATGCCCAGACAACATACTGAAACTTTCTTGGAAATGAATTGAAAGGCCAAAAAAACCGAGGCGGATCGATGTATGGCCGCAAAAAAATTTCCCCGTAGCCCTTGATATCTGCAATTTTCCCCTATAATTGTTAGCATTCTAATAAATTGCGAAAAGGAAATGCAATGAAAGAAATCGGAATGCTCATTCACATGGTGGACGTGAAGCTAAAACGGAAGAACGACCTGCTGGCTGCACAGTACAACCTGACAAGCATACAGGTCGTTGCCATGGATCCCGGGACAGCGAAGTCTTTCAGCGGGATTTGGAACGGAAGCTGGATGTGAGGCGTTCGACCGTGTCCAACGTCTTGGGGATTTTGGAGAAAAAGGGCTATGTGCGCAGGGAAAAGAATTGTAGCCGCAGGTATAAAAATTTCATTGTAAATGGAAATAATCTCTTGTATAATGAAGCAAAGAAAGCCATATCCTATCTTCTACCCCGTTTCTAAGGAATTGAGGTGATAAGATGCGGGACGAAACGACACAGGCAACATCTATGCAGGAAGTAAAGGCAAAGCGCACCGCAAAGAACAGCGTATTTTTGGATCTTTTCAAGGACAAGAAATATCTGCTTGCACTGTATAAAACGCTGCACCCAGAGGACACCAAAGCAACGGAAAATTCGCTGACTGACGTGACAATAGACAATGTCCTGACTGATAACCTGTATAATGATTTGGGGTTTATTGCCAACAATAAATTGATGGTACTCATTGAAGCGCAGTCAACATGGACATTGAATATCCTGATTAGAATACTGCTGTATCTTGCGGAGAGCTATCATAAGTATTTTAAGCAGAACAGCAAAAACCTGTACGGAAGCAGGAAAGTTAAAATGCCGAAGCCTGAACTTTATGTGATTTTCACAGGCAATAAAGGCAGGAAGCCCGACACAATATCGCTATCCAAAGAGTTTTTTGAGGGCGAGGAAATTGACATAGAGGTAAAAGCAAAGGTTATCTATGAAAGCGATACTGGAGACATCATCAACCAATACATTATCTTCTGTAAAGTCCTTGACGAGCAGAGAAAGCTTTACGGAATGACAGAGCAGGCTATCAGGGAAACAATCAGAATTTGCAAGGGAAGGAACGTGTTAAAAGAGTATTTGGAGCGCAAAGAAACGGAGGTTTTGACGATCATGATGAGTCTGTTTGACGATGAGGAAATCATGAGAATTTATGGTAAGAGTGAGAGGTATGAGGCTGATAGGGCAACAGCAGAAAGAATGATAAAAAAAGGGAAGATGACACTTGAAGAAATTGCGGACTATGTTCCAGCATTACCGCTTGATGAATTAAAAGAAATTGAAGCCGAGGTTACGCAGCTAGCATAATCAATCCATTAATCAAAACCAAATGCAGTGACAGCGACAGAGCGTGTAGAAGGGGCTATTGGGATCGTTTGCGTTCTTTTTGTGTTTATGCGGCAAGCGTTACGAAAAATCGGATCGCATTGCCTTTTTTCATTTTGGAAAAGGCTAAAAATTCCAGGACAGATCGATGCATGGCCGCAAAAAATTTCCCTATAGCTCTTGACAACTGCAAATTTTTGTCCTACAATTGTCAGCGTTCTAACAAACTGCGAAAAGGAAATGCCATGAAAGAAATCGGAAAGCTCATTCACATGGTGGACGTGAAGCTAAAACGGAAGACCGACCTGCTGGCTGCGCAGTACAACCTGACAAGCATACAGTTCGTTGCCATGGAATGCATTTGCCATGGATCCCAGGACAGTGAAGTCTTTCAGCGGGATTTGGAACGCAAGCTGGATGTGAGGCGTTCGACCGTGTCCAACGTCTTGGGGATTTTGGAGAAAAAGGGCTATGTGCGCAGGGAAAGCGTTTGCGAGGATGCAAGGCTGAAAAAATTGCTGCTTACGCAGGAAGGGATGAAAGTTTATCAGGATTTCAAAGTTCATCTTGAGGAGGCAGAAGCGGAAGATTTTCAGCTTTTTTCCGAAGAGGAGCGTTCCACTTTGATGCATCTGTTGGAACGTTTGTCCAAGTTCATCACATAACGTGATGTTACCGTATTGAGAAGATTCTTTTTATTTGAAAAGTTCGATATCTAACAAAAACGAAGGAGGCGTGTTTATGGATAAAGACAAGATGAAGAATGAACATAAAATGGAGAATGAAAACAAGATGGGAATCATGCCAGTGAACAAGCTGTTGCTCACCATGTCCCTGCCCATGGTGGTGTCCATGCTGGTTCAGGCACTTTACAACGTGGTGGACAGCATCTTTGTCGCCATGATCAATGAAAATGCCCTCACCGCCGTGTCCCTGGCTTTCCCGGTGCAAAACCTGCTCATTGCGGTGGGAAGCGGGGTAGGGGTAGGCATCAACGCCTTGCTTTCCCGTTCATTGGGGCAAAAGAACCAGAAAAAGGTGAACAACATTGCGATGCAGGGGTTGTTTTTGATCGTGCTCTGCTTTGCTGCGTTTTTTCTGTTCGCATTCGTGGGCGTGCCTGTTTTCATGCGCAGCCAGACGGACATCGTACAGATCACCGATTATGGAGAAGCCTATCTTCGCATCTGCTGTGCCTGCTCCTTTGGGATTTTCTTTCAGCTTACCTTTGAAAAGCTGCTGCAATCCACGGGGCGCACCTTTTATACCATGATTACCCAGGGGCTTGGAGCCGTGGTGAACCTGATTTTGGATCCCATCCTGATCTTCGGCCTTCTGGGCGCGCCGCGAATGGGAGTCGTGGGCGCAGCTGTGGCTACGGTAGTGGGACAGATTTTCGCAGCCTCCCTGGCATTGTTTTTCAACCTGAAAAAGAACCGGGACATCCAGTTTTCCATCAGGCATTTTCGCCCCAACCGCAGGCTGCTGGGAAATATCCTGTACATCGGGATTCCATCCATCCTGATGATGGCCATCAGTTCCGTCATGACTTTTGGGCTAAACAAAATACTGATTTCGTTCAGTTCCACGGCTGTGGCTGTGTTTGGCGTGTATTTCAAATTGCAGAGCTTCATTTTCATGCCGGTGTTCGGGCTTAACAACGGCATGGTGCCTATCGTGGCATACAATTATGGTGCGCGCCAGGAGCAGCGCATCCACAAAACCATTCGCTATTCCATTTGCTATGCGGTGGGCATCATGGTGCTGGGGGTCATCCTGTTTCAGGCTATTCCGGGACCGTTGCTCCAGCTGTTCAGCGCATCTGCGAACATGCTGGCTATCGGCATTCCGGCTCTGCGGATCATTTCCATACATTTTGTGCTAGCGGGGTTTTCCATCGTAGCCAATTCCGTATGCCAGGCGCTGGGGTTCAGCGTTTACAGTTTGATCGTTTCGCTCATGCGGCAGCTCATCGTGCTGCTTCCTGCGGCATGGCTGCTTTCGCTTTCCGGAAACATCAGTGCGGTCTGGTGGGCGTTCCCCATCGCAGAGCTGGTTTCCGTCATAATGTCCGCGTTGTTCCTGCGGAAAGCATTGAAAAAAATCAAGGCAACCATGTGAGAACGGATCAAAGCATGCCAGCGAGGAAGTCGCTGGCATGTGAAACGGTTTCGGTTGCTTGAACGCACATCGTTGTCAATTGTCATCCGAGCCTGTGAAGAAATTTTTGATTCTGGTCCACAGGCCATCCTGAAAGCCGCTGTCGTCCACGGTGCTGTCCGTAACCACGTCATCGCCCAGTGCGTCTTCATCGATGTCGTTCAGGATGCCGTTGCCCGTTCCAACGAAAAAGCTCTTGATGGAGTTCCAGACGCCGGAAAGCCCACTGAGTTTTCCATCCAGGTTGTCCAGCGTATCTTTCAGCGAGTCGAGGTCGTAATCGAACTGCGCGATTTTTTCCATTAGATTTGTGATTTCCTGCTTTTCTTCATCTGTCAGGGTCACGTCATGGTCGCTTGCGACCTCATCCACCACTTCCTGGATGTCCGATGCATCTGAAAGGCCTTCATCGAGAACCTGGGTTTTGACGTCATTTACGAGACTGGTCGCTTCTTCCTGCCCAACGCTGTCCGCCAGGTTTTCTGTCGTAACCAGTTCCTGCATGGCCGCTTCCTTCTGGTTCTCGTCCAGATCCTGGTCACTGGCCGTTTCATAGGCCATGATGACGCCGGTCAAAGCGCCCGTCCCCGACACATCGAAGGGACAGGCCGCAACGACGTTGCAGTTTTCCACGCCGGCAGTTGTCAAGGTGCTTGCGATCATGGCGCTGGTGACAAAATTCAGGTTTGCGGTTTTCACCTTTACGCCCCCGGAGTCCGTTGGCTCCACATAAGCGCAGCTGTAAGTAGTGCTGCCGATTTGCGCTGACGTGGCGATTCCCTCCATGTACTGCACTTCATCCGAATGGGTGACGACGATGGTTTCCACCTGGTCCGGGGAAGTGCCAAAGTATTCGTACATGGCTGCTTTCTGGCTTTCACTCAGGTCATTGCCGATGGTGACCACGTTGCCGCTTTCCGTTTCTCCATCCGAGGAAGCCTCGGTGGACGGTTCTGTGCTTTCCGTTTCTTCGGAAGATTCCTCTTGGGTTTGCGTGTCCGTGGAAGCGGCAGACTCCTGCGCCTGCGTCGATTCCTCTGAACTGGAAAGGCTGCTTGATTCCGTCTGCTGCGTATCATCTCCCGCCGATGTGCTTTCTTCGGCATGGGCTGTCAGAGGAAAGCCTGATACGATCAACAGGGTCGCCAAAAGCAGCGGCAATAGCTTCTTCTTTTTCATCATAAGTCTGGTATAAAAACCATTCCCTCCTTTCCTGATGCTTGCTTCTTTTTGCCTTAATATAACACACCAATGTGTGGGGTGCATTAAGAATGTCTTAACTTTTTTAAAAAATTCGGCTAAAGGGACAAAACGCTGGAAACATGCGATGCGTTGAATTTCCAAACGCAAGGCACGATTGCCGCCTTTCGGCGCCGGTGCTTTCGGGAATTGCCGTTCGCAAAAACCAGAAAAAAACATCATATTTTCCTTATTTTGTGGCAAAACTAAATTCAAACTGCTAGAATATAGGAGGTAGCGAATTGGGATTTACAGAGGAAGTGGGCATTGACCTGGGTACGGCCAATGTGCTGGTGTATATCAAAGGGCAGGGAATCGTGCTCAACGAGCCGTCCGTGGTAGCCATAGACAAGGACACCAACGAAATCCTGGCCGTAGGGGAAGAGGCCAGGGAGATGCTGGGGAGGACGCCTGCCAGGATCGTGGCCGTAAGGCCGCTGAAGGACGGGGTCATTTCCGATTACGACATGACGGAGCGGATGCTGAAATATTTCATCAGGAAGGCCTGCGGCAGCAGCCGGTTTTTCCGCCCCAGGCTGATGGTGTGCGTGCCCAGCGGCGTAACGGAGGTGGAAAAGCGCGCAGTCAGGGAAGCGGCGAGCCAGGCGGGAGGAAAATCCGTATTCCTCATGGAAGAGCCGGTTGCGGCGGCCATCGGCGCAGGGCTTGACATTTCCAGGCCGGATGGTATCATGATCATCGACATCGGAGGCGGGACCACGGACATCGCCGTCATTTCCATGGGCGGCATCGTCACCAGCATATCGGAAAAGGTGGCAGGCGACCGCTTTGACGAGGCCATCGTCAAATTCATGCGGAAAAACCACAGCCTCTATGTGGGAGAGCGGACGGCGGAGGATCTGAAGATCCGCATCGGGACAGCATATCCCAGGGAGGAGAGCGTTTCCGTGGAATGCAAAGGGCGGGATTTGGTGACTGGGCTTCCCAAAACCATGTACGTTACTTCCGAAGAAATCATGGAAGCCCTGGACGAACCACTCACCGTCATATGCGAATCCGTCCACAATGTATTGGAACGCACGCCACCGGAGCTTGCGGCGGACATCAGCAGTTCGGGCATCGTCCTCACGGGAGGAGGCGCGTACCTGTGGGGCATCGACAAACGGATACAGGAGCGGACGGGCATCAAAGTACGGGTGGCGGAAGATGCAAAGTCCTGCGTTGCCATCGGCACGGGGGAGGCTTTGAACGACATGGATGTCATCAAACGCAGCCAGCTGAACAGAAGGGAGACATATCTTTGAAACTGGAACTGATCGCAACAACCACCTTTGGACTGGAAGCTGTCGTGAAACGGGAAATACAGAATTTGGGGTACAAAATACTCCAATCGGAAGATGGAAAGATCACTTACCTGGGGGACGAGCGAGCCATTGCCAGGAGCAACCTGTGGCTTCGCTCGGCGGAGCGGGTGCTGCTGAAAATGGGCGAGTTCACGGCTCTGACCTTCGAGGAGCTGTTTCAACAGGTAAAAGGGATCCGCTGGGAAGAGCTGATCCCGCCCGATGGTAAGTTCACTGTCACGGGAACTTCGGTAAAATCCCAGCTCCACAGCGTTCCCAGCTGCCAGAGCATCTCGAAAAAGGCCATCGTGGAACGGCTCAAAGAATCCTATGGAATAGATCGGTTCGAGGAAACGGGCGCCGCATACACGGTGAAGGTCACCATGCTCAAGGATCGAGCCACCATCACGGTGGACACCAGCGGCACGGGATTACATAAACGCGGCTATCGGACAATGGATGTGCCTGCGCCCATCAAGGAAACGTTGGCGGCAGCCCTGGTGCAGCTTTCCTTTTGGAAAGCGGGCAGATTGTTGGTGGATCCCTGCTGCGGGTCGGGAACCATTCCCATCGAAGCTGCCATGATCGGCCGCAACGTCGCACCAGGGCTGAACCGGGAATTTGCGGCGCAGGGCTGGGATTTGATCCCTGCGTCCATGTGGAAAGAAGAGCGCCAGGCAGCTTACCAGGCCATCGATTATGAGATGCCTTTGCGGATACAAGGCTCCGACATCGACAAAAGGGCCATCCGCGCAGCCAGGGAAAACGCGGTCGAAGCAGGGGTGGACGACTGCATCGACTTTCATGTCACGGATGTCAGGAACCTGCAGGCCGGGCAGGAGACAAACGGCATCATCATTGCCAACCCGCCTTACGGAGAGCGAATGGGCGATGAAAAGGCCATTTCCCACATTTACAGGGCTTTGGGCAGATACATGAAGGAACATCCAGGATGGTCCCTGTTCCTGGTGACGACTGACAAGGCGGCGGAGCAGCGGATCATGGGACGGCCTGCCAACCGCAGGCGCAAGCTATACAACGGCAGGCTGGAGGTTTGTTATTATCAGTTCCACGGAAAAAAGGAATAACAAGATAGTATGATTTTGTGAAAGACAGGCAAAATAACTTTGATGAATGGAATGAATGAAAAGGAGAACAGAAAATGGCAGTCAATTTGAAAGGGAGAAGTTTCTTGACACTCATGGATTTCACGCCGGAAGAAATCCGTTACATGTTGGATCTGGCTCATGATTTGAAAGCAAAGAAAAGGGCGGGCATCCACGGCGAGACGCTGAAAGGAAAGAACGTGGTCCTGCTCTTTGAAAAAACTTCCACGAGAACGAGGTGCGCATTTGAAGTGGCGTGCCTGGACGAGGGCGCACATGTCACGTTCCTGGATTCTGGCAGTTCCCAGATGGGCAAGAAGGAATCCCTGGAGGACACCGCCAAGGTGCTGGGAAGGTTCTACGATGGCATCGAATACAGGGGTTACGAGCAGTCTGTTGTCGAGGACTTGGCGAGGCACGCCGGCGTCCCGGTATGGAACGGCCTGACGGACGTGGATCATCCGACGCAGATCCTGGCAGACCTGCTGACCATCGAGGAGCATGTGGCAAAACCCCTCAGCAGCGTGAAAGTGGTATTCAGCGGGGACGTGCGCAACAACATGAGCTATGCTTGGATGTACGGATGCGCCAAGATGGGCATGCATTATGTGGCATACGGCCCGGACGTACTGGCCAGGGAACTGGATCAGGACGTGATCGCAAAGGTGCAGGAAGTGGCAAAGGAGACAGGTGCGACCATTGAAATCTCCAGCGACCCGGCTTGCCTGAAAGGCGCGGACGTGCTTTACGCAGACGTGTGGGCTTCCATGGGCGAAGAAGCGGAAATCCCGGAGCGGGTGAAGCTGCTGACCCCGTTCCGAATCGATGCGGACATGATCGAGGCAACGGAAAACCCGGACGTGATCTTCCTCCACTGCCTGCCGTCTTTCCACGACTTTGAAACCACCATGGCCAGGACCCAGAAGGAAGCGGGTTACGACATCCGCGAGGTGACGGACGAGGTGTTCCGCAGCAAGCACTCCAAGGTGTTCGATGAGGCGGAAAACAGGATGCATACCATCAAGGCCGTGATCGTGGCCACCATCGCATGAAGCATGGCCTGGCAGGATTTGGAGGCAATCAATCCCAGCATAGCGTCTTCCGTCCCGTTAATTTGGGAACACGATACTAGATCAATGCGGGGAACTGAAAAGAAACGGCTCGCAATTGAGCGATAGTTCCCGAGAGGAAAATGAGAGGAGGGTTGACATGAAACCCGGAATTAACAATTACTCCGAAATCGGAAAGCTGAACAAAGTGTTGCTGCACAGGTTGGGAGAGGAAATCGAAGGACTGGTGCCCGACAATTTTGAACGCCTGTTGTTCGATGACATCCCGTACCTGAAAATCGCCCAGAAAGAACACGACCGCTTTGCGGAAATCCTTAGGGAAAACGGTGCGGATGTCGTGTACTATGTGGATGAAACCGCAAAGGCGCTCCACACGGAGGAAATCAGGAAAAGCTTCGTGGAGGAATTTATCGCCGACAGCGGCATCTATTCGGAAGAAGCGAAGGAAGTGGTAAGGGAATACCTGCTGGGCATGGAACCGAAGCAACTGGTGGAAAAAGCCATCTCAGGCATCAAAAAGGACGAAATCCAAGTGAAGAACAAGGGCTCCCTGGCCAGCTACATCGCCTCCGGATACCCCTACTATACCGACCCAATGCCGAACCTGTATTTCACGAGGGATCCGGGCGCATGCGTCGGAAACGGCCTCAACGTGCATCACATGAGCACCACGGCCAGGCGGCGGGAAGCCCTGTTGCTGCGCTACATGTATCGCTACAACAAGGATTTTGCGCCGGAAGGAAGCCACTTGTGGTACGATTATGACCAGGAATGTTCCATCGAGGGCGGCGATGTGCTGGTGCTGTCCAAGGACATCGTAGCCCTCGGATTGAGCCAGAGGACGACAGCGGGCGGAATCGAGCGTTTTGCGGAAAACATCCTGAAGGAATCCAGCTTCAAAAAGATCCTGGTGTTTGACATTCCAAAGAGCAGGGCGTTCATGCATCTGGATACGGTGTTTACCATGGTTGACTTTGACAAGTTCACCATCCATCCGGAGATCGAAGGACCGCTGCAGATGTACGAAATTACATTGAACCCGGATGGGAAGGCTCACTTTGAAAGCATGCAGGGCGAACTGGAGCAGATTCTCAGCAAGGAGCTGGGGCTTCCAGCCGTGGAATTGATTCGCTGTGGCGGCGACGATGCCATGGCGGCACAGCGGGAACAGTGGAACGATGGTTCCAACACCCTGGCCATTGCGCCTGCCACTGTCATCACATATGAAAGGAACTATGTGACCAACGAGCTTCTGGAGAAGAAGGGCATCAAAGTCATCACCATGCCAAGCTCGGAGCTTTCCAGGGGAAGGGGCGGCCCAAGGTGCATGAGCTGCCCAGTCAACAGGGACGATTTGTAGGGAGCCGGCAGGAAACCGCCTGCGCTTTCGGGCAAGACGGATGCGCCAGCGAAGGATAAACCATTTTAACCATCGAGTATCAGGAGGAAAAGAATGAAGGACAAAGTTGTAATCGCCCTGGGCGGCAATGCGCTTCAGTCGGGAAAGGACGAACCTACCGCAGAAGCCCAGCTTTCCGTTGTGCGCAAAACCTGCAAACACATTGCGGAGATCAGCGAAATGGGTTATGAGGTGGCGGTCGTCCATGGAAACGGCCCACAGGTGGGCAGGATCGTCATGGCTTCCGAGACTGCGAAGGACGTGACCCCATCCATGCCCTTCGATGTATGCGGCGCCATGTCCCAGGGCTATATCGGCTATCACATCCAGCAGTGCCTGAAATATGCCCTCAACAGAACCAATCGGAACATTCCGGTGGTGACCGTTGCGACGCAGATGATCGTGGAGGAAAACGACCCGGCCTTTCAGAATCCCTCAAAACCCATTGGCCCGTTTTATACTGAGGCCGAGGCAAAGGCATTGGAGCGCGAAAGGGGCTATGTCATGAAGGAAGATTCAGGTAGGGGCTACAGGAGGGTCGTGGCTTCTCCATTGCCGAGGAAAATCGTAGAGATCGATGCGGTAAAACAACTGTGGGATCACGCCATCGTCATCACCTGCGGCGGCGGCGGCATCCCGGTGATCGAGCGTCCGGACGGAAGCCTAGAAGGAACGGCGGCTGTCATTGACAAGGACTTTGCCGCAGAACTGCTGGCGGAACAGGTGGATGCAGACATCCTGATGATCCTCACGGAGGTAGAAAAAGTGGCCGTCAACTTCAACAAGCCCAACCAACAGGACTTGACCGACATTTCCCTGGCGGAAGCGGCTCAGTACATGGAAGAAGGCCATTTTGCCGCAGGGAGCATGCAGCCAAAGGTGGAGGCGGCCATGCGCTTCGTTCGGGCGTTTCCGCAGAAGCGAGCCATTATCACGTCCCTGGACAAGGCAGTGGATGCGCTGGAGGGAAAGACAGGGACCGTATTGACGTTCAATTGATGAAGGATCCGAAAAGAAAGCCCTTGGACAACCCCGAACCTTACAAGGCGATATGGATGGAGAAACCCTGGTTTCAGGCCGGGGTTTCTCCATTTTCCACAAATTTACACGGGACAGAAATTATGGCTTGCTATTTTCCCTGGAAGGTGATATCATGCTATCCATAGCTACTTTTTTAACGGGAACCGTTAAAAAGAACGGAGTCGGCTGCGCCTGCCTTTTCAGAAGCGGGTCTTGCTGACATCCTGGAGATGCCGTAGACAGCATTTCTTGTGTAATCAAAAAAGGAAAGCGTTATGGAAATTGAATTAAAATATGCGATCTGCGATCAGGAGACGGCGATGCGAATCTGGGAAGACGATGACTTCAAGAAACTGGAAGAGCCGGACACCAGGGAAACCGTTTTCATGAAAGCTACTTACTTTGATACGAAGGACTATGATTTGAGCGAAAACGACATGGCTTACAGGATTCGCTGCGAAGATGACAGGCTCGTTGCATCCTTGAAATGGGGCGGAAAGAATGAAGGCGCGCTCCATACCAGGGAAGAAATCAATATCCCGGTCATGGACACCCATCCCAACCCGGAGACCTTTGAAGAAAGCGATGTTGGCAGGGACTTGATTCGGATCATCGATGGAAAACCGCTGGAGTCGATCATCGTCATGCGCATGGAGCGACGCAGGTTCCGTATCGACAGCGGGAGCAGTCTTTTGGAAATTTCCATTGATAGCGGTGAAATTGCGACGGAAAAGGGCAGCAGCCCCATCTGCGAGGTGGAAATCGAGTTGTTTTCAGGAAACCAGGAGGACTTGCTGGACGCAGGACAGAAGTTGGTGGACAAGTATGGCGTGGTGTCCGAAAAAAGGAGCAAATTCTACAGGGGACTGGTGCTTTTAGGGCAGCGTGCGTGAAATTTGGACAATCATCACATGAAAAAGGACGGTTTGAGCGCAATTTTGGGCAATAGGGCGTTCCTTTTTTGATTTTCCTTTACTTTTTAGAGGGAAAGGGGTATAATAATATGCACTTATGTGTTGATTATTTTAGGAGGATATAAATTCATGAAGGCAACATTTATCTCAAAGGAAGGAAATGATGTAACATTCACCATGGAATTTACGTCGGAAGAGTTCGAGCAGGCACAGATCAAGGCATACAAGGCTTCCAAAAATAAGTTCATGATCGATGGTTTCCGCAAGGGCAAGGCACCTCGGGGACTGATTGAAAAGCATTATGGAGAGGGCATCTTTTTTGAAGATGCGGTAAACGATTTGTTTGCGGATGCGTACCCAAAGGCTCTCGATGAATTGGAACTGGATGTGATCGATCGTCCCAGCGCAGAGTTTGGCGAACTGAAAAAGGGTGAGGGATTTACCGTGACGTTGACGGTAGCTGTTTATCCGGATGTGGAAGTCAAGGATTACAAAGGCGTGGAGATAGAAAGAGTCAGCGCAGAAGTGACGCCGGCGGATTTGGATCAGGAGATGGAAAAGCTGCAAAAGCGCAATTCCAGAATGGTCCTGGTGGAAAGACCGGCTCAGGAGGGCGATACGGTGATGCTGGACTACGAAGGCTGGTCGGACGGCGAGCAGTTTGAGGGCGGCACGGCAGAGCGCCAGCCGCTGAAGCTGGGTTCGGGAACTTTCATTCCCGGATTTGAGGAACAGCTCATCGGCGTAGAGCCAGACGGGGAAAAGGAAGTAAAGGTCACCTTCCCAGAGGAATACCATTCCGAGGATCTGGCAGGGAAAGAAGCGGTGTTCAAGTGCAGGATTCACGAAATCAAAGAGGAAGAGCTGCCTGAACTGAACGATGACTTCGCAAAGGATGTCAGCGAATACGATACGCTGGAAGAATTGAAAAAATCCACGGAAGAGGATTTGAAAAAGGCGGCTGCCGCCAGGGCCGAAAACGAGATGAAGAACGCTGTGCTGGAAAAAGTTTACGAGGCCAACGACATCGATGTCCCAGGCGTGATGGTCAACGATGAAGTGTCCAACATGATGAATGAATTTGACCAGCAGCTGCGGGGACAGGGCATGAACCTGGAGCAGTACTTCCAGTATGTCAACAAAAAACCGGAAGAGTTCCGGGCGGAAATCAGAGACGATGCTTACAAAAAGGTCAAGACCAGGATGCTGGTAAGCGCAGTTGCGGACAAAGAGGAAATCAAGGCATCCAAGGAGGATGTGGACAAAGAGTGTGAATCGATGGCGGCCCAGTACAGGATGGACGTGGACAAAATCAAGGAAATGCTGGGCACAGACAGCATGGGATTCCTCGAAAACGACATCCGTGCCAGAAAAGCGGTGGATTTCATGTTCGAGCAGGCCGCAATCAAATAATTTACGTTTGAATTACACAAAATCAGTGAATACTCATAGTGGGAGGAACGCCTGGGCGCAGGCATTCTCCCCTTCATTCATGATTCTGGAAGAAAGAGAGGATTTTACGCAATGGCATTAGTTCCTTATGTAGTAGAACAGACGAGCAGGGGCGAACGTTCCTATGACATCTATTCCAGGTTGCTGAAGGACAGGATCATATTCATTGGCGAAGAGATCGATGAGCATGTCGCCAGCCTGGTCGTGGCGCAGCTTTTGTTCCTCGAAGCGGAAGAGCCGGAAAAAGACATTTGCGTCTATATCAACAGCCCTGGCGGGTCGGTCACCGCAGGCATGGCGATCTATGACACCATGCAGTATATCAAGCCGGATGTTTCCACCACATGCATTGGCCTGGCTGCAAGCATGGGCGCGTTCCTGCTGTCAGCAGGCAAGAAAGGAAAGCGGTACGCACTGCCAAATGCGGAGATTATGATACACCAGCCGCTGGGCGGCGTGCAGGGTCAGGCCGAGGATATCAAGATCCATGCGGAATGGATTTTGAAGACGAGGGAAAAGCTCAATCGGATCCTCAGCGAAAACACGGGACAGCCGCTTGCGCGCATAGAACAGGATACGGATCGGGACAATTTTATGAGTGCGGCCGAAGCGGTAGATTACGGATTGGTGGATGAGGTCGCGCAATCCAGATAACAACAGGGGGGTTATTCATGGCAAAATATGACGAGAACAGAGAGTTGAAGTGCTCCTTTTGCGGAAAGCCGCAGAGCCAGGTCAAGAGGCTCATCAGCGGGTCGGGAGTTTATATCTGCAATGAATGCGTAGGGCTTTGCCAGGACATCATCGCAGACGAAGAACGGGTGAGCGAACGGCGCACGTCCCAGGGCGGCTACAGGTTGCCAAAGCCGAAGGAAATCTCAGGAATCCTCAGCGATTATGTGATCGGGCAGGATCCGGCAAAAAAGGCGCTGGCAGTGGCCGTGTACAACCACTACAAACGGATCAACCATGTAAATCTGGCAAACGATGATGTGGAACTGCAAAAGAGCAACATCGTCATGATCGGGCCGACCGGTTCGGGCAAGACGCTTTTGGCGCAGACGCTTGCGAGGATCCTCAACGTGCCTTTCGCCATTGCGGATGCGACGGCATTGACGGAAGCCGGGTATGTGGGGGAAGACGTGGAAAACATCCTGCTGAAGCTGATACAGGCGGCGGATTACGACATCGAAAAGGCGCAGAAGGGCATCATCTATGTGGATGAAATCGACAAAATCGCAAGGAAATCTGACAATCCGTCCATCACGAGGGACGTGAGCGGGGAAGGGGTGCAGCAGGCTCTTCTAAAAATCCTGGAGGGCACCGTTGCCAGCGTTCCGCCGCAGGGCGGCAGGAAGCATCCGCACCAGGAATTTCTGCAGTTTGACACGACGGACGTGTTGTTCATCTGCGGAGGAGCTTTCGATGGGATGGACAAGGTCATCCAGC
The DNA here is from genome assembly GCA_964625475.1 of uncultured Zhenpiania sp. Classification (GTDB taxonomy): domain Bacteria; phylum Bacillota; class Clostridia; order Peptostreptococcales; family Anaerovoracaceae; genus Hominibacterium. Next base: position 11,881 of record CAZVBL010000015.1, on the reverse strand, counting down.
GCAGGATGGGAGAAAAGACCATCGGTTTCAATTCGGAAATCCGCAGCACGCAAGTGGAAGAATCGGAAATCCTGCAGCATATCCAGCCGGAAGATTTGTTGAAATACGGATTGATTCCGGAGTTCGTTGGGCGGCTGCCGGTGATCGTGACGTTGGAAGAGCTTTCAAAAGATGCGCTCATCCAGATCATCACGGAGCCAAAGAACGCATTGCTCAAGCAGTACAAAAAGCTGTTTGCCATGGACGACGTAGAACTGGAAGTCCAGGAAGACGCCATCGCCCGCATTGCGGAAAAAGCCCTGGAGAGAAAGACGGGAGCCAGGGGATTGCGGGGCATCCTGGAAAGCGCCATGACAGACATCATGTATGAAATCCCATCGAGGGAGGATGTGCAGAAGTGCATTGTTACCAGGGAAACCATCGATCAGGAAATCGAGCCAGAACTGTTGCTGGTAGATCAGATCAAGGCGACGGCGCACGATGAAACGGCATGACGGCAGGGGCGGCTTGTGACAAGCCGCCCTGTTATGCAAGAGAGCGATGCAACCTTGAAAGGTATGGAGGAACAAGCATGACAGATGAAAACAACAGGAATGAAATAGACCAGGAAGAACAGGCGGAGAAAACCGAACTTGAAGCCGAAACCGTATTGTCGCTGCCTATGATTCCGCTGCGGGGTCTGACCGTTTTTCCCAACATGGTCCTTCATTTTGACATCGGGAGGGAGAAATCCATCAATGCCCTGGAAAATGCCATGGTACTGAACCAGTACATTTTTCTCTCTGCGCAGAAAGACGAAGGCACGGATCTTCCTACGCCAGAAGATTTTTTCCAGATTGGGACCATTGGAAAAATCAAGCAGATGCTCAAATTGCCAGGCGATTCCATTCGAGTGCTGGTAGAGGGCGTATGCAGGGGGCGCATTGAAGAGGTGATCTCCGAGGTGCCTTATTTTAGATGCGTCGTTACGAAAATCGAGGACGAAGAGACGGGGGAACTGTCGCCAAAGACAGAAGCATTGATGCGATCGGTGCTCAGCAGCTTTGACGAATATCTGTCCGTCAACCAAAAGCTGGCGCCTGAGATCCTGCCCACCGTGGCTGGAATCGAGGAACCGGGCAGGTTTGCGGATTTGATCGGATCCCATCTGGACATCAAACTGGAGGACAAACAAGCCCTGCTGGAAACCATCGATGTCGATGCCCGATTGGAAAAGGTGAACGAATTTCTGGTTCGGGAAATCGAAATCCTCAACATTGAGCAGGACATCACCACGAAGGTCAAGACCCAGATGAACAAAAACCAGCGGGAATATTACCTGCGGGAGCAAATGCGAGCCATCCAGGAAGAACTGGGGATCGATGAGGACGTGGAAGATGAAATCCAGGACTGGATGAAGCAACTGAAAAAATTAAAGCTGGACAAAAAAATCCGGGATAAGGTGGAAAAGGAAATCACTCGGTTTGGCAGGATGCAGCCCTCCAGCGCAGAGGCATCCGTCAGCAGAACGTACATTGAGACGATTCTTGGACTGCCCTGGCGCAAGGAGAAGAAAGGCAATATCGACCTGGCTCAGGCAGAGAAAATATTGAATGAGGATCATTATGGCCTGGAAAAGGTGAAAGAACGGGTGCTGGAATACTTGGCGGTCATCCAGCTTTCCAAGAGCCTGAAGGGACCGATCCTCTGCTTGGTAGGACCGCCGGGCGTGGGCAAAACGTCCATCGCAAAATCCGTGGCAAGAGCCATCAACCGGGACTTTGTGCGCATGTCCCTGGGCGGCGTGCGGGACGAAGCGGAGATTCGGGGACACAGAAGAACCTATATCGGAGCCATTCCGGGCCGCGTCATCACCGCTATCAAAGAGTGCGGCACGAAAAACCCGGTGTTCCTCTTCGATGAAGTGGATAAAATCGGCGCTGATTTCAAAGGCGATCCGGCTTCGGCGCTGCTGGAAGTGCTGGATCCGGAACAGAACAAGGATTTTACAGATCACTACCTGGAGATTCCGTTTGACCTGTCGAAGGTCATGTTCATCACGACGGCCAATACGGCGGACACCATCCCAAGGCCGTTGCTGGATAGAATGGAAGTCATCGATGTCAGCGGGTACACGGAAGAGGAAAAGGTAAAGATCGCCCAGGGCTACCTGGTTCCAAAGAAGGTGAAGGAACATGGCCTGAAAGAGCAAAACATCCGCTTTTCAGAAAAATCCCTGCGCGACTTGATCAACTATTATACCAGGGAGTCAGGCGTCCGCAACCTGGAGCGGGAAATCGCCAACGTATGTCGGAAAGTGGCGAGAAACATCGTGAGCGGCAAAAAAAGCGGGTATCGCATCACGGAGAAAAACCTGGAGCGTTATCTGGGCAAGCATCGGTACCACTATGACATCATTGGCGGCGAGGCGGAAGTGGGCGTGACGACTGGCCTGGCCTGGACAGTGGTAGGCGGCGACACGCTGTTCATCGAAACCACTGTGGTGCCGGGCAGCGGCAAGCTGGTTCTCACCGGGCAGCTGGGCGAGGTCATGCAGGAGAGCGCAAAGGCTGGCATCAGCTATATCCGGTCCGTTGCGGACAAGCTGGACATCGCATCGGATTTTTACAAAGAGCAGGATCTGCATATCCATATTCCAGAGGGAGCCGTTCCCAAGGACGGCCCTTCCGCCGGCGTCACCATGTGTACGGCCATGATATCCACCCTGACGGGAACGCCCGTGAGAAAGGACATCGCCATGACGGGGGAAATCACCCTTCGGGGCAAGGTGCTGCCGGTAGGCGGCATCCGGGAAAAGGTTCTGGCGGCTCACAGGGCTGGCATCAAAAAGGTGCTGTTGCCTGCGGAGAACGAAAAAGACATTGAGGATATCCCAAAGAACGTGCGCAGACAACTGGAATTCGTATTGCTCCACAATGTGGACGAGGCCTTGGAACAGGCATTGATAAAGGATGAAGCATGATTATCAAAAAAGCGGAGCTGGAAGCGGTCACGGCAAGGGAGGATCAATACCCGGAGGACAATTTGCAGGAAATCGCCTTTGCAGGCAGATCCAACGTGGGAAAATCTTCCTTGCTGAACCTTCTCACCAATCGCAAAAAGCTGGCCAAGGTCAGCGGCAGCCCGGGAAAGACGAGAACCATCAATTTTTATCGCATCAACGATGCCTTTCGCATCGTGGATTTGCCTGGATACGGCTATGCGAAAGTTTCCAGGTCCGTCACCCAGACATGGGGACCCATGGTGGAAACCTATTTTGAAAAGCGCCAGGGCCTGATTCAAGTCGTCCAACTGGTGGACATTCGCCATGCCCCATCGAAGCAGGATGTGGAAATGTACGATTACCTGCGCTATTACGGGCTGGACGGCCTTGTAGCAGCCACAAAGGCGGATAAGGTTTCCCAAAAGGAAATAAAAAAGTCCATTCGCCAGATTCGGACATCGTTGCGGCTGGGTGAGGATGATAAAGTGATCCCCGTGTCTGCTCTGAAAAAAACAGGACATGATTTGCTTTTGGAAGAAATGGAAGCGTTGTTGGAGGGATAGATGCAATTTCTCGGTTTTCAGGTGATTTTCAAACGAATCAAAGCCATCCGCTTCATGATGAAGGACAAATCCGTCCCCAAGCGGAAAAAAGCATTGATCATCGCAGGGATTGTTTACTTGTTTTTGCCTGTCGATTTGATTCCACCGATTTTGTTTCCCATCGCCTGGGTTGACGATTTGATTTTGTGGGTGTTCATTTTATGGTATCTGCGAGAAGAACTGGACAAATACTGGATCGGTGAAAAACAGGTGGATCTTTCCAAAAAATATCGTGGAAAAACCATCATCAATCATGTAGAATATGAAGTAAAGGACGAGGACAGAGGCAAGCACAAGAACGAGGACAAGGATTAGCATCGCATCCCTCGGATGACAGGGAGATTCAGACGGGCAGACGGGCGTTGCGCCCGATTGACGCGAGGATGCGGTACTGGACGAGGGCGAGGGCAAGGAGCATGGCAAACGAGACAGTAGGAACCATCATGATTACAGAGGATCGGATCCAGCAGAGAGCCAGGGAGATCGGCCGGCGGATTACGGAGGACTACCAGGGAGAGAGAATCGTGCTGGTAGGCATACTGCGAGGCGCGGTTTTGTGGATGGGCGACATTATGAAGAACACGGATTTGGACATGACCATCGATTTCATGGCTGTCAGCAGCTATGGCGGCTCCAGGAAATCCTCCGGCATCGTGAAGATCAACAAGGATTTGGATACCGACGTAGAAGGAAAGCATGTGATCATCGTAGAGGACATCGTAGATTCCGGATATACCCTCAATTACCTGAAGGAATACCTGGAACACAGGAATGCAAAGAGCGTTCGCATCTGTACCCTGCTGGACAAGCCTGCGGGCAGGAAAGCGGACGTGCAGGTGGATTACATCGGATTTGAAGTGGAGGACAAGTTCATCGTAGGATATGGGCTGGATTTTGACCAGAAATACAGAAACCTCCCGTACATCAGTTTTTTGGAGAATTAAAACATTCCAAATGTTGTTAATGAGGAAACCTTGTTGACGGCATTTCCTGTGCAGCGGAAGGGCAGTCGTTTCGCATTTCAGCGGCTGGTTTCGTTGTTGTTTGGGAATTGTTGCTGACGATTTTTCCTGCATAAGGACAAAGTCGGCTGCGCCAATCGGGTTGCAGCGGTAGATTTTGTTCATATTTCGGAAATATCGCACATGATATTTCCTGCCCACATCACAAAAAAGGAGATACATAAAATGGGTTACAAAGTACAAATCGGTTTATCAAACAAACACCTTCACCTGAAGGAAGCGGATATCGAAATCCTGTTCGGAAAGGGCCACAAGCTGACCCCGACCAAGGATTTGGTTCAGCCGGGGCAGTTCGCATGTGAAGAAAAAGTGGATATTGTAGGGCCAAAAGCAACCCTCAAGGGAATCCGCGTGTTAGGACCGGCGAGGCCGGAAACGCAGATCGAACTGGCGGCCACGGACGCAAGGGCCATTGGCATCAAGGCACCGGTCAGGGAGTCCGGGAAACTGGAAGGTACGCCTGGCTGCAAGCTCATCGGTCCGTGTGGCGAAATCGAGTTGGATCATGGCGTGATGATCGCTTTGCGGCACGTCCATTTGAACCCCCAGCAGGCCATCGAAGCGGGACTGAAGGACAAGGACGTGGTGAGCATCAAGATCGAAGGCGAAAGGGGTCTGGTGTTTAACAACGTACTGGTTCGGGCAGGCGAAAAGCACGAAAGGGAAATCCATCTGGATACGGACGAAGGAAATGCGGCAGGCTGCGGTCCCAACACCATTGCGGAAATCATCCAGTAGGGATCCGGGGGCGCTCAAAGCGCAGGCAGCCTGATGAAAAGATAGAAAGAAAGATGGAAGGCATAAAGGCATAGGCTCGCTATCCGACCCGGCATCAGCATTCACCTCGATGGCCGGTTTGCGATGCGTCCTTGCCTGTTGAGAGCCATATCCGCAGCGTACCTGAAGGAACCAGGGGGCGGCCAGGATCATAAGCGCATGATTCAGGTTGCCCCTTTTATGCGATAGGGGCGCATGGCTGTGGTCTTTTGGAATGTCTGCAGGGCTGCAATTGAAAGGAGAATCGGCGCAGCCATTTTTCACCCTTCTGTCGGAACCCTGGGTTCATGGAGGTACATTTGCGCATTGACCAGCTTGTTTTGGCAGTTGCCGCAAAATTGCATGTTTCTCAGGTGCATTGATGGAAACGGCTGAGGCAAAGCTGCGATTTGAAAGGAAAAAGAGGCAACATGAAACGAGAACGCATCGTAATTTCGGCGTTGGCATTGGCTCTGTGCCTGATGCCCCTGGAAGCCTTTGGTGGGGAAAACGCCGGCAGCATCGTCAATGAAAAGGATGCAACATACAGCTATCAGGACATGAAGAAAGATTTAAAGCAGCTGGCTGGACGATATTCCGGCGTTGCAAGCCTGGAAAGCTTGGGGCAGACGGCAGACAAGCGACAAATTTACTGCCTGCGCATGGGAAATCCCCAGGCGGAAAAGCAAGTGATCGTCCAGGCGGGCATGCACGCCAGGGAGTGGCTCAACTGCCAGGTGCTGATGAAGATGATGGAGCGGTATCTGTCCGAGTATGAAACGGGGAAATGCAAGGGGATTTCCTACGCTGCGCTTTTTGACGAAGTTGCTGTCTATGTCATTCCCATGGTCAACCCGGATGGCGTGACCATCAGCCAGTACGGCATCGGGAAGATCAGAGGCAAAGCCTTGCGTAAACGGTTGAAAAAAATGAAAAAGACAGAGACTTACAAACGCTGGAAAGCCAATGCCCGCGGCGTGGACATCAACCGCAGCTTCCCTGCAAGCTGGGCGAGGAAACGGACGCAGAAAAGGCCGGCCAGCGAGGGCTACGCAGGGAAACGAGCAGGCAGCGAAGCGGAAACAAAAGCTGTTTTAAAGCTGGTGAACCGCCTGCCGAACCTGCAAGCCTGCATCAATTATCATTCCACAGGCGAACTGATTTACTGGGGCGCAAAGGGCAAGGGCAAAAAGCGCAAAGCCGCCTATGCGTTGGCAAGCATGGTCCATCGGACAACGGGATATCGTCTGTTCGACGAAAGCAAAGATTATGGGGCAGGCGGGGATCTGGAGCGGTATTTGATTGCAAAGAAGCGGATTCCTTATGTCTGCATCGAAACGGGGCGGGAAAGCTGCCCCCTGCGGCACCGTTCCTTTAACGGCATCTACCAAAAACACAAACGGATGATAGAGAAGGTGGCGGAGCTGTATTACTAGCATGGCGTTTTCCGCCCAGTCAATTTGGAGGCGCTATGCCAGCTTTCTGATGATCCTTCCCTGCTTTCCCTGCGTTTCCATAGATGACCCGGGACGCTTCCCAATGGGAAGTTTTGACCAGCCGGGTCGCAGCATGGCCTTCCCATTGTTCACAGCGGCAATGCGCCCCACACCAACTCATCACAGGATTTTCAGGAGAAAAGGTATACTTTTCCTTTTTTTCCATGTATAATGATTGCAATGGCGCAAGGGCTGCGATCCAATGGCCGCCTTTGCGGAAATGCGAGTCAGGCATGACTTATCAATTGAGAAAGGAGCCCAGGCAATGGCAAAACGGATTCGGGAAACGGACGATTACGCCAGGCTTTCCGCCTTTTACAAGGACAACGGCCTGGAAATAGACGTGAGGGAAACAGCGCCGGAGGGAACGCTGAAAAACTGGAAATACGAAGACGAGGACACAAAGGAACTCCTGGCGGCAGCTACCCTGCAAAAGCGGCGCGATTGCTATGTGTTGGGGGATCTGGCGGTGACAGAACGTCTTCGAGGCACGGGGATGGGCAAAGAACTGCTGCAAATCGCAGAAGAGGAAGTCAAATCCCTGGGCATCAAGGAAATGTGGCTAGTGGGGAAAGTGCCACATTTCTATAAAAAATTTGGCTGGACGGAAGTAGAGCCGGAGGTTGCGGCAAAAGTCGCACCGGACATTTCCAGATGCCAAAGCTGCGAGGACTTTGGCGCGACCTGCTTTCCGAGCATCATGAAGAAGGTGTTTTGAGATGGCGGGGCGCATGGCGATCAAAGGGGAGCGGGGCTATGAAATCCCCTGCATCCAAGCTGTTACGGGCAGGGAGAAGAAAGCGGTCCTCATCATGCACGGCTTTTGCAGCAGCAAGGATGGATTTACGGCGAGCATGCTGATAGAGCAGTTGCCGAAGCGGGGAATTGCGGCCTTTGCCTTTGATTTCCCAGGCCATGGGGAAAGCCCGGTGGAGGGGGATTGCTTCACTTTGGAAAACTGCCTTGCGGACATGCGCTCTGCGGAACGAGCCTTGCGAAACCTTGCGCCTGAGGCGGAAATCGGCTATTTTGGTTCCAGCTTTGGGGCATATATGACGCTCCTTTATTTTGCGTCTGGACAAGCTGTGGGGAAAAAGGCTTTCTTACGCAGCGCAGCAGTGGAAATGCCGAGCCTCCTTGCCAATGGGACTGCAGAGGGGAAAAAACAATTGGAACGACAGGGGTACCTGATGGCGGAAGAAACGGACGGTTCCCGTCCTTTGAAGCTGGTTCGGCGACTCTTTGACGAGCTGGACGCAAACGATGTGTTTGAAGCATACAAACCGGAAATGGCATCGCTGCACATGGTTCATGGAACGGCGGACGAGGTTGCATCCTTTGCGGCCGCCCGGCGGTTCGCAAGGATGGCGGGCGCACAGTTTACGCCAATGGAGGGCGGCGACCATCAGCTGTCCCTTCCGGGGATGCCGGAGCGGGTGGTTTCCCTGGCGGCGGCGTTTTTTAGAAATGAAGGCTCATGAGGGATCAAGGGGATCAAGAGACATGACGAAACCACAGAACAAAACGAAAAAACGAATCCTGATTTTAGTTTGCGTCCTTTACGGCGCATGCTTGCTGCTGTCCTTTCGGACCGGCTGGATACAAATCGTGAAGGGCGAGGAGTATTCCAAAAAGGCAGTGCAGCAGCAGAGGCGGGACACGCCTGTGGAGGCCAAGCGCGGCATCATTTACGACACCAACGGAAAAGAACTTGCCGCCAGCGTGACCTGCTATTCCGTCTGGGCAAGGCCCGCAAATGTCAGGTCGGGAAAAACAACGGAAGAGAAAGAGCAGACCCTGAACGACACCGTTGCGACGTTATCCGGGATCCTGGACAAAGACGAAGATGACGTGCGTTCGATTTTGGAGAGCGACAAGGCTCTTGTCCGAGTTGAAAAGCAACTGGATGGCGACGTTGCCAACAAAGTTCGGGAGGCAGACCTGCCAGGCATTGAGATTGCCCAGGACGTGAAGCGAAATTATCCGATGGGGGCGTTTCTGGCGCATGTGCTGGGGAGCGTCACGGATGACAATACGGGGCTTTCCGGCTTGGAACTGGAATACAACCAGGAACTTTCCGGCGTTTCCGGGCGATGGATCAAAAATACGGACGTGGCAGGCAACAGCCTTGTGAATGGCGATGAGAACTACTATGCAGCCGAGGATGGAGAGGGGTTGGTGCTCACCATCGATGCCACTATCCAGCATTATGCGGAAAAGGCCATCAAGAAAGTGCAGAAGAATACCGGTTCGGATCGGGTCATGTGCATCTTGATGGATCCAAAGACCGGGGACATTCTGGCGCTGGCGCAAACGCCGGAGTTCGACCCCAACGATGCGAAAACGCCTCTGAGCGAAAGCGAGCAAAAGGCTTTGGAAAAGATGTCCGACAGCGAAAAGATGGACTACTGGAACGACATGTGGAGAAATTCCCTGATTTGCGATGTGTATGAACCCGGCTCCACGTTCAAGCTCCTCACTACGGCCATGGCCCTGGAAGAGGGGAAAGCCAGCATGGACGAGTGGTTCCACTGCAGCGGTTCCATCAATGTGGCCGGGCAAACGTTGAAATGCTGGAGATATGAGAACCCCCACGGGGATCAGACTTTGAAGCAGGCGGTGGGAAATTCCTGCAACCCGGTTTTCGTCAGGCTGGCTCGCAGAATCGGGGTGGAAACATTTTATGATTATCTGGACACCTTTGGAATTTCGGAAAAAACCAACGTGGACTTTCCCGGGGAAGCCAACTCCATCCTCCAAACCGACCCCGGCCCTGTGGAGCTTGCCACCATGGGCTATGGGCAGGGCGTGGCCATCACGCCGATTCAGCTCATTACGGCAATTTCTTCCTTTGGAAACGATGGCAAGATGATGCAGCCCAGGCTGGTCAGGGCCATGGTAGATGAGGATGGAGAGGTGGTACGGGAGTTTGACAGCGAAGTGATCCGGCAGACCGTGTCCCAAAAAACGGCGCAGGAAATATGCGACATCATGGAATATGTGGTGGATTCCGGCGGGGGCGGCACGGCGAAAATCCCTGGCTACCGAGTGGGAGGAAAGACAGGAACGGCGCAGAAGCCCAGAACGGACGGCAAGAAGGGCTACACGAACGCCACCTATTCCTCCTTTATCGGCATGGCGCCCATGGATGATCCGGAAGTCGCGATCCTGGTGATTGCGGACAACCCAAAAGGCGTGAAATACGGCAGCGAGACTGCGGCGCCGGGCGCAAAGCAAATTTTGGAAAGCACATTGCGCTACCTGGAGCTTCAGCCGAACATGACGAAGGAAGAAGCGGAGGCGGCAAACGATGACATGGTAACGGTTCCCGATCTGACGGGAGAAGGACTGGAAGAGGCCATCGGGATCCTGGGCGGCCAGTCGCTGGAGTACCAGGCATCGGGCGCAGACCTGGATCGGGAATTTATCATCCAGGATCAGTATCCAAAGCCAGGAAAGAAAGTGGAAAAGGGCAGCACGGTTCGTCTGTACAACCACTGACGGAGCAGTGCGCAGGGCGATGCCGGGCAGCAGGCAGGAGGGGTTTTGCCCCATTCGTTTTGCC
>CAZVBL010000015.1:0-1357 GCA_964625475.1 uncultured Zhenpiania sp. | reverse complement strand
GTTTTGCCCCATTCGTTTTGCCATCGCCAGGCTCGTTTGCCATCGCAAAATGCGACCATCGTCAGTCATCGTCCGTATCGATTCCGATGTTGTTGTTGAGGATGCGGCCCGGGATGATGGATCCGTTTCCGAATTTGGCGCGAATGTCATCGATGGTTTGCGCCACTTTTTCGCCCTTTTCCCGGGCATCGACACCCATGCCAAAGAGGGAAAGCTGCTCCGATTCCCTTTCATCGCACAAATGGATGGCGGTAATGGTCAGCATCCGAATGGGGTTTCGCAGATTCCAGGAGGATTGGATGATGTCAATGGCAATCCGGGAAATTTCCTCAGAAAGGTTGGTGGGGATCTCCAGTTGCTTTTGCCGGGAAATGACCTTGAACGCAGGATCCTTGATATCCACCTTCACGCCGAAGCCTTTCATCTGGTATTTCCGCAGGCGGCTGGCCACCGTATCGGAAAGAGCCGCCACTGCGGTTTTGATGTCCTCCATGCCCTGCAGGTCGCGGCGGAAGGTCGTGCCGTTTCCAACGGATTTGATCGTTTCCCGTTCCGTATAATGGCTGACAGGGCTGTCGTCAAGGCCATTGGCGTATGCAAAGAGCATGGCACCCTGCTTGCCCAAAAGAGCGGTCAAAAGCCCTTTGTCAGCCAGAGCCAGTTCCCCGATTGTCCGGATTCCGGCTTTGCTCAGTTTGTCGGCCGTGGCGCTCCCCACAAAAAACATGTTGCGCACATGCATTGGCCATAATATTTCTTTATAATTTTCCCGGCTGATGACGGTGGTGCCATCGGGCTTGTTGTAATCGCTTCCCATTTTGGCAAAGATTTTGTTAAAGGAGACGCCTACGGAAAGGGTGAGACCCAGCTCTGTGCGAACCGTGTCCCGAATGGTATCCGCAATTTCCTTTCCGCTGCCAAAGAGTTTGAGGGATGCGGACACGTCCAGCCAGGATTCATCGATGCTGAAGGGTTCCACCATATCGGTGAACCGCTGGTAAATTCCATTGATTTTCAGGCTGTAGGCTTTGTACTTGCGGTGGTGGGGAGGCAGGAGGTGAAGGCCGGGGCACTTTTTTTTGGCCTGCCATACGGTTTCCGCAGTTTTTATGCCGTGCCTTTTTGCGGGCATGTTTTTGGCCAGGATAATGCCGTGGCGGTTTTCCGGGTTTCCGCAGACTGCCACGGGAAGGTCTTTTAGTTCTGGGTGATCCAAAAGCTCTACGGAGGCATAGAATCCATCCATATCGCAGTGAAGTATCGTTCTGTCCATGGCTCTATTATATACGATTTTTCCAATAAAGTGTGGATTGTAGAGAAAAAGTTTTGGGTAATTGGGAAATTCATGGTATAATGA
>CAZVBL010000014.1:3813-39905 GCA_964625475.1 uncultured Zhenpiania sp. | reverse complement strand
CTACCTGGTGATTCGTAAGTTTGAGAGTAGTGTAATCTCGTATGGTAGTCAAGCTGGGCATCAAAAAAGGGACGAAGCTGACCGGTTTGAGAGTAGTGTAATCTCGTATGGTAGTCAAGCTTTTGTGCGGATCCTTGACAGACTATGAAGGTTTGAGAGTAGTGTAATCTCGTATGGTAGTCAAGCATGAATTTTTGGCTAAAACACAACGATACGGTTTGAGAGTAGTGTAATCTCGTATGGTAGTCAAGCTGGGCTACTACGAATCGATCGAAAAGGCATGGTTTTGCAGCCATCACGTCCTGCTTTCCTGGGGAAGCGATACAATCCAGTGACAGAGCGGGAATGGCTCCTTTGGCGGGGCTTGACCCAGAAAATGGCCAAACCGGCATCCGGGTTCCTGCGGCGCATGTCACGGATGAGCTTGATTTCCGCGTCGGCATGCTGATTCGGATGGTGGTGGGGCCTTCTGGAACGGTCATGAAGGGAATCCCAGGAGCCGTCATAGCGCCGGAGCCAGCGGTAAACATGCTGCCGATTGGTTTTATATTTGATGGCGGCCTTTGTGGCGCCATGCTTTTGGGCAAAGCGAATCGGGGATGGACGATGCCCCATGTCTTGTGTCGTACTATTCATGCGGAAATACCCCTTTTCTGGTTTGTTTTTGTTTAGTTGATGATAATTCCCCACAGAAACGGTGTTTCCGTCTTTTCATTATTCAGTCGTACCCACCTGTGTTGTAATCCTACACCTGCCACAAAAACTTCACAAAACATTTCCTTCCCTTTCCGGCGCATCTGTGATATCATCATAACAAACAGTGTTCTATCGACAGAATCGATTGTGGGAGACGTATCAAAAAGAGGGGTTTTATGGAAAAGGATTTAACATCGATGGACATCGAACGGATTCTCATGGAATACGAGAAGGAACTGTCCAATCGCACAGACGATCAGGAAGAAGAAGGAGAATGGGAAAGCTTTGAAATGAACGGTGATACGCAAATCTTGGATCGCATCCTGGCTGGCTTGTTTTTGCAAAAAGTGTCACTTCTGAAAAACAAAGACTACTATGCGGCAAAGCTGATGCAGTTGTTCAAACTGACGGTGTTGTTGCTGAACGAGGAGTATTTGCTGGAAGAACCGCTTCGCAAATCCTGCATGCAGTATCTGATGCGGGAACTGCGGGACGATTTGGTGGACGTGATCCAGATCATCGACACGCTGCCCGACATGAAGCCGCGACACACCCCATCCTAATTGTCCGATGTTCATGTAAGATCGGCAAAGATTTACCAAAAGCGAAAACCTCCTTGCAGGGTCATTGCGCATCTTGCAACGGAGGTTTTTTGTTTTTGGATGATGCCGTAGGGAATTGCAAAGGAAAGTCCTGAAACTTTTGCGCTTTCTTCAAAAATTTCTCCTGTTCCACATTGAAGCGGCACGCAAAAAATGATAAAATAACAGAATCGTAGTGCGACATGGGAAAGCAGCGTGCGTACAAGCTTTGACCGACTGGATTGAAAAGGGGGCGGGGACGACATGGTAAGAAGGATATATGTGGAAAAAAAGAAGGGCTTCGATGTGGAAGCGCAGGGGCTGCTGGCGGACATCCGGGAGAACCTGCATGCAGAGGGGCTGACGGGAATCCGAATCCTGAATCGGTATGACGTGGACGGCATTGACGATGAAACTTACCAGAGGGCCAGATACACCGTATTTGCAGAACCAGCCATTGACATTGTTCATGATGAACAGATGCCGGAAGAATTGCGTTCTGCAACTTTTTTTTCCGTGGAATACCTGCCAGGACAGTACGACCAAAGGGCGGATTCCGCAGCTCAGTGCATCAAGCTGATGAACGCCGGAGCCGAGGCGATGGTCAAATTTGCCAGAGTGGTTGTGCTGGTGGGCGAAATTTCGCCGGAGCAGCTTGCGTCCATCGAGCGTTACTGCGTCAACCCGGTGGATTCCCAAATCGCACAGGCGGAAAAGCCAAAGACCCTGGAAATGGAAACCATGCGACCGGATGATGTCGCAATCGTGGAGGGCTTCATCTCCAAATCGGCCGATGCGTTAGAGCAGTTCCGCAGGGAGATGGGGTTTGCCATGAGCCAGGAGGATATCAAAGCCATTCAGGATTATTTCCGGGACGAAGAAAAGCGGGATCCTTCCATCACGGAATTGAAGGTCATCGACACCTACTGGTCCGATCACTGCAGGCACACTACCTTCAACACCCGGCTTTCCCAGGTGGACTTTGGAAAGGATGCCTACGGGCGCATGGTAAAGCGGGCGTTTCGGGAGTATCTGAACATGCGGGATGAAGTCTATGGCGACAGGGAAAGGGACATTTGCCTCATGGACATGGCCAGTATCGGCGCCAAGTACTTAAAGAAAAAGGGCGCACTTTCTGATTTGGACGAGTCGGAAGAAATCAACGCCTGCAGCATCAAGGTCAAAGCCAGGATCGATGGCAGGGACGAGGACTGGCTGGTGATGTTCAAAAACGAAACCCACAACCACCCCACGGAAATCGAACCCTTCGGCGGCGCGGCAACCTGTCTTGGCGGTGCCATTCGCGACCCCCTTTCTGGCCGGGTTTACGTCTATCAGGCCATGCGCGTCACAGGAGCGGCGGATCCCAGAAGGCCGGTGGAGGATACCATTCCGGGGAAACTCCCACAGCGCAAAATCACACAGGGTGCGGCATCGGGCTATAGCTCTTACGGCAACCAGATCGGGCTGGCCACCGGGCTGGTGGATGAAATCTACGATGAAGATTACGCCGCAAAGAGAATGGAAATCGGCGCAGTCATCGGTGCGGCGCCCGCCAGCCATGTGGTTCGCAGAACCCCTGCCCCGGGAGATGTCATCGTGCTGGTAGGCGGGCGCACGGGACGTGACGGATGCGGCGGCGCGACCGGTTCCTCCAAAGAGCATACGGAAGAATCCATCCTGGAATGCGGTGCGGAAGTCCAGAAAGGAAACCCGCCCGTAGAGCGGAACATCCAGAGAATGTTCCGCCGGAAGGAAGTGGCGACCCTCATCAAACGCTGCAACGATTTTGGCGCAGGCGGCGTATCCGTTGCCATCGGCGAGCTGGCGGACGGACTGGACATCGACCTGGATTTGGTTCCCAAAAAGTATGAAGGCCTGGACGGCACGGAACTTGCCATTTCCGAATCCCAGGAAAGGATGGCCGTTGTGGTTGAGCAGGACAAGGAAGGGGAATTTATCGCTTATGCCCACGAGGAAAACCTGGAAGCCACTACCGTAGCCAGGGTCACGGACGAAGGCCGGGTGAAGATGCACTGGAGAGGAAAGTGCATCCTCGACTTGTCGCGGGCGTTTCTCAACACCAATGGAGCCAAACAGCGGGCAGCCGTTTCCGTAGCGGGCGGCTTTGACCCGGCGGTTCTTACCGAGACCCTTTCGCCGGAACAAGCGCTGCAGGATTTGAACTGCTGCAGCAAGAAAGGGCTGATTGAGCGATTTGACAGCACCATCGGCGCAGCCACCGTGCTCATGCCACTGGGGGGAAAGCATCAGCTTTCCCCTGCCCAGGGAATGGCAGCCAAACTTCCGGTGGCAGAAGGGGAGACAACGACTGCGACCCTGATGGCCTACGGCTTCAATCCGAGGATTTCAAAGTCCAGTCCTTTTCACGGTGCCATGTATGCGGTCATCGATTCCGTAACGAAGCTGGTTGCCATGGGTGCGGATTACAAAACCATCCGGCTCACTTTCCAGGAATACTTTGAAAAGCTGGGGCAGGATCCTGTGCGTTGGGGCAAGCCCTTTGCCGCCCTGCTGGGTGCGCTGCGGGTGCAAAAGGAACTGGAAATCCCATCCATCGGCGGCAAAGACAGTATGTCGGGAACTTTCATGGACATCAACGTGCCGCCGACTCTGGTGTCCTTCGCAGTGACGACCCTGGACGCAGGACAGGTGGTTTCCACGGAGTTCAAAAAAGTTGGGAGCCAAATCGCATACCTGCCGGCCAGGAGGGATGCGGACGGCATCCTGGACTTTGCCGCATACCGCAATTCCATGGATAAGGTCAGAAGCCTGACCGCAGAAAAAAAGGTCCTGGCGGCTTCTGCCATCGGCGAGGGGGGACTTTTCATGACCCTGGTGAAGATGGCAGTTGGAAACGGAATCGGCGTTGAAGCGGGAGAAACGGAAAACAGCGGCCTGGATTATGGCGGCATCCTGTTGGAACTGGCTGCTGCGGAAAATGCCCCTGCCATCCTGATGGGTGCGGATTATCGAATCATCGGAAAGACCGCAGGCAACGGCAAAATCAAAATGAAGGGCATCGACATGCGCCTGGAGGATATCGTGCGGCAGTGGGAAGCGCCGTTGGAAAACGTGTTCCCGGTGAGGACGAAGGACAACGAACCTGGAAAGGTGGAAAAGCTTTCTTATGTCAAAAGAAACGGAAAGGCCCCGGCTGTAAAGGCGGCCAGGCCGCAGATTCTCATCCCGACATTTCCGGGAACCAACTGCGAGATGGATTCCAAGCGCGCCTTTGAGCGGGCTGGTGGCCAGGCGGAGATCCACATCATCCGCAACGTGACCCAGGAGCAGCTCATCGACTCCATCAAAGAATTGGAAACGAAAATCAGGGAAAGCCAGATCGTCATGATTCCAGGCGGCTTCAGCGGCGGGGACGAACCGGACGGATCCGCAAAATTCATCACAGCCGTGTTCCGCAATCCTCGCATCAAAGAGGCGGTCACGGATTTGCTGGAAAACAGGGACGGCCTGATGCTGGGAATCTGCAATGGGTTCCAGGCGCTCATCAAGCTGGGGCTGGTGCCGGAGGGAAAAATTACGGACACGGATGAAAACAGCCCGACCCTGACTTACAACAAAATCGGCCGTCACCAATCGCAGCTCATTCGTACGCGGGTTGCTTCCGTGAAGTCCCCGTGGCTCGCCGGCGCAGAAGTGGGCGACATCCATACCATCGCCATTTCCCACGGCGAAGGGCGGTTCATCGCAAAGGATGACGTGATGGAGCGGATCATCGAGAATGGACAAGTGGCGACCCAGTATGTCGATTTCAACGGCGAACCCACCATGGATATTGCCTTTAACCCCAATTTTTCCCACATGGCAATCGAAGCCATCACATCGCCGGATGGGCGGGTGTTGGGAAAGATGGGACATTCCGAGCGAATCGGCCAATATGCGTACAAGAACGTGGAGGGAAACAAAGACCAGAAAATCTTTGAATCCGGCGTAAGATACTTTCAATAGAAAACAGGGAGACATGCAGCTTAGAACCCTTGGCACAGGCCGGGCGAAAAAAGGGAAGCCCGGTTGCCGCCATGGGCAGGAAGGAGACATCGAGCATGAAAGTCGCAATCATTATGGGAAGCAAATCGGACTATCCGGTTGTGCGAAAAACGGAAGAAATCTTAACACAATTTGGCGTTGCAACGGAAACCAGAATCATCAGCGCCCACAGGACTCCGAAGGTCGCAGAGGAATTTGCGGCGACCGCAGAAGAAAAAGGTTTTGAGGCAATCATCGCGGCAGCGGGGAAAGCCGCACATCTGGCAGGGGTGCTGGCGGCATCTACTCCCCTTCCAGTCATTGGAATCCCCATGAAGTCCAGCACTTTGGATGGACTGGACTCCCTTCTGTCCGTTGTGCAGATGCCAAAGGGCGTGCCCGTTGCCACAGTAGCGGTGGATGGCGCAGAAAACGCAGGGCTTTTGGCCGTGCAAATCCTCAGCGTCAAATACCCGGAGCTGAGACAGGCCATGAAGGATTACAAAAAGAAAATGGAAGCGGATATCGTCAAGCTGGACGAAGCGTTTCAGCAGGACTCAAAATGAATCATGATTGCCCCGGATAAGGAACCAAAAAGAAATACAGGAGGAACACCCATGGAGAAATTAGAACAGCTATACGAAGGAAAGGCGAAAAAGGTCTTTAAGACGGACGATCCAAAGCGCTTTATCGTAGCTTACAAGGACGATGCTACCGCTTTCAACGGCGAAAAGAAAGGTCAGATCGCAGGAAAGGGCGCAGTCAATAACGTGATGAGCAACATCCTGTTCCAGATCTTGGAGCAAAAAGGCGTTCCAACCCATTTCGTGGAACAGCTGAGTCAGCGGGAAACCGTGGTAAAAGCCGTCAAAATCCTGCCGCTGGAAGTGATCGTGCGAAACGTTTCCGCAGGTTCCTTTGCCAAGCGGTACGGCGTGGAGGAAGGAATCGTCTTCGATCAGCCCACCTTTGAGTTTTCTTACAAAAACGATGATTTAGGCGATCCGCTCATGTGCGAGTCCCATGCGCTGGCATTAAAACTGGCCACGGCGGAGCAGATTGAAACCATCAGGAAATATGCATCGATCGTAAACGAGACCCTGAAAGCTTTTTTCCTGGACAAGGGCCTGAAGCTCATCGACTTTAAAATCGAATTCGGCCTCTATGAAGGAGACGTGATCCTGGCGGATGAAATTTCACCGGACACCTGCAGGCTGTGGGATGCGAAAACCAACGAAAAGATGGACAAAGACCGCTTCAGAAGGGATCTGGGAAAGGTGGAGGAAACCTACCAGGAAGTGTTAAAGCGGGTACAGGAATAGACCGGAGAGGGAAATCGCATGGAAGATAGAAAAAAAATGACCTACAAGGATGCGGGCGTGGACACGAAAGAGGGCGAGCGGGCCGTAACGCTGATGAAGGATCACGTCAAGCGGACTTTCAATGAAAACGTCCTCACCGGGCTGGGCAGCTTCGGCAGCCTGTTCCAAATCGACGTGGCGTCCATGAGCCAGCCGGTGCTGGTTTCCGGAACCGATGGCGTAGGCACGAAGCTGAAAATCGCCTTTCTCATGGACAAGCACGACACCGTCGGAATCGACTGCGTCGCCATGTGCGTCAACGATGTGCTGTGTCAGGGCGCGACGCCCCTGTTCTTCCTGGACTACATCGCCACGGGAAAGGTGAGGGCTGAAAAAATTTCCGACATCGTAAAGGGCATCGCAGAAGGGTGCAAACAGGCAGGAAGCGCCCTGGTAGGTGGGGAAACCGCTGAAATGCCCGACTTTTATAGCGAAGGTGAATACGACATGGCCGGATTTTCCGTGGGCATGGTGGACAGGAAAAAAATCATCACTGGCGATGAAATAGCCGAGGGCAACGTAATTGTGGGAATCGCCTCCAGCGGCATCCACAGCAACGGCTATTCCCTGGTGCGGAAGGTGTTCTTCGACAACATGAAGATGGACGTAACAGATTATGTGGAAGAGCTGGGAACGACGCTGGGAGAGGCCCTGCTGACACCGACCAGGATTTATGCTGCGGCCTGCAGGGCAGTGTTGCCAAAATTTCATGTCAAAGGAATCGTCCATGTCACGGGAGGCGGTTTCTTTGAAAATGTGCCCCGGATTTTGCCCCATGGACTGGCGGCGAAGATCCGAATCGGCACCTGGAAAGTGCCAGCCATTTTTCCCTACATCAAGCAATGCGGCAACATTGACAAACTCGAAATGTTTTCCACCTTTAACATGGGGATCGGCATGATGATGGTGGTCGATGCGAAGGATGCGGATCAGGTGGTGAAAGCCCTTCGGGGAACCGGGGAAACAGCGGACATCATCGGCCAGGTGGTGGCGGCAGACCCGGCGAGCAGGGACAAAGTGATTTTGGAGGACAAATAAATGGTCAACATTTCCGTTCTGGTTTCCGGCGGCGGCACCAACCTCCAGGCAGTCATGGACAACATTGCCAATGGGTCGCTCAGCGGGGCGCGAATCGTCCAGGTCATTTCCAGCAGGAAAGACGCATTCGCCTTAGAGAGAGCGGCCAAAGCCGGAATCAAAGGCAAAGTCGCAGTAGATACCGAAACGCTGCTGAAAGAACTGGCGGCGGAAAACACGGATCTGATTGTGCTGGCGGGGTACATGAAAGTGCTGGAGCCAGCCGTCATCCAGGCTTACAGGCGGCGCATCATCAACATCCATCCATCCCTGATCCCCAAATACTGCGGAAAGGGCTTTTACGGCAAGCGGGTTCATCAGGCTGTTTTGGACGGCGGAGAAAGGATTTCCGGTGCGACCGTTCATTTCGTGGACGAAGGAGTGGACACGGGAGAAATCATCCTGCAGCGCCAGGTTCCAGTGGAGCCGGGGGACACTGCGGACACGTTGGCGGCCAGGGTGCTGAAAACCGAACATGTGATATTGACAGAAGGAATCAAAAGGGTCATGGCTCAGTTGCCGGAAGGAGGAGGTATGTAAATGGGAGGAGTCATCGGATTTGCTTCCAACAGGGATTGCGTGATGGACTTGTTTTTCGGAACGGACTATCACTCTCACCTGGGAACGAAAAGGGGCGGCATGTGCGTCCTGCAGGAGGACGGATTCAACCGTTCCATACACAATATTGAAAATGCGCCATTCAGGAGCAAATTTGAGCGCGACATCGGGGACATGAAGGGCAACATGGGAATCGGAGCCATCAGCGATGGAGAACCCCAGCCTTTGACCGTCTACAGCAGGCAGGGGGATTACGCCATTACCACGGTGGGCAGAATCAACAACAAAGATGCCCTTGTACGGGGGCTGCTCAAGGAACGGCCGAGCCAGTTCATGTCCATGAGCGGCGGCCAGATCAACAACACGGAGCTGGTGGCTGCCCTCGTGTCCACGGGCAGGGACATCATAGATGGGATCCGCAGGGCGCAGGATCAAATCGACGGTTCCATCACCATGCTGATCCTCACAAAGGAAGGACTGTATGCGGCGAGGGACAAATACGGCAGGACTCCCCTCATCATCGGCCAAAAAGACGGCGCTTACTGCGCAGCTTCGGAATCCTTTGCCTTCATCAACGTCGGCTACAAGTACAAAAGGGAGCTGGGTCCGGCGGAAATCGCCTTTCTCACGCCTCAGGAAGAAAAGACCGTAGGCGAACCCCAGGAGGGCATGAGCGTCTGTGCCTTCCTCTGGACTTACTTCGGATACACCACTTCCATTTACGAGGGAAGGAACGTAGAAATGATGCGCAACCGCAACGGCGAGTTGTTGGCGCAAAAGGACGGCGACATGGCCGTGGATTATGTGGCAGGCGTTCCCGACAGCGGCACTGCCCATGCCCTGGGATATGCCAACCAGTCCAGGGTTCCTTATGCGAGGCCCCTCATCAAATATACGCCAACCTGGCCCAGGAGCTTCATGCCCCAGAACCAGAAAGCGAGACAGCAGATCGCCAAGATGAAGCTGGTTCCTGTGTTCCAGATCATCAACGGCAAAAAATTCGTCCTCATCGATGATTCCATCGTGCGGGGAACACAGCTTTCCGAGACCGTTTCCTATCTGATCGAAAACGGAGCCGAGGAAATCCACGTCAGATCGGCCTGCCCGCCCATCATGTACGGCTGCAAATTCCTCAATTTCTCCCGTTCCGTCACGGACATGGAGCTGATTACGAGGCGGACCATCAAGAAGCTGGAGAACATGGGAGACGAGGAGATCCCGCCTGAAATTTTGGGGGAATATGCGGACAGCAAGACGGAAAAACACGCCGCCATGGTGGAGGAAATCCGCAAGCAGCTCAAATTTGACAGCCTCAAATTCCAGGATCTGCAGGATACGGTGGAGGCCATTGGCGTGGAAAAATGCAAACTTTGTACTTATTGTTGGGATGGAAAGGAATAGACATGAGAGCATTAATCAGCGTTTCAGACAAAAGCGGAGTCGTAACATTTGCACAGGAACTGGAGGAACTGGGCGTTACTATCATTTCCACGGGAGGCACCAGGAAAAAACTGGCCGACAGCGGCGTGAACGCAGTGGGAATTTCCGATGTGACCGGATTCCCCGAATGCCTGGATGGGAGGGTAAAGACCCTGCATCCGGCGGTTCATGGGGGAATCCTGGCCATGCGGGACAAGCCGGAACACATGAAGCAGCTGGCGGATTTGAACATCGAGACCATCGATATCGTAGCCATCAACTTGTATCCCTTCAGGGAAACCATATCAAAACCAGGCGTGACTCTGGAGGAGGCCATTGAAAACATCGACATTGGAGGGCCTACCATGCTCCGCTCCGCAGCGAAGAACCACAAGGATGTCGTTGTCGTGTGCGACCCGGCAGATTACGGAGTCGTCATCCAGGAAATGAAAGAGCATGGGAGCGTTTCTTACGATACGAAATACCGGCTGGCATTGAAGGTGTTCCAGCACACGGCGGCTTACGATGCCATGATTTCTGATTACCTGAGAAAACAAGCGGGAGCTGGGCTGCCGGACAACCTGACGCTGACTTTTGAAAAGGTCCAGGAACTGCGCTACGGGGAAAACCCACACCAAAAGGCTTCCTATTATCAGGAAATCCAGCCAGCGGCGGGCAGTTTGGCAAAGGCGCGGCAGCTCCACGGCAAAGCGCTTTCCTTCAACAATATCAACGATGCTAATGGTGCATTGGAGACGTTGAAAGAATTTGCGGAACCTACGGTGGTTGCGGTGAAGCATTCGAACCCTTGCGGCGTAGGCACGGGAAAGGATCTTTATGCGGCTTACAAAAAAGCGTACGATTGCGACCCCACTTCCATCTTCGGCGGCATCGTAGCCGCCAACCGGGTCATTGACAAGGCTACGGCGGAGGAAATCAACAAGATTTTCATCGAAATCGTCATTGCGCCCGATTTCACAAAAGAAGCCATGGAAATCCTGACCCGGAAAAAGAACATCCGCCTGCTGCAGCTGACGGACATGGGTGAGAAAGGCCCAGAGGGGCAGATCGATGTGAAAAAAGTCAGCGGCGGCCTGCTGGTGCAGCAAACGGATGACGTTCTCTTCGAGGAGGCGGAGCTGAAGACCGTGACTGATCGAACGCCCACCGATGAGGAACTGGAGGACATGAAGCTGGCCATGAAGGTGGTAAAACACATCAGGTCCAATGGCATCGTCATTGCCAAAGACCAGGCCACCATCGGCATCGGGCCGGGGCAGGTCAATCGCATCTGGGCAGTGGAAAACGCCATTCGTCAGGCCAACAGCTCTCTCGAAGGCTCGGTGCTGGCATCGGATGCTTTCTTCCCCTTCGATGATTGTGTGACAGCGGCGGCCAAAGCGGGCGTGACGGCCATCATCCAGCCCGGCGGATCCATCCGCGACCAGGAATCCATCGACAAGGCCAACGAACTGGGGATCGCCATGGTGTTCACCGGCATTCGCCACTTCAAGCATTGAGGAAAACAGCGGGAAAAGGGAACGTTTCGTGACTGTTTGTGCCGTTGACTGGAAAGCGGCGGAATGGAGAGGATTAGCATGAATATATTAGTAGTGGGCGGCGGCGGCAGGGAGCATGCGATCGTGTGGAAGCTGAGCCAAAGCCCGAAAGTGGACAAAATTTACTGCGCTCCGGGAAACGCAGGAATCGCCATGGATGCGGAATGCATTGCGATAAAGGCCGAGGAGGTGGAAGCTCTTTGCGCCTTTGCCAGGGAGCGCCGCATCGACCTTGCGGTAATCGGCCCGGAAGTACCCCTTGCCATGGGAATCGTGGATGAAATGGAAGCGGCGGGCATCCGCGCCTTTGGACCCAACAAAAGGTGTTCCCAGCTGGAAGCCAGCAAAGCCTTTACCAAGCGTTTCCTTGAAAAACATGGGATTCCCACAGCCAGATACCAGGAATTTACCGACAAGCAGGAGCTGCTGGATGCCGTGGGCATCTTCGGCTATCCCATGGTGCTGAAAGCCGATGGCCTGGCGGCGGGCAAGGGCGTGATCATCGCCGAGACGGAAGACGATGCCAGGAAGGCCATCGAAGACATGATGGGGGATCGGGTGTTCGGCAGCGCGGGGGACAAAGTCGTTGTAGAGGAATTTCTGTCAGGCGTGGAGGCCTCCATGCTCTGTTTCGTGGATGAGCATACCATCGTTCCCATGGAGTCTGCGCAGGACTACAAGCGGATTTTCGATGGGGACAAGGGACCCAACACAGGCGGCATGGGAACCTACTCTCCCAGCCTTGTCTTTGACGATGCGCTGCAGGAACGGATCCGCAGCCAGATTCTGGAGCCAACCCTCCGGGGTTTCCAGGAGGACGGATTGGATTTTAAGGGCGTGCTGTTCATCGGCCTGATGATGACGAAGGACGGCCCGAAGGTCGTCGAGTTCAACAATCGCTTTGGCGATCCGGAAGCGCAGTCCCTGCTGGTTCGCCTGGACAGCGACCTGCTGGATATTTTCATGGCAGTGACGGAAAACAAGCTGGCGGACACGGAAATCAAATGGAGCGACAAAAAAGCGGTCTGCGTGGTGTTGGCATCCGGCGGTTATCCGGGGAGCTATGAAAAGGGCAAAGAAATCACAGGCCTGGAAAAGGTGGACGAAGATGTAATCGTGTTCCATGCGGGAACGACCAACGAGCATATCTGCGATGCCAACTCCTGCCGGAGCGCAGTGTTGACTTCCGGCGGCAGGGTGCTGGGCGTGACCGCCATGGGCGATACTCACGAAGCGGCGCGGAACAAGGCGTTTGACAACGTAAAGCGGATTGCCTTTGATGGGATGCAGTATCGAAATGACATTGGATTCATCCGCGATGATCTGTTATAATCAGGAAGGGAGGAGGGCATTATGAAAAACCAAGTGATCACCATCAGCCGTGAGTTCGGCAGCGGAGGAAGGCTTATCGGGCGGCGGCTGGCAGACGATTTGGGGGTTCCCTATTACGACAAGGAACTGCTTTCCAGGATTGCCGATGAGAGCGGCTTTTCCAGGGAGATGATGGAAGAGGCGGAGCGGAAAGCGAAAAACGGGTTCTTTTATAGCCTGTCGTCCGCTTTTGGCACCGGCGATTCCGGCCCGGACAGCTTGTCCCTGAACGAGCGTTTTTTCCTGGCCCAGTTCGACATGATTCGCAAAATCGCCGATGAAGGCTCCTGCGTCATCGTTGGCCGCTGTGCCGATTATGTATTGCGGGGAATCCCAGGGGCTACCAACGTGTTCGTATATGCGGAAGAGGCGGACAAAATCAAGCGGGCGGTGGAAGAGTACGGCGTGCCGGAAAAAGACGTGAAAAAAGTCATGCACGACACGGACAAAGCCCGCGCCAACTACTACAATTACCACACCGGGCGCAAATGGGGCGATCCGGTGAACTACAACCTGTGCATGGACAGCGGTTACATCTCCATTGACAACATGGTGCAGCTGATCAAGCACTATCTGGAATTGAAATCCGATCGATAAACATGGAAAGAACCACAGGCGGGCCCGCTTCAACGGACGGGGCCTGCCTTTTTTCTAGTGCACAGGCAGTATCCGGTTTCATGTTGTCTTTTCCCGGATTTGGAGATCCTGGAAGCGTCCGCATGGCCTGCTTCTTTTTGTGTTTTTTTCGTGTAGCAGCGAGACAAAGCGCACATTTAATGATACAATCATGGACGGACTGAAAAAACAGGCGGTTTCAAAGGGGGAAAGAAGGAATGGAAATCATAAAAGCGATGATCCTGGGCATCGTGGAGGGCATCACTGAATGGCTGCCCATCAGCAGCACCGGGCACATGATCCTGGTGGATGAGTTCATCCATCTGGACGTATCCGCAGCGTTCATGGAAATGTTCCTGGTTGTCATCCAGCTGGGTGCGATTTTGGCGGTGGTTGTGATTTACTGGAGGAAATTGCTCCCTACCGACAAAAAGACCTGGATCATGTGGTTGAAAATCATCGTGGCCTGCATCCCGGCAGCCGTCATCGGGCTGCTGTTTGACGATGTGTTCAATGCGCTGTTTTACAACTACCAGACGGTGGCCATCATGTTGATCCTGTTTGGAATCCTGTTCATCGTCATAGAAAACAGGAACAAGCATGTAACGCCGAAAGTCACCAATCTGGATGACCTGACCTACAAACAGGTGCTCATGATCGGATTTTTCCAATTGATTGCCGCAGTTTTTCCAGGGACGTCCAGATCGGGCGCAACCATTTTGGGCGGGTTGATGATCGGCGTATCCAGAACCGTGGCCGCAGAATTCACCTTTTTTCTAGCCATACCGGTCATGTTTGGAGCCAGCCTGCTAAAGCTGGCGAAATTCGGCTTGTCCTTTACGCCCGGCGAGGCCATCCTGCTGGCCAACGGCATGGTCGTGGCGTTCCTCGTTTCCATGGCAGCCATCACATTTCTCATGGGGTACATCAAAAAACACGACTTCAAAGTCTTTGGATGGTATCGAATCGTCCTGGGCGTCATCGTGCTGGTTTACTTTGGGTTCAAAACGTTCGCCTGAACCGCAAAGGCAGGAAAGGCGGATTTGCAAACCACAGACAGGAAAGGCAGGCGCGCAAATGACAAGGCAGCAGCTTTCAAAAGCCGCAAACGACAAGACAGCAGCTCCCATAAGCCGCAAATGGCGGGGCAGCAGTTCCCTTGTCTGAAACCAATGTAAAATCGCATGAAGCATTGCAAGGTGAATCCCTATGGTAATCCAAAAGATAAGAGAAACGATCCATCGATATCGGTTGATCCAAAAGGGCGACCACGTCATTGTCGGCCTTTCAGGAGGCCCTGATTCCGTGTGTTTGTTTCATGTGCTGCAAGCTTTGAGCGATGAACTGGGCATCGCTCTGTATGCGGTTCACATAAACCACAAGCTCCGGCCAGGTGCGGCGGAAAAGGATCAGGCATATGTGGAGGCTCTGTGCCAGGAAAAGGGAATTGCCTGCATTTCCTTTGCGTGCGACTGCATCGCCATGGCGCGCGAACTGGGGATGAGCAGTGAGGAAGCGGGAAGGAAAGCCAGGTATGCATCCTTCGTCAAAGTGGCTCGCAGCCTGGAACGAAACGGCGTTCGACCTGAATCCATCAAAATCGCAGTGGCGCAAAATGGGGAGGATCAGGCGGAAACCGTGCTTTTCAGGCTGCTGCGGGGGAGCGGACCGGATGGCCTCGCGGGAATC
Source organism: uncultured Zhenpiania sp. (assembly GCA_964625475.1). Classification (GTDB taxonomy): domain Bacteria; phylum Bacillota; class Clostridia; order Peptostreptococcales; family Anaerovoracaceae; genus Hominibacterium. The sequence continues at coordinate 24,971 of CAZVBL010000014.1, read as the reverse complement.
CCCTATGTCCGAACAGAGGGCGGCTATCGAGTGGTTCGTCCCCTGTTGGATCTTCGCAGGGCGGAGATCGAGGCGTACTGCGAAGGGGAAAATCTCCATCCCCGAATCGACCATACCAATCGGCAGCCAATCTATACGAGAAACAAAATCCGGCTGGAGCTGCTGCCCTATCTGGAGCAAACCTTCAATCCCAACATTACAGATGCCCTCATCCGCCTCAGCAAAATCGCAGCAGAGGACAAACGCTATCTGTGGCAGGAAGCAGAGCGAGCGTACAAGCAAGTCCTTCGGGACGATGGCCAGTTGGATTTGGTAGGGCTGCGAAGCCTGGAGCGACCCATTCGCCATCGGGTGATGCTGCGGGCGCTGGGAACGGCAGGTTTGACACGGGACATTGCGGCAAGCCATTTGCAGGCGGCGGATAACCTGATTGAAAGCGAAACGGCATCCGCATCCCTGGATTTTCCCAAAAACTACGCCATGCGCATCCAGTATGGAAAGGTAGGCTTTTACGAAAAAAGCGCAGGCAGCGGACGAAAAATGTCGGACTTCCGGCTCAAGCTGCGGATTGTTGACAGCGCGGGGCGGCAGGTGGATTATCCCGGGGATGTGGCGGTGTTCGACTACGACAAGATCCGACAGCGGCATGGGACGCAGGAAATCCGTCTGCGAAACAGACGGGCAGGCGACTATCTGAGCCTGAAAAAAGGCAGAAAGAAATTGCAGGATTTTTTTGTGGATCAGAAGGTTCCAAAGCAGGAGCGGGACGGGATTTTTCTGGTGGCCATCGGCAGCGAAGTGCTGTGGGTCGTCGCAGGGCGGGAAAACTCCCTGAAACGCCACCGTTACAGTGAAAAATACAAGGTGGACGAAGGGACAAAAAGGATCCTTGCCCTTGAAATGATTTGTGAAACATGATAAAATGATATACTTAATTTTGGATCATGAAACAAATTCAGATAAGATTGGCCATTGTGGAAGGAGAAAACATTGAAAAGGTTATCAAAGAACATTGGAATTTACCTGATTATATTCGGCGTTGTGCTTGCCATGGCGTGGTTTTACAGCAAGGGAGACAGCGAAGATGTGGAAAAGGAAGTCACCTTTGCCACTATGTCCCAATACGCTGCTGATGACAAGATTACGGACATCAACATTACAGACACGAAGATCAGTGCCACATTGAAAGATGACAAACAAGTCTTTTCCTACGCAGCCAACATCGTGGATCTCCAATGGTTCAGCGAAAAGTACATCTATCCGAAACTCGAAGATGGATCTATCAAATACAAGACGGATGAGCCGCAGAAAGACTCCATCCTGCTCAATCTGCTGCCGACCATCATCATGATCGGCGCATTGGTGTTCTTTTGCTTTTTCATCATGAACCAGAGTGGCGGAGGGGGTAAGGCCATGTCCTTCGGCAGGAGCCGGGCGAAGCTGCAAAAGGACAGCGACCTGCGCAAAGTCACTTTCAAAGACGTGGCTGGATTGGACGAAGAAAAGGAAGAACTGTCGGAGGTGGTGGATTTCCTCCGCAACCCGAAAAAATACAACAGCCTGGGAGCCAGAATCCCGAAAGGCATTCTCCTGGTCGGTCCTCCGGGAACCGGAAAAACTTACATTTCAAAAGCCGCCGCAGGTGAAGCGGGCGTGCCCTTTTTCACCATCAGCGGCTCTGATTTCGTGGAAATGTTCGTAGGCGTCGGAGCTTCCCGGGTCAGGGATCTGTTTGAGCAGGCCAAGAAAAATTCCCCTTGCATCATTTTCATCGATGAGATCGATGCCGTAGGGCGCAAGAGGGGCGCGGGGCTGGGCGGCGGCCACGATGAGCGGGAACAGACCCTGAACCAGCTGCTGGTTGAAATGGACGGGTTTGGGGAAAACACGGGCATCATCATTCTGGCGGCGACCAATAGGCCGGACATCCTCGATCCCGCCCTCCTGCGGCCAGGGCGTTTTGATCGCCAAGTGGTGATCAGCGCACCGGACATCAAAGGCAGGGAAGAGATTTTTCGCGTGCATTCCAGGAACAAACCCCTGGCAGAAGAAGTGGATCCCAAAGTATTGGCGAGGCGCACGCCGGGATTCACCCCTGCTGACATTGAAAACATGCTGAACGAAGCCGCCCTGCTGACTGCCAGGAGAAACGGCCTGAAAATCCGCATGGATGAAATTGAGGATGCCATCACGAAGGTCATCGCCGGGCCTGAAAAAAGGAGCAGGGTCATCAGCGAAGAGGAGCGCAGGCTGACTGCGTTCCACGAGGCTGGCCATGCGGTGGTTGCCCATTCCCTGCCAAAGACGGATCCGGTTCACCAGATTACCATCGTGCCCAGGGGCAGAGCCGGCGGATTCACCATGATTCTGCCAAAGGAGGACAAATACTATGGCACGAAAATCACCATGCGGGAACAGATCATCCACCTGTTAGGCGGACGCGTGGCGGAGCTTCTCACTCTGGACGACATCAGCACGGGCGCCAGCAATGACATCATGCGAGCCACGGAAATTGCCAAAGACATGGTGACGAAATACGGCTTCAGCGACAAGCTGGGACCCGTCAATTACAGTTCCTCGGATGAAGTGTTCCTGGGGAGGGATTTTTCCACCAGGCAGAACTATTCGGAGGAAACGGCTTCCGAAATTGATGAAGAAGTGAAGACCATCGTAGAGGCGTGCTTTGAAGAAGCCAAGGCCATCCTCAGCGAGCACCTGGACAAGCTGAATGCCGTGGCAGAGGCGCTGTTGGAGGTGGAAACCCTCGATGGCGAGCAGTTTGAGTTGCTGTATAGCGGCAAAATAACGGCGGAGGAATTGGCAAAGCAGGTCATGGAAGAAGAAGACGAACGCAAAGAAAAAGACGCTGCCGAAGCGGCGGAGGCCAAAAAACGCCTGAAAAGGCAGGAAGAGGAAGAAGGCGACCTGGACAACATGAAGCTGGCTCACCCGGAAAAGAATTGGGTCACGGAAGACGAAGATGAGGACGAATACGTGGACGATGACATGCCCAGCGAAGAAGAACTGGCCAAGTACGATGGCGACTACTTTGCGGACGATGATGACGAAGAGTTGGAAGAGCCAGCGGCGGACGAAACAGAAGACGAGGAACAGGAAGGAGAACCGCCTCAGCGGGAACGCAACGAAACCTCCCATAGCCACAAAGAGGATTGATCGATGAAAGTGACAGTGAAGGATTGCCTGGAATTAAGTGCGTTCAAAGGGGCAAAAGTCGTTGCGGGGGCTTCCGGGCTGGTGCGAGACGTGAAAGCGGTTTCTGTCCTGGAAGCCACCGATCCGGATGAGATCAGCGCATATACGGCCAAAGGGGAACTGCTCCTCACTGGCTTTTTTGCCGTGCGGGACGACGTTGCCAGACAGTGCCAAATCGTAGAACGGGTCGCTGTGGACGGACATGCGGCTCTGGCGATTTTTTATGTAGGGCGCATCGTGCGTTCCCTCGATGAAAGGGTCGTTCGCACCGCAGAGGACGCAGAGCTGCCCTTGATTGTTATGGAAAATAATGGGGATCTCTATTATTCCCAGGTCATCGCCCAGATCATGGAGAAGGTGCTGTACAGCGACAATTTCAGCAATCGGCTCATCAGCAACACCATTTTCCATCTCCTGGATTTTGAAAAGCATGGGAGCTTCCAGTCAGCGGTCAGGGAAGCGGCCATCAACAACGATTTCCAGCTGATTCTCCTCAGCGAGGATTTCAACCCCATCTTATCTGTGGAAACCCGCCACAAAACTACCATTGCGGAAGCCATTCGCATGGGAAAAGAACGCCAGGTGGAAAAACAGTCGGACGTTTACACCATGATTGACGTGAACGGCGTTCTGACCTATTGGGGTCCCGTTACCATCAATAACGATAAATATTTCATGTTCATCGTGGACAATGAAGATTCCTATTCCGCAGGGGAAATCACGAAACTGGCGGAAATCATCGAGCTTGCCATGGGCATGTGGAAATACACGCCGGAGCGGGATGCGAGAGCAGAGTTCATCAAGGCGCTGATGCGGGGAAACAAGAGCCTGGCCTACACCTTGAAGGATGAAGCAGGGATCGATGGAGAGGATATCGTCAGCGTGTTTTTCGCAAAAGGCATCAATCGGGGCATCCTGGCGGAATTTGAGCGGCAGGAAGGTCTTTACATCATGAAAATCAGCGAAAAGGATGAGACATACGGCATGATCCTCATCGATCGAGACGAATCGGAGGCGGGAATCGATGGGAAAAGCAGCTGCATCAAACTCTTCAACAAGCTGAAGGAGGATAAGACGGTGCGCATCTTTCATGTGACCGGGCTGGATGGCATTGAAGGAGCTGGGGACGCTTACCGGCTCATCGGTGAAAGCTGGTCCTTCGTGCAGAATGTGTTTCCCTACAAGCGGGTATTCACAAAATACGAACTGACCCTGGTGAGCAACTGCATCAACATCCAGCTCCAGGGCGGGCATGTAAAAAAGAACTACATCGAGTTGCTGGAACCCTTCAAGGATACCAGCGAGAGCAAGGGGAAACAGCTGCTGGAAACCTTGGAAACTTTCGTCCTGGATGCGGGGATGAACAGCGGAAAGACGGCGCAATTCATGGGGATCCACACCAATACGGTTCAATACAGGCTCAAGCGCATCAACGACATGCTGGGGGTGGAAATCACAGGAAACCGGGTCATTCCAGGATTGACCATCGCCCTGGCTCTCAAACGGCTGGATCGGGTTGTGAGCTAGCGCAGCGCAGTTCCATGCGTTGCCAGCTGTCGCAAGCCGAGGAGCTTTTCTTATGGAAATGGCATCATTTTTTCGCTTGCGCCCTGACGGGAATTGCAATATTTATATTTCAGAAAAGGAGAGAACGAGAAACATGCACTTTCACTATTTAGACAAGGCTGATCCGGAAATCAGTGCCGCCATCAAGCGGGAGATGGGAAGACAGGAGACGAAAATCGAGATGATCGCTTCCGAAAACTTCGTGAATTTTGAAATCATGGAAGCCATGGGAAGCGCGCTTACCAATAAATACGCAGAAGGCTATCCGGGAAAACGCTACTACGGTGGCTGTGAGTTCGTGGATGAAGTAGAAACCATAGCTATCGAGCGCGCCAAAGCCTTGTTCGGTGCGGAGCACGCTAACGTGCAGGCTCATTCGGGCGCTAACGCCAATACAGCCGCATATCAGGCGGTATTGCAATACGGCGACACGGTTCTGGGCATGGATCTTTCCAACGGTGGCCATTTGTCCCACGGTTCCCCAGTGAACATTTCGGGAATGTCTTATCATTTCGTGCCATATGGATTGGATCCCGAGACGGAACGAATCGATTTTGACTGCGTACGAGAGCTTGCAAAAAAACACAAACCCAAGTTGATCGTAGCAGGAGCCTCCGCTTATCCCAGAACCATTGAAACGGACAAATTCAGGGAAATCGCAGATGAAGTGGGCGCAATTTTGATGGTGGACATGGCGCATATCGCAGGGCTGGTAGCTACGGGACACCATGCCAATCCAGTGGAATATGCGGATATTGTTACCAGCACTACCCACAAGACGCTGCGGGGACCCAGAGGCGGCCTGATTCTCTGCCGGGAGCAATATGCGAAAGCCATCGACAAGGCGATTTTCCCAGGAACCCAGGGCGGCCCGCTGGAGCATGTCATCGCTGCAAAAGCCGTATGCTTCAAAGAAGCGGCAGAGTCGGGATTCAAAGCGTACCAGCAGCAAGTCGTGGACAACGCCCAGGAGTTGGCCAGGGCGTTGCAGGAAAAGGGATTTGACTTGGTTTCCGGCGGCACGGACAATCATCTGGTGCTGCTGAACCTGGTCAACAAAAATCTCACCGGGAAAAAAGCGGAGAACCTGCTGGATGCGGCCAACATCACCACCAACAAGAACACGGTTCCAAACGATCCCCAAAGCCCCTTTATCACCAGCGGTCTGCGGCTCGGAACGCCCGCAATGACCAGCAGAGGCTTTCGAGAAGAGGATGTGAGAAAAACCGTGGACGCTATGGCGCTGGTTCTCGACAACCCGGACGATGGCGCATCCATGGAGCAGGCAAAGGCCATCGTCAAGGAACTTTGCGACAAATATCCCTTGTACAAGTAACGGAAGGCAGCCGACCAGTGCAAGTCCCTAAGCATCATGTAGGCATTTCTTCATGCACACCATTTTTCTTGATATATGGTTATTCGTTTGTTTTCTGCAATGGGATGCCCTATTGGCATATCTGATGCCGGAGCTTCCTGGCGTACCTCCAGCGGTGTTTTACAGTGGTATCTGTCCTGAAGACGTTCTTCTTTAATACCCTGCTGGTATGCTGGAACCCCCGCTCTGAACGAAAAATCGGTTTGGCAGCGGGATTCGCATCCATTGCCCATTTTTGATTGGGAGCAGTGGCATGGAAATCTCTTTGGAGCATGTTTTCTGCCGTTTCATCGAGTTTTGCATAAGAATATTTTCCCTCAGGAACCCTGCGGTGCAACCAGTTATAACAAGCAGCCCTTTCATTGCAGTCAATGCAATGAAATTTTATACTTTTTGATAGTAATAACTAATTTTTGGAAAACATTAATGATGGATGAGAATCAAGCGGGGGACAAGTCTGAAAGCATTGGATGAACTTGGAAGGATTGGAAAGCAGGTGAGGACATGAAAGGAAAAGTCGATTTTTCAGAGAGGCTGGGAACTGTCATCGACATCATGGGTCTTCGGCAATGCGAACTCTGCGAAAAGATGGGGATCGGGAAAAGTGCGATGAGCCCCCAGTACCTGAGCGGCGCTTTTAAGCCAAAGGAGAGGAATTTGTACAAATTGGCAAAGGCTCTGGACGTTTCTGAAGTCCGGCTGTTGGGATACGATGTCCCCATGAGGCGCGAGCAAGTCCACCCGCATTAAGTATAAAATTCAAGAGTGGCATCGTTGCCGCCCGGACATTTATTTTTTTTGTTGTTAGTGAAGAACCAACATGATGAAAGTGCCAACTCAGTTGGCGCTTTCATATTTTCCATGATTATCCGTTGTTTTCAATTCCGGGATGATGGCCTTTCCCTTTGACCTCGATGGGGTTTTTCGTAAAACATCCGGCATTTCCGCACCGCTTTCAGGATTAAAAAGAATCTGGTATTTCGATGAGGGTTTCAATGTTTCCACTAAAAACGCGTAGCAATGGCTTTCCGCATAATCACAGCAACCGATGGTTTCCAAGAACTGTCGGATCAGTAAATCCATTCCAACCTGGGGCGGGCAGGATCCGAGCTTTCTTCTCACTCTTTTCAAAACGGGCGAACCCATTGATTTATCAGTTGTCAAAGCAGGTGAAGAATAATGTATACAAGGAAAATGTAGTTGCAAAAAAGATGGATTTACGTTATAGTGTGGATGATATATCATACATTCATCAAGAGATAAAGCGTCCGAGAATAGATGAAGGAGGAAACAGATAGTATGAACAAGCTTGAAGAACTTCGCCAGATGAAGGAAAAGATCGCTTTGGGCGGAGGGGAAAAAAGAATCGACGCGCAGCACGGCAAAGGCAAGCTGACAGCCAGGGAACGGCTGGAAATTCTCTTTGACGCAGGCAGCTTTGTGGAAAATGACGTGTTCGTTTCCCATAGATGCGTCAATTTTGGCATGGCAGACACGAAAGCCCCTGGAGATGGAGTTGTCACAGGCTATGGGACGATAGATGGCAGGCTGGTTTTTGCTTATGCGCAGGACTTTACGGTGCTGGGCGGTTCCCTGGGCGAATACCACGCTGAGAAAATCGTCAAGGTGCAGAACATGGCTCTCAAAATGGGCGCACCAATCGTAGGCCTCAATGATTCCGGCGGTGCGAGGATTCAGGAGGGCGTCACTGCGCTTTCCGGATTCGGCAAGATTTTCTACAACAACACCATTTCATCCGGCGTGATTCCGCAGGTTTCCGTCATCATGGGACCTTGTGCGGGCGGTGCCGTTTATTCGCCGGCGATTACCGATTTCATTTTCATGGTGGACAAAACAAGCCAGATGTTCATAACCGGACCGGAAGTAATCAAGACGGTTACGGGCGAAGATATTTCTGCAGAGCAATTGGGCGGTGCCATGACGCACAACTCCATCAGCGGCGTGGCGCATTTCATCGGCTCGGATGATACGGACACATTGATGCAGGTAAGGGAGTTGCTCAGCTACATGCCTTCCAACAATATGGAAACGGTGCCCGTACTTGACACAAACGATGACCCGAATCGGATGATTCCTGAATTTAACGATATCATTCCTGACAATCCCAACAAAGCATACGACATGTATGACATTGTTACCAAGATTGCGGACGATGGAAAGCTGTTTGACGTCATGCCCCATTATGCCAAGAACATGATTACCTGCTTCATCAGGCTCAACGGAGCGACTGTCGGCGTGATCGCAAACCAGCCCAAATTTGGGGCAGGCTGCCTGGACATCAATGCTTCCGACAAAGCGGCCAGGTTCATCAGGAGATGCGATGCCTTTAACATTCCGCTCCTGACCGTTGAGGACGTTCCCGGGTTCCTTCCAGGAACCGATCAGGAATACGGCGGGATCATCCGCCACGGCGCAAAGATGCTTTACGCTTACTCCGAAGCAACGGTGCCAAAGGTTACCATGATTTTGAGAAAAGCATATGGTGGTGCCTATATTGGCATGTGCAACAAGGAACTGGGCGCGGACATAGTTATGGCATGGCCCAGCGCACAGATTGCGGTAATGGGAGCATCGGGAGCCGCCAATATCGTATTTCGGAAAGACATCAAATCCGCAGAGGATCCTGAAGCCATGCGGCAGGAAAAAATTGCGGAATACGAAGAAAAATTCAACAACCCATACAGGGCTGCGGAAATGGGATATGTGGACGATGTCATCGAACCGGCTACCGCAAGGCAGAGAATCATCAGCGCATTTGACATGCTCAGCACCAAGCGGGAATCTTTGCCTGCCAAGAAGCATGGCAACATTCCGCTGTAGGAGGTGAAGAACATGAGCTTGATGGAACGATTTGCCAATCCAGAATTGATGCCCGATATGTCCATGGGCGAAAAGCTGGCAGGAGCTGGAATCACCACCTTGATGGGAATGGGGATCACCTTTCTCGTACTGATTCTGCTTTGGGCATGCATTGCAATCATGAGCAAGTTTACATATCGGCCGAACAAAGAGACCAAGGCTCCAGCGACAGCGGCAAGCGCATCGGCGCCTGCGGCAGCTCCGGCAGCGGCTCAATCGGAAGTCGCTGCGGCGGACGATAGCCTGATCGCAGTTATTTCTGCGGCCATTGCGGCCTACGAGGGTGCAAGCGGAAGCGGAAACCTCATTGTGCGAAAGATCAGCAGGGTTTCGGGAGAAACGACAGCCTGGAGCGAGGCGGGACGCTTGGATTGCGTCAATAGCAGAAAGTTATAGTGGATACGATGAAAGGAAGAGTGCACGAAAATGAAGAAATATAACATTACGGTAAATGGAACCGCATATGCGGTAGAAGTGGAAGAAGCCGGCGGCGCAGCTGCGGCAGCCCCGGCTCCAGCGCCTGCGCCAACTCCGGCAGCACCTGCACCGGCGACTCCAGCACCTGCGCCTGCGGCAGCTCCATCCGGCGGCGCAAACACAGTGACCGCACCGATGCCGGGAACCGTTCTGGAAGTGAAAGTCACGCAGGGTCAGGCGGTGAACGCAGGCGATGTCCTGATTATCCTGGAAGCCATGAAGATGGAAAATGAAATTATGGCGCCTGCTGCTGGAACGGTGGATGCCGTATCGGTGACAAAGGGCGCTTCGGTGAACGCAGGCGATGTTCTAGTGACATTGAAATAAGGCTCGGACGTCAGAAACGCATAGAACGTTTCAGATGCGAAGCGTTGGAAACACGAATTTGGCGAGGCAGAAAAACTGACGGGCATGTCGAAATGTCCGCCAGTTTTTTTCGATGGATTTGCGGTTCGCCGCAACGGCCGGGAACGTTACGTTGCATGCACATGCATTCAAGCGAGATGCATGCGCAAACAAAAAGGGAGACAAAGGAGACAGCAGACATGCTACTGGCATTCGATGTAGGGAATACGAATATCGTGCTCGGAGTTTTCAAAGATGGGAATTTGATTCAAAACTGGCGGCTGGAAACGGACAACAACAAGAGCGCAGATGAATATGGAATGGTGGTCAACCAGCTTTTTCAGCACGAAAAGCTGGACACAAAAGAAGTGGAAGACGTGATTATTTCTACGGTGGTGCCTTCCGTGCTGTACACATTGCAGCATCTTTCCATGAAATATTTTAACAAGCGCGCCATCGTCATCGGTCCTGGAATCAAGACGGGATTAATTGTCAAATATGACAATCCAAAGCAGGTGGGGGCGGATCGCATCGTCAATGCCGTAGCGGCCCATGCAAAATATGGCGGCCCATTGATTGTCATCGACTTCGGCACGGCCACTACGTTCTGCGCCATATCGGAACAAGCCGAATACCTGGGTGGCACCATTGGACCCGGTTTGAAAATTTCCTCGGAAGCCCTCTTTGAAAAGACTGCCAAGCTGCCGAGGGTCGAATTGGAAGAGCCGGGAACCGTCATATGTCGAAACACCATCCAGAGCATGCAGTCCGGCCTGGTATACGGTCATATGGGTATGGTGGATTACATTGTCAGGAAAATGAAGAAAGAGCTTCAGGAATACAGCAAGTCAGATGCGCCGGTCAAAGTCATCGCAACCGGTGGAATGGCATCCCTCATTGACAGCGGCGTGGAATGCATCGATCATGTGGACAAGCTGCTCACGCTGGAAGGCTTGGAAATCATCCATAGAAAGAACAAAAGGCGGAAATGATAAGAATCGGGAACATCGAACTGGCGAACCCATTCCTTTTGGCGCCCCTTGCGGGCATCACGGACGGGCCGACCCGCAGCCTGGCGAAGGAACAGGGTGCGGCTTTTGTGTACACGGAAATGGTCAGCGGAAAAGGGCTTTGGTACAAGGACAAAAACACAGAGCGGCTGTTGAACGTTTACCCAGGCGAAGAACCCATGGCATTTCAGATCTTTGGCAGCGAACCGAAAATTTTGGCTCATGCGGCCTCTGTGCTTCGAGACAGAAAAAATGCGGCCATTGACATCAACATGGGATGCCCAGTGCCGAAAGTCGTGAAAAACGGAGAAGGATCCGCACTGCTGAAAAATTTGGATTTGGTGCATGACCTTGTTGAGGCCGCAGTCAAGGTGGCCGGAAAGCCTGTGACAGCCAAGATTCGTATTGGCTGGGATGAAAGCAGCATCAATGCCGTGGAAGCTGCAAGAGCCATCGAAGCGGCGGGTGCAGCGGCTGTGGCCGTCCATGGGAGAACCAGGCAGCAGTATTATGCGGGAGCCGCAGATTGGGCTATGATTCGCAAGGTAAAGGAAAGCGTCTCCATTCCAGTCATCGGGAACGGCGATGTTTTCAGCGGGGAAGATGCCAACAGGATGCTGGAGGAAACAGGCTGCGACATGGTGATGATTGCCAGGGGCTTTTTGGGGAACCCCTGGATTTTTCGGGATGCCATCGCCATATGGGAAGGCAGGGAAAAACCTGCGCCGCCCACGCTGCAGGAGAAAGTGGACATGATGCTCACCCATTTGCAGCGGCTTGCGGCGGAAAAGGGCACATATGCGGCAGTTCGGGAAATGCGCAAGCATGTGGGCTGGTACTTAAAAGGCGTGCGAGGCTCTGCAGCCATTCGCCGCAGGGTCAATGGCATTACGGACATCGAAGAACTGCGGCAGGCCCTTTGCGATGTGCTTTCCAATGTTCCCTGACAAATGGGGCAGCGGGCTTGGCCAGACCAAACCAGTCCAGACCAGGAACATGTCCGCATCCCCCCAAGCCGCCCGAAAACGCATCCTTTTCATCTTTTCATTTTCCAGGCGCACCATGCGCCGTGTTGTTGCTTTCTTCGCCAGCCAATGTGATATCTCGTATCTTCGTCTGCTCCGAATAGCCGTTTCGGACAGTCTCCACTTTGTCAAGGAAACATTTGTCAATCCAATACGATGGCATTGACCGTTTCTATGAGATCCACGACAGAATCCCGCTTTACCAGGGATACGGGTTTTCCATCGATGGTAACCAGGCAATTTGTGCCATCATAGCGATAGATATGAACCTCGCTCGATGAATCGCCTTTCTTGTCCAGGTGGACGGTGAAGCTGATTTCCTCCTTCTGCGTAGGCTCTTTATTTGTAAAGCTGTCTGCTTCCAGTTTCTTTACTGCATTCAGGAAGTCTGTTTTGATTTTCTTGCCTTTGTAATAGCAAGTGACCTTGTTCCCCTTTTTCTTTGTCGTGATGGTATATGATTTTCCATCTAACGAAACATCAATGGAGGAGATAGCATCCCTGTCGGCAACAACTACTTCCTTGTGCCGGAAATGGTTGTAGGATGCGTCAGCAAGTTCCTCGTAGGAACCACTGCTGATTTTATAAATGATCTTGGATTTCCCGACTCTGACATAAGCGGTGTCATCATCGTCGTCATCGGAGTCGCCCTTGTCACAGCCGATGTACAGATCGAAGGAATCCGTTTGGTCGCTGTTATCCTCCTCATTGGGGACGTAATCCAGGTGTACGGACAGTTCCGGCGAATCCAGCTTGTATGTTTTCAGGTCGTCCTGGGTCGCATCGTATGTCATGTACTCCGTAAGCTCCAAATTGCTGATGGCACTCAAGTAATCGTCCACGGCTTCAGTGTCCAGCGGCAGTTGCTTTCCGTCCTGCTCCATAAAATAGACGTCCTCCTCACAAGCGGCGTTTTCGCTGTCCTCTTCGTATGCGATGTTCAAATCCGATGTGCCGGAAAAGCTGATGCTCTTTGCTTTGTCCAAACTGGGCGTTTTGTCATTTTGCATCATGTCATCGAGGGTGATTTCAAACTTTTCCATGGGATCGGTTTCCGCCAGGTATGCGTTTCCATCGCCGATGGATACATACCGCTCGGAATCCATGGTGCTGTAGTCGCCCAAAAGCACCTCGTAGCTTTTGCCCGCCGCCTGAAGCGAAATGGAGCATTCCGGGTCATCCAGGCCGTATTGTCCGTAATCCTTTACATCCTCAATGGTGAAAGCTGCTTTGAAATCCTGGAAGGTTTCCAGCAAATCCGCCACCTTCTTTTCGTTTACAGGGAACGTTTTATCCTCGTCATAGAGCCAGCTGCCGTCCTTGTGGAAGGAAAGCTCCTCGGAGCCGTAGTTCCACGACAGGGACGTGACCTTGTCACTGTCAATTTCCAGGATGGTTTCACCGCTGTTGCTGATTTGCTCTTTGTCCTCTTCTACTTGGCTGAACGCAAAGGCGGCGATAGAAAGAACTACCAAAACAGCCAAAAGCAAATAGATTTTTTTAGTTCGCGTCATTTTGTCTTTTCCTCCTTACGACCACTATGATGCCCACCAACAGATAAGCCAATGGGAACAACCCGATCAGCAGGTTCTTCAACAAGGAAGCCGTTTGGTCGCTGATGGTGAGGTAATCGTATTGCAGGGACTTGCTGCGGATGGATACGGCCTCGCTTTCTCCCACTAATGAGGAGATCGCATTCATGGTCAGATCGATGTTTGCTCCCGATGAATAAGAATTGTAGGTATCGTCCGCAAACTCGGAAGATGCGACCCAAACCATGCCCCCTTCCCCTGCTGTCTCAATGGATACGGCGAGGGCAAAAGGCCCATCCACATCGCCGGCTTCTTTTTCGTAAGTGCTGATATCGTACCCATCCGTTTTGCTGTAGGAATCCTGCGATGTTGTAAGCAGTTCTGTCACGACAGCGTCGCTGTCGGTTTCCTTGACGGTCAACCCCCGTGCGATGGGAACGATTGCGTAGTAGTTTTCCTCGATCAACGGATTTGTAATCTCATCTTCTTTCATGTCGGGCATCAGGATGTAGGGCTGCTGGAACGCATAGTGGGTGCTGTCCACGTCCACGACGATGCCATCTTCGGATTCAACGCCATAGTCGGAAAGGAGGCTGTACAGGTTGTGCAAATCGTCTTTTTCCGTCAGGCCGGCCATCACGAACAATTTTCCGCCGGAGGCAACATAGTTGGCCAGGATCTTTTTCTCTTTTTTGGAAATGTCGCTCGTGGGCGCATAAATCAAAACGCAATCCGCCTCTTCGGGGACGGCGTTTTCGTTCAAAAGGGAGAAGGTGTTAGTTTCCATGTTATCCCCTTCAATCTGGTCGCTGAAGGAAGAAGAAAGCTCCGCTTCCCCATGTCCTTCCAGCAGATAGAGTTGCGGCTGCTGGGCATTTACCACATAATCGATTGCGGACGTGATTGCGCCTTCCCCGTCAAAGGAGGTGCTGCCCGAATCCGTGAGGGTACTTCCCGAACTGAGGTAAATGTCTTCATAGTCGATTACGCGGCTGCGGGTACCGCATTCCACGATCAAGCTGTTGTTGGACACCGTTTCGGAAGTGTATTTCTGAGTAAAGGTAGGATAAATGTCCGGATTTTTTTTGACGACCTTAAGATGGTCGGACAAGGTTTCGTATTTGTCCAGGAGCTTTTCTAAGATATCGTCCTCTTGCCCCGATTGTACGATCCAATAAATCGTCACATCCTTTTCCAGTGCATTGACAACGACTTTTGTGTTGCTGGTAATGGAATACAGCTTTCCAGAACTGATATCGTACTGCGTGGCAGTGGAGGGCAATGCCTGTGCGAACATATTGACTACGATCAAGATTGCCAGCACGACAGCAGTGATGATGATGGAATAAGCGCCCCCTTTGAACGCTGCCTGGTTCAGGTTGGTTTCCTTGAACTGCCGAAATCTTTGGGATATGGAAAATCTGTTTTTCATCAGTTGTACCTCCTTTTCTCAAGGGATTGGACGGACAAAAACAGGAAGAAAATCACAATGGAAAGGTAATAAACGATTGCCGTCAAATCAAATACGCCATCCACAAAAGTATAAAACCGTTCAAACAGGGAAAGCGCGGACATCATGTCAGGCAACAGCCCCTCAAAGATGGTTTTATCGATGAAATAGGTGATCAGGATTCCAATGGCAAAGAGGATTCCAACGGCATAAGTCAACGCATCGTTCTTCGTCAAAAGCCTGATGATGACACATAGCCCCAAGGCAAGCGCACATATGGCGATCATGGAGCCTGCAACGTTGCTGGAAATGTAATTTGCCAGGGTCACACTGTAATAATTCAGCAAAATGACTGCGATCCCAATGCCCACGGAAAAGCCCAGGTTCTCGGTCAGGGATGATATGAACATGCCGATGGCGATCAGGGCCGCACCCATGACAAAGAACGCAAAAAGGCTGCCGTAGGACGTTCGCAGATAAACATCGCCAAACAACGAAAAAATCAAAGGATAAAAGGAAACGACCGCCAAAGGGATCAGATACACGATGAGCAATGCGAAATATTTCCCAAGGATCACGTCCGATGTAGTGATGGGCAGCGAATACAGCAGTTGATCTGTTTTCTGCTTTCGTTCTTCTGCGATGGTCTTCATGGTCAGGATAGGAACGATCACCACGAATACCAGGCTGATGGAAGCGAGGACGTATTCAAAATTGGAAACCGCCTGCTGGATGTTGTAGAACATGGATCCGATCCCAACGAACACCAACAGGAACGCCCCAAAGACGTAAGCTGTCAATGAGTGGAAATAACTTGACAATTCGTGTTTGAATACTGCAATCATTCGGTGGCCTCCTTTCCCGTTTCCGCATCTGTGGCATCATCTTCATCCGTTGTCCGGCTATCTGCATCTTCGTCATGCGCCAGTTCGCCGCCAGCCGGGTCATCGCCGTTTCCTTCGTCCTCGGTCAGTTCGATGAAGATGTCCTCCAAGTTTGCCTTTTTCGACTTGAGCTCGATCAATGCCTTTTTCTTTTCCGCAAAAGCGAAAAACAGCTCGCGGCAAATGTCGTATGGGTTGGCATCGTTGATTTTCAGATGGACTTCTATCAACCCGTTTTCTTTGTCCTGGCAGGTCATCCTGTCAATGCAGGCAAAGGACTCTAAAATTTCCTCGATTTCGACCCTGTCCGCTTCCGTAGTGAACAGGACTTCGTTGGATCCCAGCATGAGCCGCTCCAGGTTTTCCGGCTCATCGAACGCAACCAGTTTGCCCTTGGAAATGATCAGGACCTTTTCGCACATGGCCTGCACCTCTGACAGGATATGGGAACTTAAAATAACGGTGTGGGATCGTCCCAGATCCTTGATTAAATCTCGGATTTCGATGATTTGCAGCGGATCCAGCCCCACGGTAGGTTCATCGAGGATGATCGCCTTTGGCGTGCCCAGCAGAGCCTGCGCAATGCCCACCCTCTGTTTATATCCCTTTGAGAGCTTCGCAATCAGCAGGTTCCTTACATCGTGGATTTTCGTCTGCTCCACGACTGCCTGGATTTGGTTTTCCAGTTCCTCGCCCCTGAGTCCCTTTGCCTCGCCGACGAACTTCAAATATTCCTGCGGCGTTTCATTCATATAAAGCGGCGGGAACTCAGGCAGGTACCCGATCAGCTTCTTTGCTTGCTCCGGCTCCTCGAAAATGTCATGGCCGCCGATGCGGACATGCCCCTCCGTTGCTGACAGGCAGCCGGTCATAATGTTCATGGTCGTGGATTTTCCGGCGCCGTTTGGCCCCAGAAAGCCGTACACATGCCCTTCCTCGATCTCGAACGAAAGATCATCGACAGCTTTAAAATCGCCGTAATATTTTGTCAAATTGCTTACGGTAATCATGATGCCCCCCTTTTGTAATTTGCAAACCGCCATTTTCACGCACGAAAAAGTGAACGCAGATGCAATGCCCATGCGATCCAGAGGAAGTTCGCTTTTCCATTAATCATATAAGAGAAGGAAGTCATTTTGCGGTTCATGTCACGAATGATTGATGAAAAGGACATGAAAATTCGGTGAAACCGTGCTTCTCCGTTTCGTTGTAAATAACCAAAACCTGTTTAAGGGGGATTTTTATATCAATGCCTAACTGTTCATCAAAGATTAAGGTTATGATTGCTGAGGCTTATTCCAATGGAGAAGGCGGATTCTAATGTATTGCCAACAAATAGGGTATAGAAGCATCTTTGCGAATCTCCTTTCAAGTTGTGCTTTCAAGAACCCCCAATTCATGGTACAATGGACGCAACGATGAAAAGCGGCAAGGAGGCCTTTATGGAAAAGAGCAAAGTCGCAGTGGTAGAATGCAGGAAATACAAACGGGAGGTCGTGGATCGCGCAGTATCCGCTGCGATAGGGCTTTTGGGCGGCTGGGGGCAATTTCTGGAAAAAAATGAGCGCATTGTGTTGAAACCCAACCTTTTAGCTCGTTGCTCACCCGAAAAGGCCTGTACCACCCATCCCGAGGTCTTTGCCGCCGTAGGCCGTTCCCTGCGGCAGGCGGGCTATCAAAAGCTGTCATATGGGGATTCACCGGGCAACCACCTGATCGGGGTAGAGCAGACTGCGAATGGCTGCGGCATCCTGCAGGAAGCGGAAAAGCTGGGGATTGAAGCCGCCAATTTTTCCGAAGGGCAGGAGGTAGGCTTTTCCAATGGCCACGTGGCGGACAAGTTCGTGCTATGCAAAGGCGCATTGGAGGCGGATGCCATCGTCAATCTGTGCAAAATGAAAACCCATCAGCTGGAACGCATCACCGGCGCCATGAAAAATACATTTGGCTGCGTTTACGGATTTAACAAAGGCGCATCGCATGCCAAGTTTCCAAACGCCGATGTGTTTGGAAAAATGATCGGGGATTTGAACCTGCTGGTTCGACCCAGGGTGCACATCATGGACGGAATCATGGCCATGGAGGGAAACGGCCCCCAGTCCGGCGAACCGATGCCCATGTACCTGCTGCTGGCTTCTGCGGATCCGGTGGCTTTGGACAGCGTGTTTTGCAGGCTGGTGGACTTGCGCCCGGAACTGGTGCCCACCAATGTTTACGGACAGGAGTACGGAATCGGCACCTATCGGGAAGAGAACATCGAAATTTTAACGGCAGGCGGCCCCATTTCTATGGAAGAGGCGGTTTCCCAGTGGGGCAATCCGGATTTTGACGTGGAGCGAGGCGAGGATTTCAGGGGTCAGGTGAAAGCGATCGGCTTCTTCCAGCCTTTGCTGGGCCGCAGGCCTTTCATCGATAAAGAGCGATGCATCGGTTGCGGCATCTGCATACAGGCATGCCCCGTGGAGGAAAAGGCGATCTTCATGAATGATGGAACGCCTTCCTACCGTTACCGCAAATGCATCAAATGCTACTGCTGCCAGGAAATGTGCCCGCAAAAGGCCATCGATGTGAAACCCACCTGGCTTTCCAGGCTCGTGGATCGAAACTGGAAAATCTGATGGCCTTGGCTGCCTCAACAATTTCCATAACTCCCATGATTCCATCGGCAGCATAAAAGCGCCAGGCGCAAAGCGCAAGGCAGGAAACGCAAGGCGCGCTGCCCGCAAAAGGAACCATCTCTCTTTTCCTCGCATATGGTGTAGCAGGGAACTGCAAAAAATAGATTGCACAAATGATCCTGCGCAATGTAATTTTCAACAGTTCCCGGGGGAGGAAAAGCCATGATTTATTTAGACAATGGGGCTACGTCTTTTCCCAAACCGAAGGGAATGGTCGAGGCCATGGATGCCTGCATGTTGTCTTACTGCGGCAACCCGGGACGCTCCGGCCACGACTTGTCCCGAAGAACGGGAGAAGAAGTCTATCGCGCCAGAAAAACGCTGGCGCGCCTTTTTCAGATAGAAAAGCCGGAACGCGTGCTTTTTACCAGCAATGCGACTGAGGCTTTGAATATAGCGATAAAAGGAACGTTGGGGCATGGTGACCATGTGATTGCCACTGCCATGGAGCACAACTCGGTGCTGCGCCCGATTCATGCGCTGGCAGAAAAGGGCGTAGGCTGCACTATCGTACCTTGCCAAAGGGACGGCAGCCTGGAAGTGGGAAAAGTGGAAGAGGCGATCCGACCCAACACGAAATTGGTGGTTTGCACGCAGGCTTCCAACGTGACAGGAACGATCATGCCTGTGAAAGAGCTGGCTGTGCGATGCCGCCGCCATGACGTCTTGTTTTTGGTAGATGGCGCACAAGGGGCGGGACACATGCCCATGGACGTGGAGGGCGTTGACCTGTTGGCGGTGCCAGGACATAAAGGCCTGCTGGGACCCCTGGGAACGGGCATGCTCTATGTGCGAGAGGGGCTGGAGCTGGGTCAGATGTTCCAGGGCGGGACGGGAACGGCCTCCCGGGAGTTGGCGCAGCCCAGGGAATTGCCTGAAGGTTATGAAACTGGGACCGTCAATGCGCCGGGGATCATCGGATTAGGATACTCTGCCGCTTTCGTTGAGAACATCGGGGTGGAAACCATCCAAAAACATCAGCGGGAATTGACAAAAATTCTGGATGAAGGTCTTCGCAACATGAATCATGTGACGGTTTACGGCCCTTCTGACGGCAGGAAAAAGGTGGGCATCGTCACATTTAACATCCATGGGCGCAATTGTGAAGAAATTGCATCGCAATTGAACGATGATTATGGGATTGCAGTGCGCAGCGGATACCACTGTGCGGGGCTGGCGCACAAAACCATCGGAACCTGGGAAACCGGCGCAATCCGCATGAGCGTAGGCATCTACAATCATGAGCGGCAGATGAAAATCGCAGTAGATGCGGTTCACGCCATTTCAAAGGGTCGTTGAAAATTCGCAAAAGCCAGTTGCAGGGACGGGAATCGAGGGAAATGCTGGCTGCGGGAAACTTGGTGTAAGTCGAACAGGAAAAAACTGGAGCGAACCAAACAGGCAATTGCCGATGCGGCTTCAGCCAGTTCCAGCCAGTCATTCCCGAACCTGCTCGATGCCCAGGTTGGCAAGCGCATCGGCTCGATTGTTTTTCTCCGTTATGTATCGAAAGTCCTCGAAGGAGTAATCGCTGCCGTTCCATTTCCGAAACGTTTCATACAATCTGTGAGGATCGACAGCAGGGCTGTCCAGGTTCACATGTCCCTTTACCCGGAAGAACGCAATGGCATGGCGATCCAGGTAAGGCAGGAGGGCTTCCCAAAGCTCCCGATTTTCCACCGGCTTTTTCGCAGAAGTTTTCCAGCCGTTTTTTGTCCAGTTCATGTACCACTTTTTCCGAAAGCAATCCATGAGATAGGAACTGTCCGAATAAACTTCGATGGTCTGGTTTTCCTTTTTGATGGCGCGGAAAGCCTCCAGCAGGGCGGTCATTTCCATGCGATTGTTGGTGGTGTTTTTTTCGCCTCCGTATAGCTCCTTGCTGTGTCCCGCAAATTCCAGGATGGCTCCCCAGCCGCCAAAGTTTTCCCTGTGCTGGTTCCCGGAACAACCGCCATCCGTATAAATTCGTAAGACCCTGTCATTTCTCATCATGCATCCCCCTTCTATCCTGATTGGAGCGCCCTTTTTTCATCGGCTCCTGTGCGTGTGCGGATGAAAAGACAGGCGCGGACTTTTGTCCTTTCACAGTATTATACACGTTACGATTTGATTTCGCATCCTTTGCCAATGAAAATTATGTACATGCTTCTGTTTTTTTCCATAGTTCACTGCTGCACAAAAGACAGGAAAATTCACACGATTCCTGTCATTTTCAAGGAACGGAATCGCATAAAAGTGGTGTTGATTATAGAACAGGCTCATGCGGCTGCAGACATAAACTTGCCACCCGGCAGAAAAGCATGCGCACATGTGCCGGATTAGCGGAGTCCGACGCAGGTGAACTTATAGCATCCATCTAAAAGAAAAATGGACGTTTGTCAACGTTTGCCCGGCACAAATTTTATGAAAAGTTCATTCGTAAAAGAAAGCAATCTATGATACAATGTTTATATGGCAGTTTTGAGAATGAGGACATGTGATGACTAGGGATGATAAAAACAAACGACCTGCGGGAGGCGGCAGGGCGCAGCGGCTGGCAAACATGAGGAGCATGGAAACCGGCAGCCCATCCAAGGCCTCTGATCAAAGCAGTTCCATAAGCAGGAGAGCTGCAAAGAGCAGGCCTCCCATTCAAACCAGGGTTCCCATTCAGGGCAGACCTTCGGCGCAGGATGGCTCTGCGACCCAGTACGGACTCTCAGCGCAAAATAGAACTGCGG
>CAZVBL010000014.1:0-3713 GCA_964625475.1 uncultured Zhenpiania sp. | reverse complement strand
CTGCGGCTCAGAATAGGCCTGCGACCCAAAACAGACCTTCCGCAAAGGGCAGGCCGCCTGCCCAAAACAGGCCCATCCTGCAGCAGGGAACCGTGCGCCGGGACTTCGACAGGGAAGCCGCCAGACGCAGGATTGAACAACGCAGGCGCAAGGAAGCGATCAAGAAAAGGCGCAAGGCCCAAAAACAAAGGGAAAAACAGAAAACCGCCAGAAGCAGGAAAAGGCGCAGGGAAAAAAGAGTTCGGGCGATCGCCATGGTGCTTGTCGCATTCATCAGTTTTTTCTTCGTATGGCCCCACATAACCGAAAAAGCAGGCGAGGCGGATGAGGCGCAGCCCGCCGTTGCGACACAGCCGCAAAGTGAAAAGAAGGAATCCGGAAAGCAGGAATCCCAGATGGCTACCGATGTGCGGGACACAGCATCGGAATACCTGATTCTGGTCAACAAAGACCATGCGCTGCAAGCGGACTATGATCCGGGGGATCTTGTGGATGGAAAGCCGGCTGTATCGGATGCGAGCAAATATCAGCAATTGAGAAAGCCAGCTGCTGCGGCGTTTAAAAAGCTGGCGGCGGCGGCGGCAAAAAAAGGACATATCATAAAAATCACCAGCGGCTATCGACCCTATGCTTATCAAAAGCAGATCTTTGAACGTTATGTCAGCAAAGATGGCGAGTACAGCGCCGAGCAATACAGTGCCGAGCCGGGTCACAGTGAACACCAGACCGGGCTGGCGGCCGATGTTTCCTCTCCATCCGTCAATTATCGTTTGGTGCAGGCCTATGGCTCCACCGAGGAGGGAAAATGGCTTGCGAAAAACGCCCATAAATATGGATTCATCATTCGTTTCCTGGATGGCAAAGAAGACATCACCGGCTATCAATACGAACCCTGGCACATTCGATATGTGGGAAAAGAGGCCGCAAAAGAAATTTACAAGCAGAAACTGACGTTGGAAGAGTACCTGGGGCAAGCTTAGGTGCGCATCTTCCCCTTTGCCCACCAGCATTCCCAAAGTAAGCTTTGGTAATGATGAAACTTGAATTTAACTTGAGAATATGGAAAGCAACAGCCCCAAAAATAGTGCGCTATAGGCGTTTTTGAGGGGATTTCTCGCAAAACCGGGATAGGGCTTTATGGCAGTTTCCTTCTGCGGGGTTGTTTCCCAGAATAAATTCTTCCTGGAGTAAATTCCACCCAAACCATTGTTCTGGAAGTTACTTTGGGAATTTAAGCACCAGCAAAAAACGCTGAAAAACCGATGAAAAGGGTTTTCATTTGGCGGCAAAAGGATTATAATGTAAACACGGTAGGCTATATCTTATATCAATTTGAGGAAGGAGGGAGAGTTATGATAAGCGGAATAGGATCCTCATATAGCAATTACTATAACTATCAGAACACCATCAACCAGATCAGGCTCCAGCAGGCGCTTGCCAAGAATCCGAACTACCAGAAACAGGTCGTGGAATCTGCCCAGAGCGCCTATAGCGCGCAGTACAAGAGTTCCAGCCTGGATTTCCTGCAGGATTACAGCTCCACCATGGGCGATGTCCTGCAGTCTGCCAATAGCCTGAAAGCCAGCAACTCCACAAGCGTGATGAATGCGCTTACTGCCGTTAGTTCTGATGCGGACGTAGCCAGCGTATCCAGTCTCTACAAGACAACGCAGGCAAAGGACATGACCCTGGAAGTCACCCAGTTGGCCGCTGCGCAGCAGAACAGCAGCGATGGCGTAAAGAGCAGCGCGCTTGCCGAAAGCGACATGGCCTTTACCATTTCCGGTTCCAACGGCAGCGTTGACATCAACATCAGCGCAACGAAGGATGACGGAACGACCAAGACCAATGGGCAGATGCTGCGCGAAGCCGCAGCCGCCATCAACAAATCCGATGCCGGCGTAGTCGCATCCGTAACGCAGGAAGATGGAAAGGCCGTTTTGAGCCTGCAGAGCCGTTCTACAGGCACGGATGCCGCATTTGAAGTGACGGGACAGATGGGAGCTGCCGAAGGGTTGCAAGACGTTTCCGTGGAAGCGGCGAATGCGCAATACAGCGTGACGTCCAATGGAAGGACGACGGATTATACGTCTCAGTCCAACAAGGTGCAGATGGACTATGGTCGTATCGAAGCGGAGTTGAAAGACGTGGGAACGACAGCCGTTTCCATGCAGGCGGATGCTGACAAAGTGGTTGCTGCCGTGTCCGACCTGCTTGAGGATTACAACCAGGCGGTTGGGTTCCTGCAGGACAACGCTACGCACGGTCGTGGGACCGCAAACCAGCTGCAGATATTTGAACGTTCCATCGGGTCTGCCCAGTCCCTTGCAAAGTTGGGAATCAGTACGGACAGCGAAGGGCAGTTGGTTTTGGACAAGGAGGCACTTACCAAAGCGCTGAAAGAAGAGCCGGAGCTGACAAAGGATTTGCTGTCGGGCAGTGGTGGCCTTGCGGAGACCCTGTACAACAGGAGCGTCAGTGCGATGAACACCAATTCGGCCAGCCTGATCAGCAATGACCTGCAGGCCATCGATCAGCAACAATTCTCAGATCCGTTCCAGTTCACAAGCATGATGTATTCCAGGCAGGGTGCGTATACGATGAACAACTATGCAGCCCTGGGATTGATGATGAACTACCTGATATGACGAAATTGGTGATTTCAGGATTGATGATGAACGACCTGTGATATGACAAAAAAACAGGAAACGAAAGAAACAAAAAAGAAAGCGCATGACCCTGGCGGGCAATGCGCTTTCTTTACACACTGGACAGAATAGAAGGAGGGAAAAAATTTCTTCCCTGCCCGATTCAACCCCATGGCATATGGGGCGCATGGTTAAAATTTGTTCAAATATTTCATCAGAACGCCTGGAATCGCGAGACAGGAAGCCTGGGAACAAACGCCGCCGATTTCGTAGGCGACCATGGGCATTCCGTAAACCACGCTGGAATCCTTGTCCTGGCCAATGGTATAGGCTCCGGCCTTGCGCATCCTCAGCAGGCCTTGCGCACCGTCCTGACCCATTCCCGTCAAAATGATGCCGACTGCGTTTTTTCCCACCGTATTTGCCACGGAATCGAACAAAACATCCACGGAGGGACGATGTCCGTTGACCTTTTCGCCGGGATAGCAGCGAACCCGGTAAGCGCTCTTATCCTTGATGACCTTCATCTGCAGATCGCCGCCAGGCGCCAGGAGCGCCTGCCCCCGCAGGATCAGGTCGCCGTCCTTTGCTTCCTTTACGCGCATCTGGCACAGACGGTTCAGTCGTTCCGCATACATCTGCGTAAAACCCTTGGGCATATGCTGCGTGATGACGATGCCCGGAATGTTGGCGGGCAACTGGCGCATCACGTCCAGGGTTGCCTCCGTACCGCCGGTCGATGCGCCGATGGCGATCACAGTGGAATCCAGCCGTAAATTGGCGCCTGTGGTTAGTTTGATGATGGAACTGTACAAGGCAGAGCCGCCAGCTTTGTTCAGCGATGCAGCGTCGCCTTGCGCCTGGGCTGCGGAAGCCCCATTTTGGCGATTGGCGGCGATGCTTACGGCAGCCTGCGGCCTCTGCTGGGGGCGCGAACGCTGCTCGGGAGCAGAACCCGATGATCCCTGCTGCCGCAGGGAAGCGGGTAACCGAACCTTGGCGTTGGAAGCGATCATGATTTTGTTGGACAAGCTCTTTAAAAACAGAGATGTCGAATTTTCTGCG
>CAZVBL010000013.1:0-40617 GCA_964625475.1 uncultured Zhenpiania sp. | reverse complement strand
GGGACTTTCTGCGCATTTGCTTCTCTCGCCGCCATTACCGTGGCGCTGGTCTTGTCCTGCCCCAGCAGCATAGCGCTGAGGGAGGAAATCATCTGGTTCTGGGCAGCAAAACCTTGTGCCAGAGTATCATCAAAATACTGTGCAAGCATGTATGTAACCGTAGCAAAGCAGGGCTTTTCAGCAGGCGGTTTACAACATTGGCATTGACCAGATCGCTGAATTATTTCAAAGTTGAGCGTTCCATGTACAGAATCATTATCCAGCATATGGAACGTTTTTTTCTGTGTCGCAACATGTTTTATTGAAAATAATGAACTTTAACACAATTTTGCTATTGCGAGTGCTGAAAGCGGTGCTATAATATAATAAGAGCACCAACATCAATCGTCTATAGCGATCGGAAGAAATCTTATCTGTGTCTCTGTTAAAACCATTTATTATTCAATGTACTTGATATGCCGGCCAGAATATTGCCATCAGTCAGAAGGAACAGTGAAATTATTATGACGAGGGAAACAAATCTGCGGATCATGACATTTCCAAAGTGGCCGCCCGGGGAGGGATATGGTCTTTATATAAAAATATCGTAAAAGGATTGGAGGTAATGAAAAATGAAAACAATAGGCTTTGCGATAAGCAATAAGGAGAACGAGAATCGTAGGGCATTGATTCCGAAGGATGTCGCAAACATAAAGCATGCGGATATGCTGCTCCTGGAGAAAGGGTATGGAAATGTTTTAGGCTATTCAGATGCGGATTATGAATCCTATGGGGCAAAAATTGCTACGCAAGGGCAGGTTCTTGCCTGTGATGTTGTCTGCGATCCGAAAATTGGTGATGCGAAATATTTAGACCAATTAAAAGACCAGACTATTTTTGGATGGGTTCATCTTGTGCAGAACAGGGACATTACGGATAAAGTTTTAGCCGGAAGGCTAACTGCTTATGTATGGGAGGATATGTTTTGTGAAGGACGACATTGTTTCTATCGGAACAATGAAATGGCAGGAGAAGCGGCTATCATGCATGCCTTTCAGTGTTATGGGGAAATGCCGTACAATACGGATGTGGCTCTGATTGGCAGGGGAAATGTAGCGCGTGGGGCGATGCGTATCCTGACTTGCCTGGGAGCGCATATTACGGTATATGATCGCAGGACGGAAAAACTGTTTAGACAGGAAATCGGTCAATATGATGTAATTGTGAATGCCTTGCTTTGGGATACATGTAGAAAAGACCATATCCTTTATCGCGATGATTTGAAGAGAATGCGGAAAAATTCCCTGATTATTGATGTCAGCTGCGATAAGAGCGGCGCAATCGAAACAAGCGTTCCTACCACGTTGGAAGAACCGATTTACATGGTTGATGGCGTGATGCATTATGTGGTAGATCACACTCCCACGCTGTTTTATAAACCTGCAAGCGTTGGGATTTCTGCAGAGGTATGCAAATACGCAGATGAGCTGATTGAGAACAAACCGGGAAAAGTTTTAACGGATGCGCTTGCGGTTGAAAATGGAACCATCAGGGATAACCGGATAATAGATTCTTCAAAATGAAGCAAGTGTGGAAGGTACCATTTACTCAATTATGAAAGAAATGTCCGAGAGTCCGGTCACCATAAAAACAAATTAATACTACATAACAACAAATAAAACAAATCAAAACAGCAAGATAGTTTAAAAAAGAAAGCGTATAATTGCAAATGTGGAAAGAAAGTCATCGATATTTTCTACATTACGAAAACTAAGAGCGAAAGGAGTGAAAGTATGGATGACAGTTTGCGATTAGAAAAGCGGATTCTCAAAGTATCTTTTGCGGGGAGTGCGGCATTTTTGCTGGCCGAGTGCATCATGGCCTTTGCCACGGGTTCCCATGCGGTTCTCATGGACTGCGTATACGATATCGCGGACATTGTCATGCTGGGACCTTTTATGGTGCTGGTGCCATTGCTGTACAAACCGGTTACGGAAAAACGGCCATACGGGTTTTCCCAGGTAGAATCCCTCTTTATCATCATTAAAACCGGGTTGTTGATTTTCATAACCGTTCAGTTGGTTGTTGAGAGCAGCCAAATGATCCTGGCGGGCGGCCATGTTGTGAACGCAGGCGCCATCGCCGTCTTTGAACTGGTTGTATCCGTCACTTGCATCATCATGTATGTCGTACTGAACCATCTCAACAAAAAGTATTCTTCACCAACGGTAAAGGCGGAAATTTATATCTGGAAGCTGGATGGCATGAGCACCTTTGGGGTAGGGGTTGCGTTTGTCATTCAGCTGATTTTGCAGCGAACGCCGCTGGATTGGATCGCCCCTTATGTTGATCCGGGCATTGCCATCATCATGGCAATGATCTTGCTGAAGGAGCCGGTGTCCATGTTTTGGGAAGGAATCAAGAACCTGGTGTTGTTTGCGCCAAAACAGGAAGTGGTGGATCATGTGCGGGGGGTTGCGATGCGTTCTTTGCAGAAGCATTCTTTTTCCATCAATTTTCTGGACATGATCAAAACCGGCAGGAAGGTTTGGATTGAAATTTACATCCTGCAAAAAGACGATTTGATCAGCATCCGGGAATTAAAACAGGCTCACGATGAAATCATGCGGGAATTGAAAAAAGAGTACAATAACGTATATGTGGAGCTGATTCCGGAAATCGAACAAATTTGAGCCAAGCGATCTTCGGAAAAGAAACCGTTTCCAGGTTTTGCGATTACCCAACGCTGGGAACAGGGAACACTGCGGCTTTCCTGTCCATCCTTCCATGGATTGCCTGGCCTCGCATCGGAGTCACCCTCTTTTTTGGATCACATTCATTTACACCACAGAGAAATTATGATTTTTATTTCAGATTCCCCCTTGATTTTCCAAAACAGTTGATGTATAGTAATGTTAGCACTCGATAAAGATGAGTGCTAACATTTTTAAAGATAAGGAGAATGCGACATGGCGAAGAAACAATTTAAAGCAGAATCAAAGCGGCTTTTGGATTTGATGATCAATTCCATTTACACCCATAAAGAAATTTTCCTCAGAGAGCTGATTTCCAATGCCAGCGATGCCATTGACAAATTATATTACCACAACCTGACAGATGGAAACACGGGTCTTTCCAGAGATGATTTTACCATTCGCATCGAGCCGGACAAAGAGGCTCGCACCCTGAAAATCATCGACAACGGCATGGGCATGACGAAAGACGAGCTGGAGCAGAACTTGGGCACCATCGCAAAGAGTGGCTCCCTGGATTTCAAAGCTGCTATGGACAAAAAGGATGAAATCGACATCATCGGCCAGTTCGGCGTCGGCTTTTACTCCGCATTCATGGTCAGCGACAAAGTGACCGTAGTCAGCAAAGCATGCGGCGAGGAGCAGGCGCACCAGTGGGAATCCACGGGAGCGGATGGCTATACCATCAAAGAATGCGAAAAGGACGGCTGCGGAACGGAGATCACCCTGTTGCTGAAGCAAGACACAGAGGATGAAAAGTATGGTGAATACTTGGATGATTACAGGATCAAAAACCTGATCAGCAAGTATTCCGATTATATCCGCTACCCGATCCAGATGATGGTGGAAAAGCAAAAGCTGAAAGAGGGTAGCGAGGATGAGTACGAGTCTTATTCCGAACTGGAAACCCTCAACAGCATGGTTCCCCTCTGGAAAAAGAACAAGAGCGAGCTGAAGGATGAAGACTACAACAATTTCTACAAGGAAAAGTTCAACGATTACACCGATCCGGCGAAGGTGATCCATACCAACGTGGAGGGCGTGGTGAGCTACACGTCCCTGCTGTTCATTCCGGGACAGGCTCCCTACAATTATTACACGAAGGATTTTGAAAAGGGGTTGCAGCTCTATTCCTCCGGCGTGCTGATCATGGACAAGTGCCCGGATCTGTTGCCGGATTATTTCAGCTTCGTCAAGGGACTTGTGGATTCTCAGGATTTGTCCCTGAACATTTCTAGGGAAATGCTGCAGCACGACCGTCAGCTTAAGGCGATTGCCCAGAGGCTGGAAAAGAAAATCAAAAGCGAACTGCTGGCCATGCTCAACACGGATCGGGAAAAATACCTGGAATTTTTCAAGAACTTTGGCCTTCAATTGAAATACGGCATGTACGAACAGTTCGGCATGCATAAGGACGTGTTGAAGGATCTGGTGATGTTCTATTCTTCTTCGGAGCAGGCACTGGTAACGCTGTCGGAATACGTTTCCAGGATGAAGCCGGAGCAAAAGCATATCTACTTTGCCAGCGGTGAAAGCACGGAGAAAATCGACAAGCTGCCCCAGACGGAGTTGCTGAAGGACAAAGGTTACGAAATTCTCTATCTGACCGATGACGTGGATGAGTTTGCGTTGCAGATGCTGCGGGAATTTGACGAAAAGGAATTCAAGTCCGTCTCCGCCGAGGATTTGGAAATCGAGGAAACCAGCGAAGAAAAGGAAGCGGCGGAAAAGCAGGCCGAGGAGAGCAAGGATCTGATGGAATGCATGAAGGAAGCCTTGGAAGGAAAAGTTACGGAAGTACGGCTTTCCCAGCGGCTCAAAAGCCACCCCGTATGCCTGACCGCCAAAGGCGGGCTTTCCATCGAAATGGAAAAGGTGCTCAACGCCATGCCGGTGGACGAAAAGGTAAAGGCGGAACGCATATTGGAAATCAACGCCAAGCATCCTGTGCTTGAAGCCCTCAACAAGGTCTACAAGGAGGACAAAGAGGCTGTCAAGGAATATGCCGGATTGCTCTATGATCAGGCGTTGCTCATCGAAGGGCTGCCTGTGGAAGATCCGGTCGCCTTTTCCAATGCGGTCTGCAAATTGATCGTGGAACGATAACGAAAAGGGGGGGACAATGCCAACATTTCATGGTGTTCTTCACAAAAAACAAGGATGGTGTGGGTGCGATCTTCCGTTGCCCTGCGATGTCGTCCTTTCGTCATAGGCTCTTAATAAGGTTCTTGCAAAAAGCCGCTGTACCGCAGTGGCTTTTTTGCGTTAGGAAAACAACGGAGATGGGAGCATCACCAGGCTTGCATGACAAGGGGATGGCGCATGGATTCATTTGAAGCATGGATGGAGAAAAGATCGAGTGTCTGCAAATTGTTTCGTTTGCAGGCACTCGCTGTTGCTTTTGGCAGAAGTTCATGGTATCATGAACCCATTGATGGATGCGGCGTTGCCGCAGAAAGGCGTTCATGGGATCGAAGCTCCCGGCTATCGGTCTAGCGAAACTCCATGGCATTGCGAATGCGCCGATTGTGACGGCGTTTCTCCAGGGGCACATTCGTTGAATCGTGGATTGTGGCTCTGTTTTCAAGGAAAATCCACGATGCCATGAACGCGCGATGATACGGAAAGCAAAAGGTGGTAAATGTGATGAAGCGAAAACTAATAGCTATGGCATTGAGCGCAGTGCTGCTGGTTTCTGTCTGTGGGGACATGAATGTGGCAACGGCGTTTGCTGCGTCCCAGGCGACCGAAACATCTGCGGCGAACGATCAGCTGGCGGCGATTTCTGGCCTGGAGGAATTGGGGCATATGGAACAAACGGAGGATGGCATTCAGTTTGTAGAAGAAGATGAATCCCTGCAGGAGGTTCAGGAACCTGCCCAGGAATCCGCTCTGTTTTCCACGAAGTCCGTCATCAGTTCCGCCGAAGCGCAAGCGTCTTTTTCCCTTGTGGAAGAGGGCTACATCCCTGCCGTGCGAAACCAGAAGAACAGCAACAATTGCTGGGCTTATGGCGCCATGGCTTCTTTGGAATCCAACCTGCTCCTGACGGGAGAGGCGAAGAAAGAAACCCTGAATTTGTCGGAGAACCACCTGACCTGGTTCACTTACAAGGGGAAAAATGGATCTGCCAAGAGCAGATACGCTGGGAAGGATACCTTTCAAATGCCGCAGACGGGAAAGCCCTATCAGGAAGGCGGGAACCGCTGGCTTTCCACGGCTACCCTGGCACGTTGGTACGGCGCCGTGGATCAAAGCCGGGCGGCATCCGCATCGTCGCTCTCCCAAAAATTGCAGGTCACATCCGACCTGCACCTGGAAAATGCGGACTTTCTCCCCAGCCCCAAGACCACAAGCGGAAGAAAGACGATAAAGCGATACTTGGCCACAAAGGGCGCGGTCACCATCAATTATTACCATCAGGAGAGCCTGCTAAAGAAAAAAGACGGGAAATACGTCTATTGCTGCAGTACGGATCAGGTTGCCAACCACGAAGTGACCATCGTGGGCTGGGACGATTCCGTGTCCGCAGGTGGAAAGAGCGGCGCATGGATCGCCAGGAACAGCTACGGCACAAGCTGGGGAGACGGCGGATATTTTTACTTGTCCTATTACGACAACAACCTGTGCAACCCCACTTTTTATGAAGCGGAGTCCCGCAAATACAAGAAAGGCGGCAGCCACGATTACTCTGGAATCTACCAGTACGATGGAGTTGGGACGGGGGATGCGGAGTTTGCCCGGAAAAAGTCCATTGCCGCCGCCAATCGTTACAAGGCGAGGCGAAACGAGTTGGTTCGGGCAGTGGGGACTTACACTGGAGCCGCAAATTCCACTGTGACCATTTCCATCTACGTCAACCCTTCGCCGGGAAAGCCGGCCAGCGGCAAAAAAGCCTGTTCCGTTTCATTCGAGGTTCCTTACGCAGGATACCACACCCTGGAGCTGAAAAAGCCGGTGGGCGTGCCGAAGGGCTGTGAATTTTCGGTTGTCGTAAAGACGTCCTACAAGTCCGGGGGAAAACGAAATTATTTTCTGCCTGTGGAAACCCAAGTGATGCGGAAAAACCTGCTGGTCTCCATCGACTGTAGCAAGGGCCAAAGCTATATGAAGCTGGGGAAACGCTGGGAGGATGTCACGAACATCAAGCCCATTTCCATTGGATCCAAGAAGAAATGCAAGATTGGGAACGCACTTGCAAAGGCTCTCACCACCGGCAGCGGGAGCAAAAAACAGATGATCCGCGCAAAGGCCAAATATGTAAAGAAGGTCGGCAGCAAGGCGTTTTCCCTCCAGGCAAAACGTACCAGGGGAGAAGGGATGCTGCTCTACAAATCTTCCAATCGGAACGTAGCCACGGTTTCCCCTTCCGGAAAGGTGCGGATCAAAGGAACGGGAAAAGCGATTATTTCCATCATGGCCGCCCCCAGCGAAGACTATAAGGCCGCAGTGAAAAAAGTGACCATCATCGTCAAGCCGAAGAAGGCTCATTGAATGGCTTTGGGACGGGAAGCATCGTTAGAAAAAGGAGCGAATCGCAAATATGGAAAAAACCATGGTCATCATTGACGGAAACAGCCTCATCAATCGGGCTTATTATGCCATGCAGCGACCCATGATCACGAAAGAGGGCATTTATACCCAGGGAATTTTCGGGTTCCTCAATATGCTGACAAAGATATGCAAGGACTATGAACCTGGCTATTTGGCCGTGGCCTTCGATTTGAAAGCGCCCACATTCCGTCATTTGGAATACAAGGAGTACAAGGCGGGACGGAAGAAAATGCCGCCGGAACTGGCCATGCAGATGCCGCTGCTGAAGGACGTCATGGCTGCCATGAACATCAAAATCCTGGAAATGGAAGGCTTTGAGGCCGATGACATCATCGGAACGGCAGCCAGAAAAGCAGAGGAACAGGGGCTGCAACCGCTGATCATCACAGGGGACAAGGATGAACTGCAGCTGGCAACGGATGTGACAAAGGTTCTCATTACGAAGAGGGGCATATCCCAATTCGACCTCTTTGACAAGCAGGCTATGGTGGATCGATATGGATTCACCCCGACCCAGTTCATCGACTTCAAGGGTCTGATGGGCGACCAGTCCGACAACATCCCCGGAATCCCGGGAGTCGGGGAGAAAACGGCGAAAAAGCTGATTCTGGAATATGGGAGCGTGGAAAACCTGCTGGCTTCCACCGCATCCATTTCCAGCCCCAAGCTGCGAGCCAAAATTGAGGACAACGCTCAGCTAGCCATGATGAGCAAACGGCTTGCCACCATCCAGACCAACGTACCCATTGAAATGGATTTTGCGGAGTTTCGCAGGGAGGAGCCGGACTACGACAAGCTGATCGAGATTTATCAAAAACTAGAATTTAACAGCTTCCTGAAAAAATTGAAAGTCCAACCCGGCATGGAAGAGGCGGGAGCAAAGCCAGCGGATTTGAGCGGCATTGAAACGATGCAAATCAAAAGCTCCGACCAGATTCGAGGACTGGATCTTTCCGAAACCGTGCTCCTGAAGGTGCTGGGTGACCACAACCACGTTGCCGTTCCTGAAATTTACGGCATTTGCATCATGACAACGATGGAACCGAAGTGCTGCTATTACATTCCTGCGGAACAGGAATTGCTGGATCAGGCCATCGCATGCTTCAATGAACAGAACCCCACTTTTGTGGGACATGATTTAAAAAAGGATTACTACATGCTCATGCATTACGGGCTTGTTTCCTGCGACACGGGATTTGATACGGCAGTGGGGCAGTATGTGCTGGATCCGGGGCGCAGCAATTACGAGCTCAAGAGTTTGGCCAACGAATATTTGCACGAAAGCGTGGAGGATGAAGAGGAATTTTTTGCGAACAACGGCCAGATGGATTTGTTTCAGGATTCCGTAAAGGTTTACAGCACTTACGGGCTGCGGTGGTGCATGGCGGTGGCTGGCATCCTTCCCATTTTGCAGGAAAAAATCCGGGAGCAGCAGCTGGAATCCGTCCTGTACGACATCGAACTGCCGTTGATCGAGGTGATGGCGTCCATGGAAATGGAAGGCATTGCCGTGGATCAGGAAGAACTGAAGCGGTTAGGCGAGGTCATTACGGAACAGGTTGACCTGTTGACCCAGCGGATTTATGAATTGGCTGGAGAAACATTCAACATCAATTCACCGATTCAGCTGGGGACGATTTTGTTTGAAAAATTGGGGCTTCCCGCAGGAAAAAAGACGAAACGGGGCTATTCCACCAGCGCGGAAACCCTGGAACGGATTTTGGACAAACATGAAATCGTGCCGCTGATTTTGGAATATCGCACTTTAACGAAATTGAACAGCACTTACATCAAAGGACTGCTGCCCCTCATCGACAAACAGGGGAAAATCCATGCCCACTTCAACCAGACGGTGACTGCCACGGGAAGGCTCAGCTGCACGGATCCCAATTTGCAGAACATCCCCATCCGGCAGGCCTTTGGGCGGCAGCTGCGAAAGGCCTTTGTGCCGGAGGATGAAGCTCATACCCTGGTGGGCGCCGATTATTCCCAGATAGAGCTGCGGATTTTGGCGCACATGTCCGAAGATCCGGCCTTGATCGCTGCCTTTAACAACGGCGAGGACATTCACAGAACCACAGCGGCAAATGTACTGGGCGTTCCGCCGGAGGACATCACCATCGAAGAGCGGAGCCGGGCAAAGGCTGTCAATTTTGGCGTGATTTACGGCATGAGCGCATTTGGGTTATCCTCGGAGCTGCACATCACGCGGAAAGAAGCGGATGCGTATATCAAAGCCTATTTTGAAAAACACGCCGCAGTCAAGGAATATATGGACGGACTGGTGGAGCTGTGCAGGAAGCAGGGATATGTGAGCACCATCATGGGTCGGAAACGGTACATCCAGGAAATCGGCGCATCCAATTATGTGGTGCGCCAGCTGGGAGAGCGGCTGGCCATGAACAGCCCCATCCAGGGCAGCGCAGCGGATGTGATCAAGATTGCCATGATCAAGGTCTATCGGCAAATCAAGGAAAAAGGCTTGAAATCCAGGCTGATTCTCCAGGTGCATGACGAACTGATCATTGAGACTTGCAGGGAAGAGCAGGAATCCATCCGGCAGCTACTGACAGAAAACATGGAACATGCCGTTGAATTGAAGGCCAAATTGACCGTAGCCTTAAACCAGGGCGACAGTTGGTACGAGTTGAAATAGGGACAAGATGGGAAAAGAGGGAAACTGTCCGAAAACGCAATTCGGAACAGACGAAGATATAGGATATGGCATTGGTTGGCGGAGAAAGCAACAAAGCAGCAGCATGATACGGTTGCGACATTAGAAGGATGCGCTTTTCGTATCGTCTGGAGGAGGGGAGAACATGGATGTAATCGGCCTGACAGGGGGCATTGGGACAGGAAAATCCACTGCCGCCGCATACCTGCAGAAACAGGGATTTGCCATCATCGATGCCGATGAAATCGCCCGCCAGGTGGTGGAGCCGGGAACGCCACTGTTGGCAGAACTGGAACGGGCGTTCGGAAGAGACATCATCACTGCGGAAGGATGCCTGGATCGCAAAGCGTTGGCGGCCATCGTCTTTCGAGATGCGGAAAAGCGAAAGCAACTGGATGCCATGATGCATGGCCGGATCGTGCAAGTGATTCGGGAGCAGGTGGCGCAGCACCAGGCCGCAGGGACGCATCGGGGCATTGTTCTCGACGTGCCGCTGCTCTTTGAGGTCGGGCTGGACAAACAATGCAAAACTACCTGGCTGCTGACTGCGGATCGGAAAACCAGAATCGCCAGGGTCTGCGCAAGGGACGGCATGACCGCCGAGGAAGTGGCCGCAAGGATGCGAAATCAGCTGGATGATGGGGAAAAAAAGAAACGGGCGCATCAGATCATCGACAATTCCGGCACTGTCCAGGATCTGGAACGGAAACTCCAAGATTTAATCCAGAGGGAATACGGGATGTCATGATGCCAATCAGTTTTCTTCCTGCTGTTCTGGTTCAGTTCCAAAGCTCTCGATATAATCCAACAAATCAGGAAGGTTTTTTTCTGCGCCATCCAAATCCGTTTTCCAGATGGCCAGGTTCAAGTCGGGTCGTTTTTCCAGATAAACCTCGGCCGCTTCGTTTTCCAACATGCCGGAAGGGTGATCATCGATTTTTTCCACCAAATGATGGATCAGGGGAATGTTGGTAGACGCATACCACAAAGGTACGGAACTGGTTTCCTGATAATGGATCTCGCAAAGCCCGCAGGTCGTCTGGAACTCGGAGCGCATGTCATCCATCAAATTGTTTTCCAGGCTCCTGGCGTTGATCTCCATTTGGAACCGGCCATGCTTGGTGGAGATTTTCCCGATGTTGGACGCCGCCAGGATTTCTCCATCATCGGATCGAACGTAGGTGCCATTGGTGATGGTGTACATCAGGCTGACGATATGGTTGGAATCCGCATTGGAAAGGACCCGCTTCGGCAGTTCCGCTTCCGTAACCGTATATTCGAATGGTTCTTCCAGATCGTCATAAGATTCTTCCATGTGCTCCCGGGAATTTTCAAATCGACTAGTAAAACTTTCCACATCGTTTTCCTGCAATACGATGAGGGCAGTCGCCTTTTCCGGGTACAGGCTGGAAGAACTGCCCCCCACGAAGGACGCCAGCTCAAAGAGAACGCTGGAACTCTGGCAGGAGGCCAGGAGATCGCCGATGGTTTTTATGGCGTTGGGATAATTATCGTCCAACTCGTAAGGGCTCTTGTTTGATGCGCCTTTCCATGTGATTCGGAAAGCCTTGTTGTATTTGGGGGACACGGTGCGAACCTTCTTTGAAGCAAGAAATTCAGACGTGGCGGCCAGGCTATTGTAAAGCGTCGTGCTTTTCCCATGGACCACATCGATGAAATTATCCGTTTTCAATTGGGCATCGCCCAGCGCATCTGCGCCTGCCGCCTGCCCCATGGTTTCCAGGGTAAAGATTCCCTTCAACGCACCGTGCCGATCCGCCTGGTAAAGGGTCGCCATGACGACGGCGGCATCTTGCAGGCTTTCATCCTGCTCTTCTTCATTGTCAAAGTTGACTGCCGCATGGAACGTGAAGGTTTCCGCATCCTCATAGCCGGCCGATGGAGCCTTTGACAAGATGACATAACGATCATTGCTGCTTTTCACAGTGATTTCGTTTTCCTTTGCCCATTGGGTCAGGTAATCGGAAAACTGCTGAAAAGTCCCGCCGGTTTCAAACTGTGCCGCCAAAGCACCGTAATTGGCCTCAAGGCTCTCATCCAGGCTGAGCTTCGTTTCGCCCTCCGGATCATCGCCCTGTGGGCTGCATCCTGGCATCAGGAACAAAGCGGAAGCCAGCATAAAAATGGAAAAAAGAGAAAAAAAACGTTTCATGATTTTTGAATTTCTCCTTGTTTATTGTTGAAAATCCGATATAATAATAGCATACGGCCTATGGAAAAGGTAGGGATTTGAAGGAGATTTTACGAAATCTTAATAATTCCCGTTAGGAGATGTCTTTTATGGAAACCAAAAATTTGCTCATTCGAGAGACTGTTTTTGAAGACTGCGCATACTTTGCGGACTGGGAGCGGGATCCCAGAGTCACGGAATTTCTCAGCTATGACGAGGATCGTTCCTACAGTCAGGTGGTGGAAGAGTGGATCGTTGACAAATCGGATCCCACGAAGCTTCATTTTACCATTGTGGGAAAATCCACCAACAAACCGATCGGCAGGGTGTACATCAGCAGGATCGATGAACATTCCGATTCCCTGGACATCACGAAGCTGTACATCGCAGAGGAAGAAAACCGGAATGTCGGCCTGGGACGGGAATTGATGCAGGAATTGTTGGAGCATTGCTTCGTTTTTCTTCATATGGAACGGGTGACCCTGGATCATTACACGGGCAACAAGCCAGCCGCCGCCCTCTATGAAAAGATGGGATTCACCAAAGAGGGCGTTGCCAGAAACGCCACGAAAAAGAACGGAAAGTATTACGATTTGCACCTGCTTTCCATGCTGCGTACCGAATTCTTTGAAAAGGTACACCAGAAATAACGTTCGCCGCAAGAGCATGTCCGCCAAAAATATTTTGAAAAAATTTTTGCCGCTGTAACGGAAAAAGCCAATCTGCTACAGCGGCTTTTTATCGGACATGCGGCTTTTGTTCCTGTCAAATGTAAAAAAATGGCCTATGTCCCGAGGGGAAAAAACCAGTTTTTGTCATTGACTTGCCGGGCAAATCATGTATAATCTAGGAGACGACATGAAAGATAACCACAACATATAGTATGTACTGCATAATTCTCTGATCGGCCTCGTCAATCTTGGTTATTAGAGTTTTTTATTATGTAGGGGTGGCTGATGAAATTGTTTGCGAAGGATCGCAGGAAGCATGGAGAGTGGAGCAAGTATGGAAACTTCGATTAAAAAAATCGTGAAGCGCGATGGGAGAACGGTAGAGTTTGACGTGACGAAGATAGCGGATGCCATCTATAAGGCAGCCGAGGCCCTGGGGGGAAAGGACAAGGATACGGCTATGAGCCTTGCCAGGCAGGTGGAACGTTACCTGACGCAGATCCACCACAACGACATGCCAACGGTGGAACAGATTCAGGATGCGGTGGAAAAAATTTTGATCGAAAACGGCCACGCCAGGACGGCCAAGGAATATATCCTCTATCGCGCGGAGCGAACCAGGGTAAGGGACATGAACACCCGGTTGATGAAAATCTATGAGGATCTGACATTCAAAGATGCGGCGGACAACGACATCAAGAGGGAAAACGCCAACATAGACGGGGATACGGCCATGGGAACCATGCTCAAATACGGATCCGAGGGTTCCAAGCAGTTTTATGAAATGTTCGTGTTGAAGCCGGAACATGCGCAGGCTCATCGAAACGGCGACATCCACATTCACGATCTGGACTTTCTGACCCTGACCACCACCTGCTGCCAGATCGACATCGAAAAGCTGTTTAAAGACGGGTTTTCCACAGGACACGGTTTCCTGCGGGAACCAAACGACATCCAGAGTTATACGGCTTTGGCCTGCATCGCCATCCAGTCCAACCAAAATGACCAGCACGGCGGGCAAAGCATCCCGGATTTCGATTACGGAATGGCGGGGGGCGTGAAAAAAACCTACCGAAAGCTCTATTGGAAGAACATGGGGAAAATGTTGGACATCCTTTACGATTTTGAGGATGGCATGGACAGAGCCATGGACATCGGAAAACGAATCCAGGAAGAAGAGGGCATTTTCCCAATCCTGTCCGATGACAACGGATACAAGGAAACGGAAAAGCGGTATTTGGGCGAATTCTGCGATGAAGTCCAGATCGAACGCCTGCAGCAGAGAGCCACCAAGTATGCGAACAAGGAAATCCGCAGGGCGACCTACCAGGCCATGGAAGCCTTTGTACACAATTTGAATACCATGCATTCCCGGGCAGGGGCGCAGATTCCCTTTTCCTCCATCAACTATGGGACGGACACGTCTCCCGAAGGACGCATGGTTACGGAAAACATCCTGCTGGCAACGGAGGCGGGGCTGGGAAACGGCGAAACGGCTATTTTCCCCATCCATATCTTCAAAATAAAGGAAGGCGTCAACTACAACCCGCAGGATCCCAATTACGACTTGTTCAAGCTGGCGTGCAGGGTTTCGGCCAAGCGGCTGTTCCCTAACTTTTCCTTTATCGATGCGCCTTTCAACCTCCAATTTTACAAGGAGGGGGATCATAATACGGAGGTGGCCTATATGGGCTGCAGAACCAGGGTCATGGCCAATGTCTACGACCCCAGCAGGCAAGTGGTAGGCGGCAGGGGCAACCTGAGCTTCACTTCCATCAACCTGCCGAGGATCGCCATCAAATCCCATGGAGACGTGGACTGGTTCTTTGAAGATCTGGATCGCAAACTGGATTTGTGCATCGACCAGCTGATGGAGCGGTACAAGATACAGGCCTCCAAAAAAGTGAAAAATTATCCCTTCCTCATGGGACAGGGCATCTGGCTGGATTCGGACAAACTGGGACCTGACGATTCCGTAGCGGAAGTGTTGAAACACGGCACGTTGACCGTAGGCTTCATCGGCTTGGCGGAATGCCTGAAAGCACTGGTGGGCGTCCACCATGGCGAGAGCAGGGAAGCCCAGAGCCTGGGGCTGGACATCGTTGGATTCATGCGCAAGCGGATGGACGAAGCCACCGCCAGGACAGGCTTCAACTATACGCTGATTGCCACCCCGGCAGAAGGGTTGTCCGGTCGCTTTGTCAAAATCGACAAAGAACGGTTTGGCGTCATCGAAGGGGTCACGGATCGGGAGTATTATACCAATTCCTTCCACATTCCCGTGTATTACCCCATTTCCGCATTCGACAAGATTCGGCTGGAAGCGCCTTATCACGCCCTTACCAACGCAGGGCACATCACTTATGTGGAGCTGGATGGAGATCCGTGCAAAAATCTGGAAGCCTTTGAACAGGTGGTGCGTTGCATGAAGGAAAGCGGCGTAGGATATGGCTCCATCAACCACCCTGTGGATCGGGATCCGGTGTGCGGATATACGGGAATCATCGAGAACGAATGCCCCCACTGCCACAGGAAGGAAAACGGGACGGATTCGGGCACCGAGCGGATTCCCCGCATCACTGCCCTTAAAACCGGTTCCAGGGACATCGAGGAGAAACGAGCATGATGGACAATGAACCGAAAACAATGCGATTGGCAGGCATCGTTCCAGAATCCATCGTAGATGGTCCGGGGATTCGCTTTTGCGTGTTTTGCCAGGGATGCCCACATGATTGTCCCGGATGCCATAACCAGGAATCCCACGATTTTAAAAGCGGATATGAGGTGCGACTTTCCAGGATCCTTGCGGAAATCGACAAAAATCCCATGCTTTCCGGCGTGACTTTCACGGGCGGAGAACCTTTCTGCCAGGCGGAAGCATTTGCGGCTTTGGGTCGGGAAATCAAACGGCGGGGATTGGATATCGTGACATTTTCCGGATACACCTATGAAGAGCTGATCGAAAAAGCCAGGGAAGACCTGGCAGCAAAGGATCTGCTGGATCAAACCGACCTGTTGATTGAAGGCAGGTTCAAAGAGGAGGAGCGTGATCTGACGCTTCGATTCCGAGGCAGCAGAAACCAGCGCATCATCGACATGGATGCCACCCGGCGGGAAGGTCAAATGCTCCTGTGGGATCAGGCGTAAAGTTCTGAATCCGGGATGAGGAAAGCGACCGGACAGAAAGCATCTCCCAACGACATGCGAAGGCTGGGCAAAAACCGAGGTGGAAAAATCAGGCTGAAGCGAAAAAACGCTTGTGTTCGATGTTTCGTTATGGTACAATAATCCTTGTTTGAGTGCTTTCAAACGAATTTACAATCATACAAAACGATTGGGAACTGAGATGCGACATTGGACGCAAGCAGCGCAAAAGAAATCGGCAGCGACTATGGATCGATTTAGGAAAGCCAATTGCGCAAGCGATGGAAAACAGTTCCATAAAGATACTTAAAGGAGGTGCGGTAGATGTCAAGAAGATGTGAAATTTGCGGTAAAGGCCAGGCTTCCGGAAACAATGTTTCCCATTCCCACAGGCATACGAGGAGAAAGTGGAATGCCAACATTCAGACGATTCGTATCGTGGAAGACAACGGAAGAGTCAGAAAAGCCAAAGTTTGTACGAGATGCATTCGGTCAAACAAAGTAAACCGTGCCATTTAAGAAAAAAACAGCCTGCCATGCGCAGGTCTTTTTCTTTGCCGCCAGTGTCCCGTTGTCTCATTGCAATGGGGCAAACCGCTTTGCCCATTCTCTGCGCTGCGTTTCCTGGCTGCGGTTGCTGACGCGCCATTGAAATCCGCCTTGCATATGGACAGGATCCCTGCTGGGTTTCCTGGGTTTCACCGATGCCAACGGGACGGTGCATGGATGGGATATGTCCGTGGAAATCAGGGCTACTTGCAGTAAAGCCGAAGCCCGCAGATGAGCAAAATGGATCCCAACAGCAAAATCCATGCCTTGACTGGCAGAACGAAGGCACAGATGGTCACGATGCCGAAAACCAGCATGACAAAGCCTAGTTCCTGGGAGTCGTTGCACTGGGGGTTTGTTTTTTTTCGTCTGCTTTTTTTGGATTTGTTTCGATTCATGTTACCACCTGTTACAGTTTATGCGTTTCAAAGACGCGTTGTGCATGGTGATTGAAATGGGATGGAACGGGGAAGATATCGTTAGGAGGAAACAGATTGTTGACAGTAGAGACTGATTTGGGGAAAATTACGGTTCCCAAAGCTGCCGTGGGGAAAATCATTGCGCATACGGTCGAGCAATTTGAAGGAAAGGTCATCATTTCCAACAACAAAGGGAAAGTTCCCGGATTCGTTTCCAAAATCGGCGGCATGGACGACAGCAGCAGCATGGAAATCGCCTTGACGGAACAGGGACTGGACATCCGAGTGTTCGTAGTGCTTCGCTTTGGCACCAGCATCACTTCCGTTACTGGCAGGCTGGTCGATAAAATTCATGAAAACATCAAGGAAATGACTGGCGTGGAACCAAACAGCGTAGTCGTGGTCGTAACCGGCGTGATTTCCAAAAAGATTGCGCCGCGGCACATCGAGGTGACCAGAAATGGAGTTGAATGAACCTGTCAGCGTTCTGAAAGGCGTCGGGCCGAAAAAGCAGGCAGCCCTGGAAAAGCTGGGCATCGCAACGCTGGAAGATCTGGTGCGCTTTTTCCCCAGGGATTACGAGGATCGAAGGGAAACGACAGCCATCGGGCAGCTGCGGGAGGACAGGCCCGCCTTGGTGCGGGCGAAGGTGGAACTGGTAGCAAAGGATCCCTACAGAAAGGGAAGAAAGCGGGTTTTGCGGGTGCTGGCCAGCGATGGAACCGGCAATTTGGAGCTGGTTTTTTTCAACGCTTCTTATCTGTCCAGCACCTTTCAGGTCGGAGGGGAATACGACTTCTTTGGAAAGCCTGTGGAAAACTTTGGAAAACTGCAGATGGTCCACCCGGAATATGCGACCTCTGAAAGGGGACTGCTTCGGGGAATCCTGCCGGTATACCCCCTTACGGCGGGCATCAGCCAAAAGGAGATGCGCACCTGGCAAAGGCTGGTCCTGGCGCAAACCCCGGAAATCCCCGAATGCCTGCCAGGTGAAATCATAAAACGGAATAACCTGTGCAGCCGCAGTTATGCCATTTCCAATGTGCATTTTCCAAAGGACAGGCAGCCGCTCCTGGCGGCGAAGTACCGCCTCGTGTTCGATGAGCTGATGGCTCTGCTGCTGGGGCTTTTGGCAGCGAGACAGAACGCTGTGGAAGGCAAGAGCGGGCTTGCCTTTCGCAGCGAGGACGGGGACGCGAAGCCTTACATCGACAGCCTGGGCTATCAGCTCACGGACGCACAGCAGCGAGTGGTGGAGGAAATCACCGGGGATTTGGAATCGGGAAGGGCCATGAATCGGCTGGTTCAGGGGGACGTTGGATCCGGCAAGACGGCGGTAGCGGAGATCGCCCTGTACAAAGCCGTCAAAAACGGATACCAGGGCGTATTCATGGCTCCTACGGAGCTGCTGGCAAAACAGCATTTTGACGGCCTCAGCAAAAGCTTTGACCCCCATGGCATCAAAGTAGGGCTGCTGACAGGGAGCATGGCCGCCAAAGAAAAGCACCGGATCCTGGAGGAACTGGCCGATGGAGAAATCCAAATCCTGGTGGGAACCCACGCCATCATTCAGCCCGATGTGGCGTTTCAAAACCTGGGTCTTGTGATTACGGACGAACAGCATCGATTCGGCGTGAACCAGAGGACGGCCTTGCGCAAAAAGGGAGCCAGCCCCCATGTGCTGGTCATGACCGCTACGCCCATTCCCCGGACGCTGGCCGTGGTTTTGTACGGTGACATGGACGTTTCCGTCATTGACCAGTTGCCGCCGGGACGGCAGAAGATTGTCACAAAGGTCATCGATGAAACCAAGCGGCAGACATGCTACGATTTTGTGGAACGGGAACTTGCCAAAGGCAGGCAAGCCTACGTCGTTGCGCCCCTTATCGATGAATCGGAAGCGCTGGATGCGAAATCGGCGGAAGAACTGTACCGGGAGCTGCGGGGCAGGATGAAAGGCTATCGGGTTGCCCTGCTCCACGGCGCCATGAAGCAGAAGGAAAAGGACGATGTCATGCTCCGCTTTTACGAGAATGAAATCCAGGTTCTGGTTTCCACCGTTGTCATCGAAGTGGGCATCAACGTGCCCAACGCCACGATCATGGTCATCGAAAACGCAGAACGCTTTGGCCTGGCACAGCTCCATCAGCTGCGGGGCAGGGTAGGGCGGGGCAAACACCGATCCTACTGCGTGCTGGTTTCCAAACAAAGTTCGGAAATCGCTGCGGAGCGCGCCAACATCATGGTTTCCTCCCAGGACGGTTTTTACATCGCCGAGCAGGATTTGAAACTGCGGGGGCCGGGAGAAATTTTCGGAACCAGGCAGCACGGGGTGCCGGATCTGGCGATTGCCGACTTGGCTCGCCATACAAAAATTTTAAACTGCGTAAAAAAAGAGGCTAACGAGATCATCAAAAAAGATCCGAATTTGTCGCTGCCTGCCCACGCAGGGATGAAACAGCAGGTTTTCAAGCTCTTTGGCGATGATTTTTCCCTGCAATTATAGGGCAGGTTTGAAATATGCCGCAGAATGCGCCTGGAACTTGCTTTCTGTCTGCCATCACACCTGAAACCTGCCAAAAGCAGGCAGGCTGCGCAATTATTACATGGCATAGTTTCTTTCTTCCCGGTTAAATTAACTAGCGTACAGGAGGTGAGAAACATGTCATTGCAAGATAAGACGACCATGAGCGCAAAGCCGGCGCTGAAAAATTTGAAAACAGAAGTCGCCAGCGAGCTGGGCATGGCCAACTACGAACAGGCGGACAAGGGGAACATGACCGCGAGGGAAAACGGCTACGTTGGCGGCTACATGACCAAGAAGCTGGTTGAAATGGCTGAACAGCAGATGGCTGGGAAATAACAAAGGTTCACAAGCCATTGCCGGCATGAAGCCCCGTTTTGATTTGGGGGCGCAATGCGAATAGAAAAATATCCGCTGAATCCAGGTTCGGCGGATAT
Organism: uncultured Zhenpiania sp.; assembly: GCA_964625475.1. Lineage (GTDB taxonomy): Bacteria > Bacillota > Clostridia > Peptostreptococcales > Anaerovoracaceae > Hominibacterium. The sequence continues at coordinate 20,722 of CAZVBL010000013.1, read as the reverse complement.
TTTTCGTCATGGGCCACACTTTGGATCCATCCCATTTTGACAGCCAGCCTGATGGCATTTCAGGTGCGCCATACGGCGTCCCGTCCTGTGCGACAAACGCCTGAAACCCTTGGAAACACTGGCAAAACAAGAGAAAAAGCGCAATTATTACATGGCATGTTTTCTTGCCGCCGGGTTAAATTAATAGCGTACAGGAGGTGAGAGGAACATGTCATTACAGGATAAAATGAATGCGAACGCAAAACCGGCTTTAAAAAATTTGAAGACCGAAGTCGCAAGCGAACTGGGACTGGCCAATTATGACCAGACGGACAAGGGAAACCTGACCGCCCGGCAGAACGGCTACGTCGGCGGTTATATGACGAAGAAGCTGGTTGAGATGGCAGAGCAGCAGATGGCTGGAAAATAGCCTATGGGCGAAAGCCCTGAACGAGTGCGAGAGGGGAGAGGTATCCACTGGATTGGACATTCGGTGGATATCTTTCGTTTGCGCCGAACGGATCATTGTCGATCTCATCGTTGGCCAGCATCTGCAAAAGCCGTGTTTGCCCACATTCCAGAAATATTGAGCGACATTTCCTACATATATGGAAATTTCCCCCTAGTCAGTTAGAGGTAGAATGTGATACAATAAGGAGATAACAGGTGGGGGATTTATGGAACATGAAAAACAAGGCGCTTTACACTGGATCGTTTGACCCTTTGACCAATGGCCACATGGATATCATCGAAAGGGCCGCCAGGCTTTACGACAAGCTGGTCATCGGCGTGGTCGTCAATCCTTCCAAGCGATCCATGTTTTCCCTGGAGGAGCGGGAGGAAATGATCCGCAAAGCCACTGCGTACTTGCCAAACGTAGAGGTTGACCATTTTTCCGGCCTGCTTGCGGATTATGTGAACGCAGGCGGCTTTGACAGCGTAATCAGGGGTCTTCGAGCCACTGCGGATTTTGAATATGAAATCCAGATGGCGCAGATGAACGCACGGCTTTACAGGGGTCACGTAGAGACTGTTTTTCTCATGACGAACCCCAACTACTCCTTTCTCAGCTCCAGCATGATCAAGGAAGTGCATTCGCTGGGCGGGAGCGTAGATGGATTGGTTCCTGCAGCCATTTTGGAATACATGGATGAAAAGCGTAAGGAACTGGGAAGGAATGATTTGAACAAATAGCGCAGGATCGATCGGCATAGGCTGATTCAGGCAAGCCAGACGTTCAAGTCATGGATGGACGGTTCCAAGGTTTAGGGAGGACAGAATGAAGGTATTAGAACTGCTAGAAGAAATCGAAGAAATCGTGGACACGGCATCGGGATTCCCATTGACGGGGAAGATCATGATCGATGCCCAGGAGATGTTGGAAATCGTAAGGGAAATCAGGCTGGAGCTGCCGGACGAAATTCAGCAGGCGCAGTGGATCAAAAACGAGCGGGAACGCATCATCGCAGAAGCGAAAAAAGAATACGAAGCGGTGGTGGCGGATGCCAACAGGCAGGCGGAAGCACTGGTGGAAAACGATGACATCACGGTAAAGGCCAAGCTGCGGGCGGACGAACTGATGCGAGTGACGGAGGAAACTGCCAAACAACTGAAAATGAGCACTTACGATTATGTGGACAGCATTCTTTTCAACTTCCAGGAGAAGATGGAACAACTCAACAGCATGTATTTTGCCGATATGTTTGGGAAGTTGGAAAAAACCTTTACGGACATCAATACGACCCTGGAGAACAATCGGGAAGAGATCAAGCAAATGGCTTATCGGACGCAAATGAACGAGGACGAGCTTGCGCAGGAAGCGCCGCCGGCTTCCGAGGAGGAGCAGCAAAACAAATAAGGCGGGCGAATCTGCCAACCTTCCGAACATATATCCCGGACGATGGTTCTCCCACGGGAGAAGCGGCCAAAGGGCATGTGTCGGAAGCATCGTTCCCAATGGACAAAACGAACGCATATATCCATGGGCAGTGGAATACCATGAACCATGGATATTTTATTGCATCAAAAAAGGAATCGCGCCATAGCGGGGGCAGCGGCTGCGGCTTTCTGCGTCTTTATGGTGCTTTTCCCTTCGGTTGCCCTTTATTCCACCCAAAAGGGCATTTCCCTGTGGGCATCCAGCGTGCTGCCTGCGCTGCTTCCTTTTTTCATCTGCGCCAATTTTCTCAATTATGTGGGGGCGGTGCGGCTGCTGCGGCCCAGCCTGTTTCCCTTTTTCATGAGCGTGCTTTCCGGCTACCCCATGGGAGCCAGGATCATTGGCGACATGTATCGGAGAAAGCAGGTTTCCCAGGGGGAAGCAAAGCGGCTCATCAGTTTTTGCAGCACTTCCGGTCCGACCTTCATGCTGGGAGCCGTGGGTGCGGGCATGCTGGGTTCAGCCAGGGCGGGAATCCTCATTGCGGCGTCTCACTACTTGGCGGCCATCGCCAACGGCATGTTATATTCCTGTTTTTTTCCAAAGGAAAGCGCTGCTGCGTCCCGAACATCCACTCCAAAGCAGGATTTGCTGGATTTGTTCACGGAGGCCATCATTTCCGCCTTTCAATCCCTGGCCATCATCCTGGCATACATGGTTCTCTTTATGTTCCTGACGGATTTGCTCCATCTGGGCGGAGCGTTCAGCTGGATCGAGCCCCCGGCATTGAAAGCCCTGGCAAAGGGATTCTTTGAAATGACAGTAGGCTGCGGCGCGCTGGCGGAATGTGCCGATTTGTCCCTCGCGTGGAAATCCATTCTTTCTGCCATGGTCTTGTCCTGGGGTGGCCTTTCCATCATCGGGCAGTCCATGAGCATGCTCTCCGGGACAGGCGTAAAATTTCCCTATTTTCTCCTGACGAAGCTGACCCACAGCCTCTTTGCCGGAATCATCGCTTTCCTTCTGGCCGCATGTGTGTTATGATGGACGCATGAATGTATTGGGAATCATAGCGGAATATAACCCGTTCCACAATGGGCATTTGTACCATTTGGAACAGTGCAAAGCGCAGTCGGGCGCTGATTTGGCCGTGGCGGTCATGAGCGGACATTTCACCCAGCGGGGGGAACCGGCGATCCTGGACAAGTGGGTCAGGAGCAGGTTGGCGGTTCAATGCGGGGTGGATTTGGTGCTGGAGTTGCCCTTTGCGTTTGCGGTCAACAGTGCCGAATATTTTGCCAGGGGAGGCGTTGAAATCCTCACGGGCCTGGGCTGCGTCACCCATCTTGGCTTTGGCTGCGAACAGGGTTCCCTCAAAGAGCTGGACCCCATTGCGGAATGCCTGGCAGCAGAACCGCAGGAATACCGGCAGGCTTTGAAGGAATTTCTTGGAAAGGGCTTTTCCTATCCAAAAGCCCGGGAAAAAACCGTGGCGCAGCTGCTGGGAAACCAGGCGGCAAGCCTTTCCCTGTCTCCCAACAACATTCTGGCCCTTGAATATCTGAAACAATTGAAATTGCAGAAAAGCCCCCTCGTCCCCATTGCGGTCAAGAGAAGGGGACCAGGGCATTTTGACAAAAATCCGCAGGAGACCATCGCCAGCGCTACGGCCATTCGCACCCGGATGGACAAGGGGCAGCGCATGGCTTACGTCCCGCCACAGGTTGGAAAGGCCCTGGCGCAGCCGCAGCCGGACATGTCCAGCTACTTCCAGCTGGTTCGAGGCGCGATCCTTCGCAGCTCCCAATCGGAACTCGCAGGAATTTTTTCCGTGGGGGAAGGGCTGGAGCATAAATTGAAAAAACACGTCAGAACCTGCGATTCCTTGGAAGCATTGGTGGAAGCGGCGGCTTCAAAGCGTTATCCCAAAACCAGGATTCGGCGAATCCTCTGCCAGTGCCTCATAGGGCTGCCCAAGTTCCAGGTTTCCGGCTGCGCCCCTTATGCCCGGGTTTTGGCGGCCAATGGAAAGGGAACCGAACTGCTGCGCCAGGCGAAAAAACGGGGGAGCATTCCCATTGTGACGAACATCAACAAGGAAGGACGCCTGCCGCACCTGCTCACATACGACATCCTGGCCGGGGACGTTTACCACTTGCTGACAGGGCAGGATTTGTACCAATGCTGCGATTATGTGGCGCAGCCTTACATTGAGGCGGGCTGACGTGGGAAAATCAAGGGAAACCGCTTGAAAATCATTGCAAAGAAGATTATAATGGAAGAGGTTATTTTACCCGGGGATCGCAATTGAATCGACAGGCGGTTCCCAAGTCACGAGTATGGAGGATAGACGAATGAAAGTTTTAGTTATTAACTGCGGCAGTTCTTCGCTGAAATATCAGGTGCTCGACATGAGGAACGAAGTACTGGAAGCAAAAGGCCTTGTAGAGCGGATCGGTATGGAAGGCTCTGTCATCACCCACGAAAAGATGGGCATGGATGACAAGTTCAAGCTTGTGACCCCCATGGAAAGCCACAAGGATGCCATCGGCCATGTGCTGGATGCCATCATCGACGAAAGCCACGGCGTTGTGAAGGACATGAGCGAAATCGGGGCTGTGGGACACCGCGTCGTACACGCAGGGGAGAAATATGCGGAGTCCGTTATCATTGACGATTCCGTGCTGTCTGTGCTGGAGGAGTGCGTAGAACTGGCGCCGCTCCACAACCCGCCAAACCTGTTGGGCATTCGGGCATGCCAGGAATTGATGCCCAACACGCCCATGGTGGCCGTATTCGATACAGCGTTCCATCAGACCATGCCTCCCGAAGCATATATCTATGCCATTCCTTATGAGTATTACGAAAAATACGGAATCCGAAGATACGGGTTCCACGGAACCAGCCACCAATACGTTGCGGAACGGGCTTCCGACATCATGAACGTCAACATCAACGACTTGAAAATCATCACTTGCCATCTGGGCAACGGTGCGTCCGTATCTGCCATCAAAAGGGGCGTGTGCATGGATACTTCCATGGGATTCACGCCGCTGGAGGGTCTGGTAATGGGAACCAGGTGCGGCGACATCGATCCCTCCATCGTTACTTACATCCGGGAGAAAGAGGGCCTGGCACAGGGCGAGGCCAACGAAATCCTCAACAAGAAATCCGGCGTCCTGGGAATCTCCGGCGTGTCCAGCGATTTTCGGGATCTGGAAGTGGCGGCGGAGGAAGGCAATGAACGGGCACTGCTGGCCATCAAGGTGTTTGCGCATAAAGTCCGTTCTTACATCGGTGCATACATTGCGGAGATGAACGGCGTGGATGCGATCGTGTTCACGGCAGGCGTAGGCGAAAACGATATTTCCATGAGGGACATCATCTGCAATGACATGGGCAACCTGGGAATCAAGCTGGATCTGGTCAAGAACAAGGTGAGAGGCAAGGAAATGATCATTTCCAGGGACGATTCCAAAGTAAAAGTCATCCTGATTCCAACCAACGAAGAGCTGATGATCGCCAGGGACACTTACAAGCTTTGCAAATAACCGTTGACTTTTTGCCTAGGCGACTATATAATTGGATGGTTATGGAACCACGTTACAAAAATGAGCAAAAAGGAGGTGTAGAACATGGCAGTACCTAAGAGGAAAACGTCCAAAGCCAGAAGGGACAAGAGAAGATCACAGAACATGAAAAAAACCGCACCGGGACTTTCGATCTGTCCACAGTGCCACGAGCCGAAGCTTCCGCATAGAGTTTGCCCAAATTGCAATTACTACAACGGCAGGGAAGTCGTTGCTTCCGAAGCGTAATGGATTTTGGCATGGACGGTGTTTTGCGAATGTTGCTTGCGAAGATTTTGCGAAACGCAGGAATGCAGAAATAATAAAAAGCCTTAGTGCAAACGATTGGAACATTGAAACGGGGACATTGCAAGGGGCGATGTCCTCGTTTCAGCGAAGCGTTCAGTTGCTTCAGGGCTGCGATCCTGTGGTTTTGGCATCCGAATTATCTATTTACGAATTGAGAATGGAGGACACATCAACAAAGTCCGCAGCTGCGATCCAATTGGCGCAAGCGGCTTCGATCCAGAAAGGTGATAAAAATGGCAAAGAAAAGAAAAATAGCATCCGTGCTCATCGCATTGGCCGTGCTGGTCACGATGGCGTGCCCGACAGTCACACAGGCGGCTTCCGCTTCCAAGGCGAAATCGATGACTGTGACCCTGAATGAAGGAAATAGCTATGAGATGCTTGAGTACGTCCTCAAGAAAAAAACGAAACTGAAAGTCACGATAAAAGTCCTTCAGGCAAAGGGCAAGGCAAAGGAGAAGAAAATCTATTGGCCGGCTTATGAGTCGGACACGTCCAAAGGCTCATTGTTTTATGATTTAAAGACGAAAAAATTGAAAAAAGGGGCAACGTTTACGTCAAAGGAACTGATCGAGTCTCCTACGAAGAGCGGCTTCATCGATTTTTACCTGCCGGAGGGGATGAAATCCTTGAAGGTAAAGATAACGATTTCCGCAACCAATGGGAAAAAAGTGGTCAAGTCTTTTAAGAGATGCCAACTTTAGGGAATCGATAGAATCCTGCTTGGACGGATGCAAGCTTCGTCCGATTTTGCGCATGTCCGGGAAATCCGTGCAGCGTTGAATCGGATGGGGTTTGCCTGAGTGCCAAAACCGTTGGTTTCATCGATCTTTCGATGCTTTCTGGGGATTCCGCGCTTTCTGGGGATTCCGCCACGTTCTGCGTTTTCGAAAGCTTCCCGAATGCGGCAGCGATCCATGGAGGGGATGGGCGACAATCCCCTTTTTTTGTTGCGCAGGGAACAAAAATTCCAACCTTTGCGGCTCCTTGCATCCCCTGCCTTTTATGAAGTTTTGGTGAACTCGCTTGAAATCGACAGGTTTCGGCGATATAATGACGAAAAGCTTGTTGCGCTTGCAAGAACCCGCAGTGAAAATAACGGCAGCATTGGAGGCATCATGAAGAAAAGAAACAAACTATTCAGCGCTTTTATAGCGATAACGATGGCAGTGGGCATGTTTTCCTTCGCTCCTGGAGCCTTTGCGGCAGATGGCGATTCCCAGGCGACAGGCGAAACCGCCGCCGCAACGTCCAATGGAGCCAACGCTCCCCTTGCCGCGGCGATGGAAGTGTCGTCAACCAGCCCAAGCGAGGCTTCTCCTTCGGAATCTTATGCAATCCAGGTAGAGCAGACGGAGGGCGGCACGGTTTCCGTTGACAGGGAGACGATATCTGAAGAAGAGATTTCGCAGGGCGCATTGGTGACGGTCACCATCACGCCCGATGATGGGTATGGCGTTTCCGACTTGCTCATCAACGGAACGTCCGTGGGCGTCACAGGATTTACTTATACCTTTCAGCCAACGGAAAAAATTACGGTGGTAAAAGCCACGTTCCATAAGAGCGAAGCGCAGGTGTCCATCATGTTGGATGCGGGACATTATGGGAAGATCAACCAAAGCCCTGTCCTCAGTTCTTATTACGAATCCAAGATGACCTGGAAGCTGCACCTTTACCTGAAAGCGGAACTGGAACAATATCAAAACATCATCGTCGGCACGACCCGTACATCCCGATCCAAAGATTTGGCCGTCTACGATCGGGGGAAAGCATCCAAAGGCTATGATTTGTTTTTGTCGATCCATTCCAATGCCACAAGCTCCAGCACGACGGATTATCCGCTGATCATCACCCAAAAGGGGAATACCGGGGATTCGCTGGCAAAAGCGTTGGGCCAGGCCATCCAAAACACCATGGGGACAAAGCAAGAGTACCAAGTCTGGCAAAAACTTAACAGCGACAAGAAAACGGAATACTACGGCGTGCTTCGAGGCTCCAAAGCGGTGGGAACCAAGGGCATGATTTTGGAACATTCCTTCCATACCAACCTCGCTTCCGCCAAGTGGCTGTCCTCAGACGAGAATTTGCAGGCCATGGCGAAAGCGGAAGCCGATGCGATCGCCGCTTATTATGGGCTTTCCTCATCAACGGGCAAACCCTCCAAGCCTACCAAATTCACCGTTTCCAACGCATCGTATGATACTCTGGCCCTGAGTTGGAAGAAATCATCCGGCGCCGATGGATATTTCATCTATCGGGCGACCAGCAAGACAGGGTCTTTTACGAGGGTGAAAACCATTAAAAATGCAAACAAGATCAGTTGGAAAGACACGGGCCTGACATGCGGAACCAAATATTATTACAAAATCCGAGCTTATAAACAGGGGGCAAGCAAAAAGAAATACAGCAAATACACAGCCGTCAAATCCTGTAAGGTCAAACCAGCGGCTCCCTCTGTCAGCAGCGTCGCAGGCAAACGCAAGGTTACGGTAAAATGGAAAAAAGTGGCCGGTGCGACCCGGTATGTAGTGTACAGGGCAACGGCGAAAACCGGAACATACAAGAAAATTGCGACCCTGAAGAGCGGCAGGCGCAGCTATGTGAACACCAATCTAAAATCGAAGAAGACCTATTACTACAAGGTGCGGGCATGCAGAACCGTATCCGGAAAGAACTATTATAGCAAGTACAGCAGCCGTACCAGCAAAAAAACGAAGTAAGCAGGAAAACAGGAACAGGGGCGCATTTCCCGTCATGGGGATGCGCCCCTGTTGTCGTCTGCAGAGCCAGCCAAATCGGTTGAGCCGCTGCCCCATCCGCCAGAATCCGGCGCAAATGAAGCACTACGCCTCATTCCTTCGACTTGCAGGCTGAAAATTGATCCAGCGTCTTCCGTCCAGTTGTTTGGAAACGCAGCGTTAGGGAACCAGCCTTAGCTCCTTCATGGCGTTCATGATTTCGTAAAGGGAAACGTTTTCCGCTTCGCACAGCGGCATCCTGTATTCCGGCTTGATTTTTCCCATCATGGAAAGGGCGGCTTTAACAGGAATGGGGTTTACTTCGATGAACATGGCATCGATGAGCGGTTTCATGGACAGTTGCATCTCCCTGGCGGCAGCCACGTTGCCCCGCAGGTACTGGTGGATCATCCGGCTGGTTTCCCCTGGAATGACGTTGGCAACCGTGGAGATGGCTCCTGTGCCGCCTACGGACAGGAGCGGAACGATCATGTCGTCGTTTCCGGAATAAAGGGCAAAATCATCGGAAACCCAGCGCGCAATTTCCACCACCTGGGACATGTTCCCGCTGGCCTCTTTGATGCCGCAGATGTTGGGATGCTGGGACAGTTCTTTCACGGAAGCAGGGCTGATGTTCACGCCGGTCCTTCCAGGTACGGAATAGAGGATCATTGGTATGTTTACGGAATCTGCGATTTTCTCATAGTGCTTCACAAGTCCCCTTTGGGTACATTTGTTGTAATAGGGCGTGACGACCAGCAGGCCGTCTGCACCCACTTGTTCCAAAGCCTGCGCCATATAGATGGCATGGGCAGTGTCGTTGCTTCCTGCGCCTGCGATGACAGGCACTTTTTTCTGCACCGTTTCCACAGTGAACGTTACCGTGTCTATGTGTTCTTCATCGTTGAGTGTAGAGGCTTCCCCGGTGGTTCCGCAGCTGATGATGGAATCGATGCCCGAAGAAACCTGCCAGTCCAAAAGACCGGCCAGTCGCTCGTAGTCCACCTGTCCCTCTGAAAAGGGGGTGACAAGCGCTACGCCAGCTCCTTGAAATAAGGTCACGTCGCCTCATCCTTTCGTTCAGGAACTGTCGATGAAGCCCCTGCCAAGCCAGCGTTGCGGCATCCGCATGGGATTAGCTGCCTTTGGCGGCCATTGGAATCCGTTGGAAAGGATAACAACGCCTGGAAAGGATAGCAACGCCGCATATTCTTCCTTTGGCTGCGCCTTTGCGGATTTCCTGCCTGTGCGGATTTGCCTTTCGCTGTCTTGTCAGGCTGCATTTTGGGGCAGTTCCCTGATTTATTTGATCAATTCCTCTGCGATTTGGACAGTGTTGGTGGCTGCGCCTTTGCGGATGTTGTCCGCTACGACCCACAGGTTAAGGCCGTTTTCCACGGAAAAGTCCCTGCGGATGCGACCGACGAAAACGTCATCTTTGCCAGCGGCTTCCCGCGCCAGGGGATACACGTTGTTCGCAGGATCATCCTGCACGATCACGCCAGGGGCGTTTGCCAACAGCTCCCGCGCCTCATCTACGTCCACCGGATTTTCAAATTCCAGGTTGATGGATTCGCTGTGGGAATCGAAAACAGGCACCCTTACTGTCGTGGCGGTCACTTTGATGCTGTCATCGCCGAGGATTTTATGGGTTTCGTTGATCATTTTCATCTCTTCTTTCGTGTAGCCGTTTTCCAGGAACACATCAATGTGCGGCAGGCAGTTTCCTGCGATGGGATGTGGATATGCCTCGCATTTGTCGTTTCCTTTCAGGCCTTCGGAAAGATCGCTGATGCCTTTGACTCCAGAGCCGGACACGGCTTGATATGTGGAATAGACCACCCGTTTGATTTTGTACTTGTCGTGGAGGGGTTTCAGCACCACCATGGCCTGGATGGTGGAGCAGTTCGGGTTGGCGATGATGCCTTTGTTCCAGTCCACGTCTTTTGGGTTCACTTCCGGCACGACCAGGGGAACTTCCACATCCATCCTCCAGGCGCTGCTGTTGTCAACCACGGTCACGCCATGCTTTGCTGCGATTGGCGCATATGTTTCGCTGATGGTTCCGCCGGCGGAAAAGAGAGCGATGTCGATGTCCTTGTCAAAAGAATGTTCGTTCAGTTCTTCCACCACATAATCTTTCCCCTTGAATGTGACGGTCTTTCCCGCGGATTTCGCAGAAGCCATCATGTATGCGTTTTCAAAGGGGAAATCCCTTTCTTCCAATACTTTGAGGAAGGCGGATCCCACGACTCCTGTGGCGCCTACGATTGCAATATTGGGTTTTTTCTTCATTTTGTTTCCTCCTGGTTTTGCGCATGCTGACCTGTTGGCGATTCAGTGCGCCTGATTTTTAATGTTTGATGCCTATGTCAAGATAGTATACCATGTATCCACAGGTTTTGTAAAACCTTTCCTTCTTTTGTATATGCTTTTATGCGGATTTATGTTATAATATATTTTGAATTTTTAGGAGCATTTTCTGAAAAATCGGTTTGGGAAACTGCGATGGGTTCGGCATGCTCCAATCAGGGAGAAAGGGAAATGGCACAAAGGAAGAGGGTATCAGGCAATTCCACAAAAGAAAAGGCAGCAAGCCGCGGCCAGCTTGCAGACGCAAACGAGGGAAAGCGGGGCATGAATCCGCATGTCAAGGACGAAATCTGGGCTGTTATCATCATCGCCATCGGCGTTTTCCTGGTGGTCGCTTTCCAGACCCATGCTGCGGGCGCAGCGGGAGAAGCCCTGTCAAAGCTGTTCAAAGGCTGCCTGGGCGCAATCGCATATGCGTTCCCCTATTACCTTATTTTTTATGGGATCCTTTTGTTTGGAAAGAAAACCATTTCCATCGGCGGAAAGTCTGCTGTGCTGCTCTTTTTGATTTTGCTGATGGCTTCCATCATCAATGCGGCCAGGTTCATCGACCCTCACATGCTGGGGTTTAGCACGGCGGACGCAAAGGTCTATTATGGCGATGGCATCGAGCTGGACAGCGGCGGCCTGTTTGGCATGTACATCGGGAGCCTTTTGGTAAAGGCCTTTGGAATCCCGGGACTTCATATCGTGTCCTTTATGGTTATCGTCATCTGTCTTTTGCTGATCATCAATACGCCCATTTCCAGATTCTTTGAAAAAGCGGCGGAAAAACGCCGTGCCCGCAAGGAGGCGGAACGATTGGAGAGACTGGAAGAAGAAGAGCAGGTTTTCGTGCCGGATCTGGCGCCGGAACTGCTTGCGGAACTGCCATCGGAACCCATATTGGAAGTCCCAAGGCCCGACATTGAGAAGCCTGGTTCGGAGGAGCCTGCCCCATGCGAGGAACCTGTTTCCCAGCCTGCGAAGAAACGGCTGACCATTTTTGAAAGGCTGGCGCAGGAGAGGGATGCGAGGCGCAAAGGAGCGGAAAACTCGTATGTGCCGGGAAACATTTCCGAAAGCCAGCGCCGCATTTTGGCATACATGCAGGACGACGATTTGTTCAGCCAGCCCGAATCGGAACCGGGTTATGGACTGGAGGAAGGCGCCGATACGTTTTCCAAAGCTTACGATATGCTGGAACCGGAGGAAGGGACAAACCCAGATCCGAAGCTGGATGCGTCCGTGTCGGAAGAGAGGGAAGAATCGGTTTCCGCACCATCCCAAGGGGATTGCGAAAGGTTTTGCGCAGGGGATGGGCCGCCCACGGAACCCATGGATGCAACGGCACAATCCCCTACAGCGGACGTCGTGCCGAAAAAAACGGAAAAATTGACGAACAGCCAGGCAGTGGGCGCAGCCCTGGCTCCCGGGGAAATCAGGGACGATGAGGCCATGACGGTAAAACCCTACAAGCTGCCGCCTGTGGAACTGCTGAAAAGGGGAAAGGCGCAGCAGAACAAAGCGGGGACCCAGGCTCAGCTCCGGGCAAAAGCCAGTAAGCTGGAGGAAACGCTTCGCAACTTCAACATCGATGCAGAAGTGGTGCAAGTGACCCAGGGACCCGCTGTCACCAGGTTTGAAATCCATCCCAACGTCGGGGTCAAGGTCAAGAGCATTGTCAATCTGGCTGATGATATCGCCCTGAACCTGGAGGCCAGAAGCATCCGCATCGAAGCGCCGATCCCTGGAAAAGCAGCGGTGGGAATCGAAATCGAAAACGACAAGGTGAACATGGTGACGATTCGGGAAATCATCGATTCCAAGGCCTTCAAAACCGCCAAGTCAAAGATCACCTTCGCAGTAGGCAAGGATATCGCCGGAAAAGCGGTAGTGGCCGATTTAAAGGGCATGCCTCACATGCTGATTGCCGGTTCCACTGGTTCGGGAAAGAGCGTCTGCGTCAACAGCATCATCACCAGCATCCTGTACAAAGCGAGGCCGGAAGAGGTCAAGCTGGTGCTCATCGATCCGAAGGTGGTGGAGCTGACGAATTACAACGGGATCCCGCACCTGCTGATTCCCGTGGTGACGGAACCTGCGAAAGCTGCGGCTGCCCTCAATTGGGCTGTAACGGAGATGGAGGATCGATACAAGAAATTCGCAAAAGAAGGGGTGCGAGAGTTGGCCAGTTACAACGAGACTGTGAAAAAGCGCAGCGAGGACGATGCATTTCTCCCGCAGGTGGTCATCATCATCGATGAGCTTGCGGATTTGATGATGGCGGCTCCTTCCCAGGTGGAGGAATCCATCTGCAGGCTGGCGCAGAAGGCCAGGGCTGCGGGCATGCACCTGATTGTTGCGACCCAGCGGCCATCGGTGGACGTGATTACCGGCGTCATCAAGGCCAACATTCCCTCCAGGATCGCCTTTGCCGTTTCCTCCCAGTTCGATTCCAGGACTATCCTGGACATGGCCGGCGCCGAACGTCTGGTGGGAAAAGGGGACATGCTCTTCAATCCCATGGGCGGCGGAAAACCCACCAGGGTGCAGGGCACGTTCATCTCCGACCAGGAAGTCCACGATGTGATTCAATTCGTAAAAGGGCAGATGGAAGAAACGGAGTACGCCGATGACGTGATGCACACCATCGAAAAGGCAAACGCCGCAGAAAGCCCGGGAGATACGGATCCTCTGTTGCAGGAGGCCATTGAAACGGTCGTATCCGCAAAGCAGGCATCTGTTTCCATGCTCCAAAGGCGTTTTCGCATCGGATACAACAGGGCTGCCAGAATCGTGGACATGATGGAGGCTAGGGGCATCGTTGGGCCATCGGAAGGAAGCAAGTCCCGGCAGGTACTCATGACAGAAGCAGAGCTGCAGGCGTTGCAGGAAGGCACGGAGGATTTACAGGAAGGATAAATGGACATTTACATCGACACATTGGGCTGCCCAAAGAACTTCAACGATTCGGAAGTGGCAGCGGGGTTGCTGGAACAGGCTGGCCACCACATCGTCCATGCGCCAAAGGGGGCAGATGTGATTTTGGTCAACACATGCGGGTTCATCAATGACGCAAAGACGGAATCCATCGAGCGGATTTTCCAGATGGCAGAATACAAGGAGGAGGATACGATCCTGGCGGTTTCCGGTTGCCTTTCCCAGCGATATGAGGAAGAACTGTATGAAGAAATGCCGGAGGTGGATTTGTTTCTGGGCGTCAACGATTATGAGCGGCTTCCAGGGATTTTGGAAAATTTCCAGAAGGGAAACAGGGAAAAACACCTGAGCGATTACAGCCGGGCATTTCTGGAAACACCCTTTCGCAGGCTGGAGGAAAATCCGTACACGGCCACCATCAAAATCGCAGAGGGCTGCAACAACGCATGCGCTTACTGCGTGATCCCGCAAATACGGGGCAAATACCGCAGCAGGGAGCAGGAAGCCATTGTCAGGGAAGGGGAGCTGCTGGCGCAAAAGGGGTGCCGGGAACTGATTCTCATTGCACAGGACGTGACGGCCTATGGCATGGATCTCTATGGGGGGTTCGCCTTGCCGCAGCTTTTGCGGAAGCTGTGCCGAATTGAGGGGCTGCGCTGGATTCGGCTCATGTATTGTTATGAGGATCGCATCACGGATGAGCTTATCCAGGTCATGGCACAGGAAGAGAAGATCTGCAAGTACATCGACATCCCCCTGCAGCACATCAGCGACAAACTATTAAAATCCATGAATCGGAGATCCACCAGCGCAGGAATCCGCAGCACCCTGGAAAGATTGCGGTCGGCCATGCCGGACATCCACATCCGAACGACCTTCATCACCGGCCTTCCCGGCGAAGAAGAATCGGATTTTGAAGAGCTGCTGGAGTTCGTGGAGGAAACGAGATTCGACAGGCTGGGCGTTTTCGCCTATTCCAGGGAGGAAGGAACTGCGGCAGCGGGCATGGAGGGTCAGGTGGACGAAGATGTGAAAGCCAGCAGGCAGGATGCCATCATGCGAACCCAGATGGAGATTTCCCTGGAACACAACCGAAAAAAAATCGGGACCAGGCTTCAGGTGCTGACAGAAGGGCGGGAAGAGGATGGCAGCTATATTGGCCGAACCCAGTACGATGCGCCGGAAATCGACAATTCCGTCATTTTTTCCTCGAAGGGGAACCTGGCCCCAGGCGATTTCACAACCGTGGAAATCACAGATGCATTTGACTATGACTTGATGGGAAAGGATGTTCGATAACATGAATTTACCAAACAAACTGACGCTGTTGAGGATTGTTGCGATCCCCGTTTTTATCGTTGTGCTCATGATGGGGCATGGATATGCCGCCACCGTGATTTTCATCGCGGCGGCGCTGACGGACATGCTGGATGGCAAAATCGCAAGAAAATACAACCTGGTGACCAATTTTGGAAAGCTGATGGATCCCCTGGCGGACAAGCTGCTGGTCATGGCGGCATTGGTGTGCCTGGTGGAACTGGCCAGGGTTCCCGGCTGGATGGTCATCGTGATCCTCGCCAGGGAATTTGCCGTGACCGGTTTGCGGCAAGTGGCCGCATCGGAGGGGATCGTCATCGCAGCTGGAATGACGGGGAAAATCAAGACTGTCACCCAGATGATCGCCATTCCGCTATTGCTCCTGGACAATTGGCCCTGCCGCTACATCGGCGTGCCGCTGGATCAGATTTTCCTGTGGATCGCCGTTGCCATGACCATCGTTTCCGGCGTGGAATACATGGTGAAAAACAGGCAGCTGCTTTCCATGTGACAGGGAACAGAAGGAAGGCGGCGAGGCGCAGTTCCTCAGCGTGAAGTTGACTGCTTTCCATGTGACAGATGAACAGAAAGAAGAAAGAAGGGAAAAGATGAAATCGGCAATTTTAAGCGTAGGAACTGAACTGCTCTTTGGACAGATCGTTAACACGAACGCTGCATTTTTGTCGCAACAGCTCAATTTGTTGGGTTTTGACGTGATGTATCATTATGCGGTGGGCGACAACCCGAAACGGCTGCAGGCCATGGTGCAGTTGGCCTTTCAGGACTGCGATTTGGTTCTTGCCACAGGGGGGCTTGGCCCTACGCAGGACGATTTGACGAAGGAAACCATATGCCGCGCCATGGGGGACGAATTGAAGCTCCACGAGCCTTCCATGGATCGGCTGGCGGCGTATTTTAAAAAACAGAACCGGGAGATGACGGAAAACAACAGAAAACAGGCCTACTTGCCCTCCAGAGCAACGGTCTTTGACAACGATGCAGGGACGGCTCCCGGCTTTGCGCTGGAAAAGGATGGGAAATGTGTGGTTTGCATGCCTGGTCCTCCCAGGGAAATGACCGCCATGTTCCAAAGACAGGTACTGCCTTATTTGCGGGAAAAGTCCGAGGGCGTCATCTATCATCGGATGCTGCGCACCTTCGGCATCGGGGAATCCATGCTGGAAACGAAGCTGTTGCCCCTCATTGACGGGCAGACGGATCCCACGCTGGCCACTTACGCCAAGGAGGGGGAATGCGCCCTGAGAATCGCTTCCAAGCGAGCAACGGAAGAAGAGGCAAAGGCCGCGGTGGAAGAGATGTTGGAAAAAGTCAATGCCATTGTGGGAGATTTTATTTACAGCTGCGATGATGAAGATTTGGTCAATGTGGTGGCGAAAAAACTGATGGATCGCAATCTGACCATTTCCAGTGCGGAATCCTGCACGGGGG
Organism: uncultured Zhenpiania sp.; assembly: GCA_964625475.1. Classification (GTDB taxonomy): domain Bacteria; phylum Bacillota; class Clostridia; order Peptostreptococcales; family Anaerovoracaceae; genus Hominibacterium. Next base: position 4,187 of record CAZVBL010000013.1, on the reverse strand, counting down.
GCATGTTCGCCGCCGCCATGACGGGAATTTCTGGGATTTCCAAGGTGTTCGACCGTTCCATCGTCACATACAGCAACCGAGCCAAGATGGAGGAGTTGGGGGTCAAGGAAGAAACCCTGGCCGCCTTTGGCGCAGTCAGCGAGGAAACAGCCAGGGAAATGGCAGAAGGGCTTTACAGGGCAAGCGGAAGCGACATCTGCGTTTCCGTCACTGGCATCGCAGGTCCGGATGGGGGCAGCCCGGAAAAGCCGGTGGGACTTGTCTACATCGGCTGTCATTGCCAGGGCGAAACCATATGCCGAAAAGTCCAGATGCGCAACGTGAGCCGGAATTGGAATCGGAATTATGCGGTGCTGTCCATGTTGGATGTGGTGAATCGACTGATTGAAAGCTGAATCGAAACCGGTGCGGCTGACATGGAAAGCGTTCCCGGTCGAATGTTCAATAAAATGAAAAAATCTTTGACAAAATGGAATAAACATGCTAAGATGTAATTAATTAACAAAAATAAGGCGAGCGATTTTTTCGGGAAATTCAGGGAAAAGCGCTTGACCTGCAAGTAGAATTGGGGTATGATGAAAAAAGAACAAATGTTCACATTTGATGGGAGGTACGCAATTGGCAACGAACACGACGGCGAAAAAAAAGATCAGCACCGAGGAAAATAAAGAAAAAGCATTGAAGGATGCGCTGCAGCAGATACAAAAGGCCTTTGGGAAGGGCGCAATCATGAAGCTGGGCGATGATTCTGCGAGAATGGACATCGAGGCCATTTCCACCGGATCCATCACTTTGGATCTGGCAACGGGAATCGGAGGCGTGCCAAAGGGAAGGATCATCGAGGTCTTTGGCCCGGAATCCTCCGGCAAGACAACCCTGACCCTGCACATTGTGGCCGAAGCGCAAAAGAGCGGGGGAAGGGCTGCGTTCATCGATGCGGAGCATGCCCTTGATCCGGAATATGCGAAAAATCTGGGGGTCGACGTGGATGAACTGCTGGTTTCCCAGCCGGATACCGGGGAGCAGGGGCTGGAAATCTGCGAGATGTTGGTTCGCAGCGGCGCATTGGATTTGATCGTGGTGGATTCCGTGGCCGCATTGGTTCCAAAGGCGGAAATCGAAGGGGAGATGGGGGATTCCCATGTGGGGCTTCAGGCCAGGCTCATGTCCCAGGCCCTGCGGAAGCTGACGGGATTCATCAAAAAATCCAACACTTCCGTTATTTTCATCAATCAGCTTCGAGAAAAAGTGGGCGTCATGTTCGGCAATCCGGAAACGACCACCGGCGGGCGCGCCCTGAAATTTTACGCCAGCATGCGTTTCGATGTCCGCAGGGTGGAAAGCATCAAATCCGGCGATGAGTTCCTGGGAAATCGCACGAAAGTAAAAATCGTAAAGAACAAAGTGGCGCCTCCTTTCAAGCAGGCGGAATTTGACATCATGTACGGACAGGGCATTTCCAGGGAAGGCGATGTGCTGGATTGCGCCGTGGAGAACAAAATCATCGAAAAGGCGGGTTCCTGGTACAGCTTTGAGGGCGATCGAATCGGCCAGGGCAGGGAAAACGTAAAGCAGTTTTTATCCGAAAATCCTGAAATCCTGGAAAAGGTGGAGAACCTCATTCGGGAAACCATGAAGGAGGAATCGTCAGCGGAAGAGGCGGCGACCGATGGATCGGTCGATGAAATGGCCGATGAAATGGAAGCCCTGGAATCGGAACTGCAGGTTGACGAAGACGGCGTTATCATCGAATAGGAAAGACGGGAAACATGGTCAATAAGGAAATACTGGAAATTAAAAAACAATTCACAATGGAGAACTGCGCCATCATGCGCATGTGCGGCTGTTATGTGGATTACGAAAAAAACAGGAAATATGAGGTGAACCGCTCTTTTCTCAGTTTGCCGGAGGAAGAGGCCTTTAAGTATTTTGAAATATTCAAGCAGACCCTGTCAGGCAAACTGGGAAAAAAATTGATGAACATGGAGTTTCCCCTTGCCCAGGAGGAAGAAGGGGGAACCCAGGAATTTCTCTATCGACTGCGGGGCAGCAAGTTGGAAGATGAGGGCTTAGTCAACGAATTTTTTGAAAAAATCATCGAAAACTTTGAATTTGGAGAAAATTATTATGTCATCCTAATTTATGGCGTATACGATGTTCCGGGGAAATCTACCGATGGGTCGGAACTTTTCGATGCTTCGGACGATGTTTACGAATACATCCTTTGCAGCATTTGCCCGGTGAAGCTTTCCAAAGCAGGGTTGAGTTATGATGCGGATCAAAACTCCATCGTAGGAAGGGAGCGGGACTGGGTGGTGGATCCGCCGGTGAAGGGCTTCCTGTTTCCCGCTTTCAACGATAGAACCGCCGATATCCACCAAGCCCTGTATTTTTCAAGGAAGCCGGAGGAGCTGCAGCCGAAGCTCATCGAAGAACTGTTCGGCAGCGAGGTTCCCCTTTCCGCCAAAAATCAGAAAGTCGCTTTCAACGAAATCGTTTCCCAATCCCTTGGCAGCGAATGCGGTTTCGGGATGGTCAGGTGCATCCATGACAACCTGCAAGAGATGATGGAAGAAAACGAAGAAGATGGAGATGAATCGGGATCTTTGGAATTGGATGAATTTGGAATGAAGCGTCTACTGGAGCGAAGCGGCGCTTCCCATGAGAACCTGGAACAGGTGGAACGGATTTTCCAACAGACAGCCGGTGAAAAGCAGCGGCTCATGGCAAACAACGTGGCGGAGACGAAACATTTCAGCATCGAAACGCCGGATGTGGTCATCAAGGTCAAGCCGGATCGAGCCGACCTGGTTGAGACGCAAATCATCGATGGCCGCAAGTGCATCGTTATCGCTATCAACGACCATGTGGAACTCAATGGCATCGATGTGAATGTGCCTGGGGAATGAGGAACTTGCATCTGCGTTTTGCAATGGAACTGGGTTTTGGCATATGGCTTCAGTATTTTTCTCTACATTCCGAAAGCATTGAGGAAGAATACAAAAATGGGGCGAATGAAGGAGTCGATGTCGATGGACATTCAAACTGAAAAAGGCAGCAGCCAAAACCGAGCCAGCCAATCCATGCAGCTGCAGACAAAAAAAATCCAATGGATCCCGGGAACCCCAGTGGGCATCAGCGTCTATCAGGTGGAATCCTTGTCCACCCAGTACCAGGAAAACCTGTTGGAAATCATCATGTGCATGGAGGGAAGCGTGACCCTTTCTTTTGGCTACGATGAATTTCGGCTCCATGCGGGCGAGTTCATTTCCATGGATCAGGATGCCTATTATCTGGTGGATGGGACAGGTTGCACTTGCGTTTCGTTCTTTTTCAGGCTGGAGCCCTACAAGGAGCGGGGCATCGTGTCTCGCAGCGGCATGTTCGCCTGCGGCAGTTTTCGGACCATCGGAAACCCTGGTGGCACGGAGGTGAATTATTACAAGCCGGAATACCTGGAGCTGCAGAGCCTTTTGCTGGGGCTGCTGGATTTCCTGGGAGAGAAGGAACGGGGAGCAGCGGGATTTCAAAACCAACTGAACCGTGCGGCTGACCGAATCATGCGATGGATGGTGGATTATTTTGACATTCTCTATTATTATGTGTCAAAAGGCCAGTTGAGCGATTCCTATATCGAGTGTTATCGGAGATTGGCGGATTACACATGGGAGCATCGCTTTGAAACCTTGACATTGAAAGACCTTTCCAGCGAATTTCATCTGACGGAATCCTATCTTTCCGAGTTCTTTCGAAAATCAAACCTGAGTTTCAAGAGCAAAATCGCATATGACAGGGCAAACGCATCGGAAGGACTGTTGCTGCTCACAGGCAAAAGCATTGCGGACATTGCGTCCCTCTGCGGATTTTCCGATGTGAAATCTTATTACAAGGCTTTTCGCAGGTGGTATTGCTGCACGCCTGGGGAATTTCGCAAAATGTTCAAATGCGGTGTGCAGGACAAGCTGGAATACCTGGAAATTCCAGAGGTTAAAAAACAGCTGATGGAAATCGCCATTGAAAACCATAGAGCCAGGCTCCTTGCAAAAGGTCAAGCCCTTTGAAGCCATCGTTCCCCACAGTTTTGCGGTGGGATGCCGGTTGGGATGTTGTCGACCAAAATCCATAGCTTTGTGGCGGTAGGAGAATTGGTGAAATTCGTGTTATTTAAAATGGAAAACACCCCTAAA
>CAZVBL010000012.1:0-40669 GCA_964625475.1 uncultured Zhenpiania sp. | reverse complement strand
TTGTCCATATTACCAAATCCCGGCCCGCTTGTCAACACTTTTCCCCCCTTTTTTTTCCTCTTTTTTTTCCCTCTTCTTTTCCCTTCCTTAATTACAAAAGCAAAATCCGCCCCTTCCAAGCCACTATGCCACCTGGGGATCAATTGTCGCAATGTCAAGGTTGTTCGTGTGATTTCCCGTTGCATTGCATACGCCAGCCATTTCTTGCACATAATAGCCTTATCAATGTCGTTCTATACGATATGTTATGTTGATCTTTCGCAGCTGCGATTTTCTGCATAAGACAAACAACGGAGGTGAATCGTTTGGCCATTGTTTTGATTCGCACGATCATTCTTTACCTCATCGTGCTTTTTGCCATCAGGGTCATGGGAAAATCTGAATTATCAAAGATGTCTCCCTTTCAACTTGTAGTGATTTTCATGATTGCGGAACTGGCGGCCATTCCCATTGAATCTCCCACCGCTTCTTTAGTCAGTGGTGCGGTAGGCATTTTTACATTGTTGTTCCTGCAGATGCTGATTTCTATGATTTCCATCAAAAGCGAAAGGTTCAAAAACTTGATCAACGGCAAACCCAGCATTCTGATTGAAAACGGAGAAATCAATCAACAAGAATTGAAAGCGCTGCGGATCTCCTTAAACGACCTGATGGAGCAGCTGCGAATCGGCAATGCGCCCTCCCTTTCCGAAGTGGAATACGCAGTCATGGAATCCAACGGCGAGCTTTCCATCATTCCAAAAGCAGATGAAAAACCCCTCACCGCCAAGGACATGTCCCTTTCCAAAGCACCGGAAACCATGCCCCTGATTCTCATCTCAGACGGCATTTTGTATAAGCAAAACCTGAGATCGTTAGGTTGGGACGAAGCTTTCTTAAAGAGCCAGATGGCAGCGGCCAACCTTGCATCCTATGAACAGGTTTTCTTTGCCTTTTGTGACGAACAGAAAAAACTGCATATTTATATTTCTGCATCGGATCGGAAAAAAGCGCAGGAGGTCATGGTATGCGCAACTTCATAATTTCCATTGTCTGCCTTGGGATTCTGGTTGGCGCATGGACGACCTTTGGCCTTTATTCCAATCAAACCATCAGCGGCTATGAACATGCGCTGAAAGACAACATCATCACTGCCATTGAAGCAGAAGACTGGGAAAAAGCGTATCAGGAGTTTCAATGCCTTTCCCAGGATTGGCATCGATACAAAAAGGCTGCCGCTTTTTTCCTGGATACCCAGTTGATCAATGATGCGGATTATTCCATTGCAAGGGCAAGGCGCTATATCAAGGCAAAGGATGTTTCCAATGCTTCGGGAGAGCTTGCCTGCTTGAAAGAGCAACTAGTCTTTTTGCATCAAAACGAATCCATTGCTTGGAGAAATATTTTTTAAAAAACCGGCTTCTCCAGAAAAGCCGGTTTGATGGTTTCATGCCTTAATCCTGTGTCTCGTCATTCTATGATTTCATACATGGTGGCCGCATCCTCTTTTTTGCTGGATTCCATCAATTTGAGGATGCGAGCCGTTACGCTGCTGCTTCCAAACTGGATCCGTATCACATCGCCCTCTTTTACCTCTGTACCGGGCTTTGCCGTTTTATCGTTCACCAATACCCGTTCCCGCTCACACGCTTCTTTTGCCACGGATCTCCGTTTGATCAGTCTTGAATTTTTAAGGAATTTGTCAATTCTCATCTCTCACCTCAAAACAACAGGAGCAACCAAAGCTGCTCCTGTCATGCATTTCTTATTTATTCACAGCATCCTTCAATGCTTTTCCTGCCTTAAACACAGGTGCCTTCGATGCGGCAATGTCAATTACTTCGTCCGGTTGTCTGGGATTCCTTCCCTGCCTGGCTTTTCTATGGCGGGTTTCAAATGTGCCAAACCCAATCAGCTGTACCTTTTCACCTTTCACCAGTGCTTCCTCCACGCTGCTCACGAATGCGTTTACTGCAATCTCTGCGTCTTTTTTTGTAAAGTCGGTTTTCTCTGCAACCGTAGCCACTAATTCCGCCTTATTCATCAATCATTCCTCCTTAAAACATAAACGTCAATATTCCCTAGTGGTTTGTCCACTCTTCCTGTCGAAAGTGATACGAATCAATTGTTTCAAATCCAAATCCTTTCGTGCTTTCTACTTGCCTATTGTCCCATTTTTCAATTACTTTGTCAACCTTTTTATCTCGCTTTATGAAAAATTCCAAGACCCGATCCTGGAGCACGGCTTTTTCTACTTGATGAACCGATCCAGCAGCCTTGCAATTTTGTCGCCCTTTGGCATCTTAGCCAGTTCTTCCTTCGTGATCGCCTGCGTGACCAATATCATAACAACGTAAACGAGGACGGCAAAGAGAATGGCAATGGCCGTGGCAAAACGGCTTCCGTCCAACGCCATGTACAACAGCCGATATGCCGCCCATGTGCATATCGCCATCACGCCGGAAGAAATGAAAGGTTTCACCAAAATCATGCCAAAGTCGAACTGCGTGCCTGTGTACTTTCTGACTGCCCGAATGTTGAGGATCGCAGCAATCAAGTACGCCACTACGGTTCCTGTGGCCGCGCCCAAAATATTGATGGCCGTAACTCCGGTCAAAAACCAGGTGATGATAACCTTTGCCACGATTCCAATGGCCAGATTGCGCACAGGTATCATCTGTCTGCCGACTCCCTGCAAAACGCTGGTAAGCGTCTGGACGCATGCCAGGAACACGACCCCGATGGACATCACCATCAAGCAGGGAGCTGCGCTGATGGCACTGGCTTTCTGCGCCGGATAAAGCAGCACCAGAATCGGCTCTGCGAGGGCGAACAACCCGAATGCGCAAGGCATTCCCAAGATCAGGGACATCCGCAGGCCATTTTGCACGTTTTCCCGCAAGTATGCCATGTCCTTCTGTTTGTAAGCCGCTGCCACCAAGGGAACCAGGCTCATGGCCACCGCCTGTGTCAGAACCTGCGGAAAGTTAATCAGGGAACCCGCAAAGGCACTGAGCTGCCCATACATGTTCTTTGCCACTGCCGGATCCCATCCGGTGGCTTCCAGACGATTGACGACCACCGCCACATCAATCATGTTAACCAACGGCATAATCGATGCGCCAATCGTAATGGGAATTGCGATGGCTGCGATTTTCGCCAAAATCGATGCACTGCTTTCCCTGGAGGATCGCATACCCTTCTTTTGCCTGGCGATCCGGCTTTTTATCCTGGCTTTGTTGAACGCATAAATGATCAACATCACCAAAAGTCCACCGATGGCTCCCGCAGCAGCCCCCAGCGTGGCTCCGGCTGCCCCGCTTTCCTGGGGAGAATAGCGGCTGGCTACCCCCAGGCTCTCTGCGCTTTTAAAGAAGAACCACGCCAGGAACAATCCAACTGCCACGCGGAACACTTGCTCGATTACCTGAGACACCGCAGTGGGTGCCATGTCCTGCATCCCTTGGAAATACCCTCTGTAAGCCGCCATGACAGGAACAAATAGCAGGGCGGGCGCAATGGCTCGCATAGCCAACGCCGCCTCGGGCATATTGAACAAGCCTGACAGCAACTCCGCACCAAAGAAAACGATCAGAAACGATATGCTTCCAATGACAGTCATGAGAACTGTGGATATTTTGAACACCCTGTGAGCCTCGCCGAATTTGCCGAAGCTGGTGCGCTCGGAAACCATTCTGGAAATTGCTACAGGAATCCCTGCTGTGGCCAGAACCAGAAAAAAGCTATATACATAATAGGCCGGGGAATAATAAGCCATTCCGTCCGCTCCGATCATGTTCCCCAGGGGGATTTTAAAGACAGCCCCCAACACTTTAACCAACAATCCCGCTGCTGCCAGGACTGCCGCTCCTTGAATAAAGGATTTTTTTGCCATGATTCCTCCTATCGATTCTTTGGAACTTCCAGGACTCAAGCCTGCGTCCCCTTTCCAAAGTTGTTCCTGGACAGCGGGCAGTTCCTCATAGGGTCTTTAATATCTCCCGCGTGGCCCTGCTCGCCTCATGGATTGTTTTCTCTATGTCAATGGTGGTGTATTGTCCATCCTCATAAAGGATTTTTCCATCTATCATAGTCATTGTGACATCGCTGCCCGATGCGGAATAGACCAGGTTGTTGATCAGGTCATGCACCGGATGCATGTGGGGACCGCTGATGTCAATCACAATCAAGTCTGCCCGATTGCCTTCCTTCACGCTGCCGGAATCCTCTCTTCCCTGGGAAATGGCTCCTGCCAGGGTAGCTGCCCGCAAAGCCTGTTTTGGGGTCACCGCTGTCGGGTCTTTTTTCTTTTCCTTTGCCCCGCATGCGAAAAACTTGATTTCCTCTATGAAATTCAAGCTGTTGTTGCTGGCTACGCTGTCAGTTCCAATGGCCACATTGATGCCGGATTCCAAAAGTTTTGGCACATTGCATATGCCGCTGGCAAGTTTCATGTTGCTCACCGGATTGGAAGCCACGGTTACGCCTTTTTCCCGAAGGATGTCGTAATCTTCATCCTCCAGCCAAATGCAGTGCGCTGCGGTCGTTGGCGTCTCAAACAACCCCAGCTTGCTGAAATAAGCCGCCGGGGTCAGGCCATGCCGCTGTTTGCACTCCTCATGTTCCAAGTTGGTTTCCGACAGATGGACATGCATGTTGGCTCCAATGCCCTGCGTATATTCTGCCATCCCTTCTACAATTTTGGGCGTAGACGTATACTCGGCATGGATGCTCATGTCCACTTTGATCCTTCCATCCAATGCGTTATGGTACGTTTCGTAGATGGTTTTCATCTCTTTGGCGCTCTGCAGCGACCATAGATCGGAATCGTCAAAACAGGTGATGGACCTGGAAATGTTGTTCTTCGTACCGCTCTCATCGATGGCTCGTATCATGTCCTCGGAGAAATAATACATGTCCGTGGTGGAGACGATGCCAAAACGGATGGATTCCGCCATGGCGAGGAGTGTCCCCCAATAAACCGCATCTCCGGTCAATTTGTCCTCAAAGGGGAATATTTTTTGATTCAACCAGTCCTGCAAAGCCAGATTTTCCCCATATCCCCGCATCAGCGTCATGGGAGAATGGGCATGGGCGTTCACAAAACCGCTCATCAGCAATTTTCCACTGCCATCGTAAACCCTGCCAAAATCCTGCTTCGGCGCTTCTTTGCCAATATAGGCAATGCGACTGCCATCTATTCCCACATATCGATTTTCCTGCACCTGAAAGGTTTCATCAAGCAAGGCAATATTTTTCATCAGCATCTCCCCGTCCCTCCTTATCCAAACCATGATTCTATCAGTATACCACGAATTACCGCCATAAGCCACACTGAACAGCGAAATGTTTCACCGGCCTGTTTCCCCAATGCGCGCTTTTTCTGGACTACATAAGTGGCGCGATGAAACGCAACAGCCGACCGATGAATTTTTTGAACACAGGATAACGCCTGCAGTCTTCCATGGTGATACGCTGGCACTTCTCCAATGTATCCTGAAAATCCTGCTCCACCGCATGAATTTCAGGATTTCTGTACATGTAAACCGCATCTTCAAAGTGCAGGTACAGGCTGCGGAAATCCAGGTTGATGGTCCCGACTACCGCTTTCTCGTCATCGCTGGTGAACACCTTGGCATGGACAAAGCCAGGCGTGTACTCGTAAATCTGCACGCCGACCTCGATCAGTTCCGGATAATAGGTTCTTGCCAGCATGTACGCATAAAGCTTATCTGGAACATGTGGCATGATAATCGCCACCTCCACGCCTCGTTTCACCGCATACGTCATGGCCTCCAACATTTCATCGTCCAAAACCAGATATGGGGTCATGATATGCACATAATGCTTCGCACTATAAAGGATGTCCATGTAGACCCGTTCGCCTACCGATTCCGTATCCAGCGGACTGTCCCCATATGGCACTACATAGCCTTCACCGGAAAGTCCCGGTTCCCGCAGTGGGAAAGCGTAACGCATATAATGGGCAATGGGAGTTGGCGTGCGTTCATTGATGTCCCACATTTGCAAAAACATCAGGGTAAAGCTCCTTACCGCAGCGCCCTTTACCATCACCGCCGTATCCTTCCAATGGCCGAATCGTTCGATTTTGTTGATGTATTCATCCGCCAGGTTGACGCCGCCCGTAAACGCAGTATGCCCATCGATCACCACGACTTTCCTGTGATCCCTGTTGTTTTGGTGGGTGGACAAAAAGGGGACGATGGGGGAAAAGACTTTGCATTGAATCCCCATCTGCTGCATTTTCTTTGGGTAATTAGGCGGCAGCAGCGACAGGGAGCAGGTTCCATCATACATGAAGCGGACTTCTACGCCATCCCTGGCTTTTCGCTGCAGGATTTCCAAAACCGTGTCCCACATGAATCCTTTGTCCACGATAAAGTATTCCATGAAGATAAATTCTCTGGCCTGTTCCAGCTGGCGCACCATTTCGCGGAATTTGTCCTCTCCCAGGGGAAAGAATTTCACTTGAGTATCGGCATAGGTGGGGTATTTGCCATAATCGTGGATGTACCTTGCCAGGCCCGCCTGTTGATGCGACTCTTGTTCCAGCTGCTCCAACACGTTTGCGTCCTGGGCAAGATAAGGCTCCTGCTGTTCCAATAGGTGGTCGATGCGCCTGCCGATGTAGCGAGTTCCCGGCTGCAGCCTCGTAAACACATAGAAGCCCGTTCCAAAAACAGGCAGGACGATGATCAGGATAAGCCATGTCAATTTGAAGCTGGAGTTTTGTCTGGCATTGACAATGTAAAACAGCACAAACAAAGAAATGAACCCCAACCCGGAGTTAAATGCCCATGCATATTTTTCTAAAAAAGCAAACCCTACCATAAGGGCGCCCAGTTGGAACAACAAAAGCACGACCAATAACGTCGTCCGGCCAAATAACAGTTTCCACAGGCCTTTGATTTTTCGCATTCGATCCTCCTGCCCAAGCATGAAATCTTCTTTCTTAGCATGTTACTCTTTCCGCTCCTAAATGTCAAAGTGTTTTCGAGGCTCCCAAAAAATCAGATCCTCCATGAAACAAAAGGCAGGTTTATTTTTCATCCAAAGGCAGTATATTTCATCTGTTTTGGCAAAGACTATCTTTTATAGAAACGATATCAATGAGAAAGGATTTGAATCTATGAAAGCAACAGGAATTGTAAGAAGAATCGATGATCTGGGGAGGGTGGTCATTCCTAAGGAAATACGACGGATTCTCCGCATTCGGGAGGGCGATCCCCTTGAGATCTACACGAACAACAGCGGGGAAGTGATCTTGAAAAAGTATTCACCGATCAATGAGCTGGGACAGTTCGCAGGGGAATATGCGGAAACAGCCTCTTCTATCCTGGGCAGCACGGTAATCGTCTCTGACACGGATCAAATCGTCGCAGCATCCGGAGCAGGAAAATCCGACTATGTGGACAAAAAAGTGGATTTTGAACTGGATAAAATCATCCAGAGCAAGAACAAACTCCATGATGATGCCAAAGTGGTGGTGCCAATTCTCGCACATGGAGATGCCATCGGTTCTGTCACAATTTTGCCAAAGCAGAACCAAAACCTGGGAGAAGCTGAATTTAAAGCCGCAGAGATCGGTGCTTCGTTTCTGGCAAGACAGATGGAACATTGAGGGACTGGCCAGGCGCATCAGTTCTCGGGCGCAGTTCCCAGCCATTGAGCGATCTCATCCTCCGTATATGGAACAAAGTCGGGTCCGCCGGTTTTATCTCAGCGGCAGGCTTTGTTGTTTTTTGTGCGGCATTGCGCTGGCGGCTTTTCCGCTACCCTGTCTGCCAAATAGTGTGCGACTTTATTTTGGGCACAATGCTTGAAAATGCGGCATTGGTTGAATCGAGCCGATCCAAAACGCTGTACTCCGTAGTTGGCGGCTTTTCTGCATGACGGAAAGGGAACCTGCCAGGTCACTGCGGCAAGTCCCTCTCTTTCCCATGGGAAACGCCTCCTTGCGATTTTCGGAAAACGCAAAGCGCAAGCTGCGACTTGCAAATCGCAACAATGACAAATCCCAATTGGCATCAAGCTTCACAACACGCCTTTTACTGCAGGATAAAGCCTCCTGAATTTCTGGTATCGTTCCTCGTATTTATTGACGAGTTCCGCCTCTGGCTCTATCGTATCCCGAACCTTTATGAATTTCTCCGCTACAGTTTCCACGTCCGGATATGCCCCGCAACCTACGGCTGCAAGCATGGCTCCGCCCATGGCAGGGCCTTCTTCGATTTCAGGAACATCCACTTCCATGTTCATGATATTGGCGATCATCCGTTTCCAAAGGCGACTTTTTGCGCCGCCGCCACATATCTTCGTCCGCCTGATGTCCAAGCCGAGGCTCCTGGCTACCTCCAGGGAATCACGAAGCCCGAAAGCCACGCCCTCCAGCACCGCCTGGGTCATGTCAGCCCTGGTGGTGTCCATGGTCATTCCTATGAACATGGCTCTCGCATCTGGATCATTGTGCGGCGATCGCTCGCCCATCAAATAGGGGAGATAAAAGACGGCGTTCTCGCCCAGCTTGTCGATCCCTGCCTGTTCCTCCTCGTAATCCTTCGTCCGCAGAATGTCCTCGTTCCACCACTTGTTGCAGGAGGCCGCGCTGAGCATGCAGCCCATCAGGTGGTAATTTCCATCCGCATGGGCAAAAGAATGGAGCGCATTGTACTTGTCCACTCCGAAAGAGCCGCTGGAAATAAAGATTGTCCCTGAAGTGCCCAGGGAGATATTGCATCTGCCATCGCCCACGGTTCCGGTTCCTACCGCCGCCGCCGCATTGTCCCCGGCTCCTGCGATGATTTTCACCCCGTTTGAAAAACCCAGCTCTTCTGCGATGGATGGAAGGATGGTTCCAACCACTTCGTAGCTTTCAAAAAGCGTTGGCAGCATTTCTTTCCTGATGCCACAGATCTTCACCATTTCCTCCGACCAACAGCGATTCTTCACATCCATCAATAGCGTTCCAGATGCATCCGATACATCGCTGCAAAACGTCCCGGACAGTCGATATGCCAAATAATCCTTTGGCAGCATGATTTTGGAAATCCGTTCAAAGTTTTCTGGCTCGTTTTCTTTCATCCACAGAATCTTCGGTGCCGTAAAACCGGCAAATGCGATGTTCGCCGTATAACGGGACAACCGTTCCTTTCCAATTTCCCGGTTTAGATAATCGGTCTCCTTTCCAGTTCGCCCATCATTCCACAAAATGGCGGGTCGAATCACCCGATCCGCCCGATCCAGCGCCACCAACCCGTGCATTTGCCCGCCAAAGCTGATTCCTGCGACTTTGGACTTGTCGAACTGCGCCGTCAGTTCTTTCATTCCTTCCATGGATTTGTCAAACCAGTCCCCGGGGTTTTGCTCAGACCAGCCTGGATGGGGAAAAAACAAAGGGTATTCCTTAGATACGCTGTTCCGTATGTTTCCCTCGCCGTCCATCAAAATCAGCTTTACTGCAGATGTTCCTAAATCTATGCCTATATACAACATTTTCATTTGGTTCCTCATCGAATCTTAATCACGGCCTTCACCAGATCCGTCTTGTTGTTGACAGCTTCCTCAAAGGCTTCCTGGATATGTTCCAAATCGTACTCGTGGGTCACGATGCCCTTTACGTCAATCGCCCCGCTGGCAACGGCGGCAATGGCCTTTGGATAAATGTTTCTGTAGCGGAATACGGACTTGATCTCCGCCTCCTTGTCCATGATCTGCGCAAAATTATAATGGATTTCCTCCTGTGCCGCCAAGCCTACGAGCGTAATGATGCCGCCTCGTTTCACGAAAAACGGCGTCTGGGCGATGGTCGTTGGCGAACCTGCGGTCTCGAAAACCTTGTCAGCGCCTTTTCCTTCCGTCAGGCGTTCAATCTCCGCAAACACATCTGTTTTTCCGCTGTTGATGACGAAATCGGCTCCCAGCTCTTTTGCTTTCTGCAGCCTCGCTTCCACCAAATCCGCCACAATGATCGTCCCAGCCCCATGCGCTTTGCAGGATAAAAGCGTTACCAGCCCGATGCATCCTGCCCCCAGGATGATGACAGAATCGCCCACTTGGACGTTTCCCTGGTTCGCAGCGTGGAACCCTACGGACAAAGGCTCAATCAATGCGCCTTCCTTTGTGGATACGTTGTCCGGAAGTTTAAAGCACATGTTCTCCGGGAATGCGATATATTCTTCATAGCACCCCTGCACGGGAGGCGTTGCCAAAAAGACCACGTCCGGGCACAGGTTGTAGCGCCCACTCTTGCAAAATTCACAAGTTCCACAGGTGATCCCTGGCTCCAGTGCCACCCGATCGCCCACTTTCAAGTTTTCCACCTGCTCTCCCGTCTTCACTACGGTTCCCGCACATTCATGTCCCAACATGAAATCCTTTGACAAATCCACCTTGTAAGCACCGCAATTCCCATGGTGGAAATAATGCACGTCCGATCCGCAAATTCCAACGTATTCCAATTGCACGAGGACTTCTTTCCCCCCTGTTTCCGGCACTGGGATCTCTTTGATCACCATCTTGTCGATGCCCTCCATAAACGCGCCTTTTTGCATCTTCATCTGTAACACCTTCCTCCCTTTTCTCCCTATGTTATCAAGCCCTGAATCATCAGCTTCAGAGTTTTTTCTTCCTAAACAATATACAATCGCCTGGCAGTGGCAGGCTGCCAGGCATTTATTACACATTTTTCCATAGATGCTCTGCTATCGATTGCTTTACGCAATCCATGTTCCAGCTAATTATTCAACCAGGCTTCCATCCTCTGAAATCTCGCCGTTGTCTATATACATCTGAATGTATTCTTCTACGTTGTCTTTGTCGATTTCAGGCGCATCCACATAATCATTGACTTCTGTGACATCCATCTCGCCTGCCAGCACTTTCGATGCGTATTCCATGTTCATCTTGGCCAAATCAGGGGCTGACTGCAAAGCCGTGCACGTCAAAAGCCCATCCTGGATCAACAAGCATCCCTGTGCGGTTCCATCCACGCCGTATGCCAGGAAGTTGGCCTTGCCGTTTTTCACATATTCCTTATCATCGCGGACTGCTTCGATGGCTCCTGCCGCCATGTTGTCATTCATGGAAATAATCGCATCAACATGGTCTTTCTGAATCCAGGATTCCATTAGCGTCAGTGCTTCATCGCTGTTCCAGTTGGCATAGTCATCGCCGATGACAGTAACGTCCGACCGCTTGTCGAGGAATTCTGTCTTCCACGCTTCATATCTCTTTTCAGCATGATAGTTTCCAGAAGGTCCCCGGAGAATCACGACATTGGCGTTCTTGGGAACTTCGTCAACAGCGCGGGTTGCGCTTACTTTCGCCTGTTCGATCGGATCCGCATCAACCGTTCCGGTTCCTTCCATGACTGCGTCGCTATCGCTTCCGTCAAGGTCGCTCTGGTGCGTCGTGGGATTCGTCGTGATGACCGGGATTCCCGCCTCAACCAGCTTTTGCACATATGGCGCTTGTGCCGCATTGTTGTTGGACTGTACGATTACCAAATCATAACCCTTTGTAATGCAATTTTCCAGAAGTCCGTTTTCCGTATCGTCATCTGCTTCGCCGCTGACAGTCGTCAACTCAAATTGATCGCTGTAGTTTTTCGCTTCTTTTGTCATCTCACTGGTCAGCCATGCCGCAAACGTATCTGCGCTGGCTCTGGCTACAAAGCATACCTGCTTTTTATCGCTGTCCCCTGACGCAGAGTCGCTGTCAGAAGATCCGCTGTCTCCGCAGGCCGCAAAAGTCAACACCATCAACGCACTAAGCAAAACGGCTAGTGCTTTCTTCATTTTCATAATCAACCTCCTCTTTCTCTCTGCCATCTTATTATTTCGAAAAATGTGCAATAAATTTCAGTTATTTTTATCCATCCCCGGCATCTCCATCGCTCCCATCGTCCTTCGTTTTTTCATCCTCCTTCGCAACGATGACCTTCTGCGACTTTTTGGACTTGCTGACCACATCGTATGCCACTGCGAGGACGATGATCGCGCCTTCGATGACTTCCTGGATGTAAGCGTTGATGCCCAGCAAATTCATGACGTTTTCCAGGAACCCGATGATGAACGCGCCGGCAATCGTGCCGCTGACCGTGCCGATGCCGCCAGTGAAGGACGTGCCGCCAACGATGGCCGCCGTCAGACCCGTCATTTCCATGCCCACGGCCCCATTTGGGAGTCCCGCATTGTTCCTTGCCATGAAAATCATGCCTGCCAGCCCCACCAAAACTCCATTGATGATGTAAGAGGCGTAGATGCTCCTTCGCGAATTGATGCCGCTGGCCTCCGCAGCGCTCCTGCTCCCGCCGATGGCATAGATTCCTCGTCCATAGCGCGTGTTGTTCACGATGTACCAAATGGCGATGGTGATGACTACGACGATGATGACCGGAATCGGAATCGGCCCCACCGTGCCCTGTCCAATCTCAATAAAGCCGCCAAGCTGCAGGATGTTCTGCCCGCCCGTGTAATAGAGTGCGATGCCCCTGGCAGCCATCATCATTCCCAGGGTGGCGATAAACGCCGGCACATTGCATTGTGCGACGAAAAAGCCACTGACCAGGTTACAGGCCACCCCCACGGCAAGCGCCACAAGGAGCGCCAAAGCCATGGACTGGGTACTCTTGTACACCGACACTGACAACACACCGGCCAGCGCAAGGACAGCGCCTACGGAGAGATCCAGAAAACCGCCGATAATGAGAATCATCTCTCCCAAAGCGACCAATATGCCAACGCACAATTGCCTGGACACATTGATGAGGTTGCTGCTCTGCAAAAAATACGGGCTTATCAAACTACATACGATAAACAATACGACCAAAACTACGAAGATGCTGTATTTTTGCAGATAATGCGCAATGTTGTTGTTCTTCATTTTCTTGTTTTCCCTCCTCCTTACTGCATTGACACGCCTGTGGCATAACGCATGATGGTTTCCTGCGAAAAATCCTTCGGTTCAAGGCAGCCAGTAACCCTTCCCTGGCACATGACATAGATGCGATCGCACATTCCAATCAACTCCGGGAGTTCGGAAGATACCATGATAACCGCTTTGCCTTCTTTCACGATTTCGGTCATCAGCCTGTAGATTTCAAATTTTGCCCCCACATCGATTCCCCGGGTCGGCTCGTCCAAAATCATGATTTCCGGGTCGCAAAGCATCCATCTGGCCAGCAGGACCTTTTGTTGGTTTCCCCCGGACAGCTTGGCAATCTCCGTATCCATGCCGGGGGTCTTGACAGCCATCTTGTCGAACATCTGCTCCACATCGAAAGACTCTTTTTTGCGGTGGGCATATCCGCCATAGATATACTTGCGAAGGGCGGCCAGGCTGGCATTCTCTTTGACGCTCCTGACAGGCACGATTCCATCGTCCCTCCGGCTTTCCGACAGCATGACAAGCCCCTTGTCGATGCTGGCTTTCGGATTGCGCAGCGTAACATTCTTTCCATCGATTTTCACGGTTCCCGATTTGTGCGGATCCAAGCCGAACACTGCCCGCATGGTTTCCGTTCGCCCTGCACCCACCAATCCGGCAAAGCCGACGATTTCACCCTTGCGCGCATAGAAGCCGATATCCTCAAACACGCCATCCTGCTGGAAATGTTCGACTTCCAATGCCTTGTCCCCGATTGGAACCTGCTCTTTCGGATAAACGTTCTCCATCTTCCTTCCTACCATGCGAGCGATGACCGTGTCGAGATCCAAATCTTCCGTGCGATCTGTGGACACTACGCTCCCATCCCTGAGAACCGTAATGTCATCCGCAATCTCGAACACCTCGTCCATCTTGTGGGAAATGTAAACGATGGACACGCCTTTGGCCTTGAGCTCCGCTATTTTTTCAAAGAGCAGGGTGACCTCCTTTTCCGTAATGGATGAAGTCGGCTCGTCCATGATGATGATTTCGGCGTTATTGGTAATCGCCTTGATGATCTCCAGCATCTGGATATCCGAAACCGTCAGGGTTTTCAGCTTCTGGGTCGGCGAATAATCCAAGCCTTCGTTCCTCAAAAATTGTATTGCGTCTTTGCGAACCTTCTTCCAATTGACCTTGCCAAATTTGTTCACCGGCAAACACCCCAGGAACAGGTTCTCTTCTATGGAAAGCTCCGGCACATAATTCAACTCCTGCGCAATCATGGAAATTCCCCGTTCCCTCGCCTGAATCGGACTCTTGATTTCTACAGGTTCCTCATCGATGAAAATCTGTCCCTTGTCGGCTTTGTACAATCCCATGATGATTTTCATCAGGGTAGACTTGCCGGCGCCGTTTTCCCCGCACAAAGCATGTACCGTCCCCTTTCGCACGGCAAAATCGATGTTGCTCAAGGCTTTCACGCCTGGAAAAGATTTTTCGACTCCAGACACCCGCATCTTGATTTCGTCCATGCCCTCCCTCCTTTCTGCCATTTCACCCTGGGAATCGCAAAGAACCGAAAAAACGATTTCTTGACAGTTCCCTGGTTTCTCATTTTCAGGCTTTTCATAAAATAATGATACCCCCAACGGCAACTTTTGTCAATTGTTTTATTTAAGTTTGTTTGAGCTGTCAGATAATCTTTGTGGATTGGCTGTGGATTCTCACGATGCATGCCGAACAACGCGCAATTTTTTGGCTCTTTGGTTCATGATCCATGTTGCCCCAATTGAGCGCATTTTATTTTCATAAAACATTGACTGGCAGGCAAAAATGTTTTATCTTGTTCTTATGCGTTGGACATCTGCCAAACAACGCTGCGGAACTTTAACTCCAATGGAATGGATGGGGATTGGAATCTATGGACGAAAATTATAAGACAAGGGATTTTGGCAATATTTATCGACTGATTTACAAAGAAAAACAAAGCTCCAGGCAACAGATCGCAAAACAACTGGAAATCAGCCTCCCAACCGTGGCGCATAACCTGAACCTCCTTGAAGAAAGCGGATTGATCTTCAAGGACGGGACGTTTCAGTCCACCGGAGGGCGCAAGGCTAACATTTTCCGCTGCGTGCCAAATTCGCGCTGTGCGCTGGGCATCGACATCACCCAGGAGCGATTGTCCATCGTGCTCATCGACCTGAACCTGAACATCATGGACAAACGACAGATACGCCGTCCCTTTGAAGATGCGAAGCCATATTACGAAAACCTCGCCCGGGAAATCGAGTCGCTTTTGGCCGGCAACCAAATTGACCGAAAACACTTTCTCGGCACAGGGATTTCGCTTCCCGCCATCATAAAAAAAGACCACAAGACTATCTCTTATTTGCGGATTTTATATACGGCTGGCGATGTCTACCAGCATATAAACGAATCCCTTTCTCCCCCAGTCCTTGTATTTAACGATGCAAATTCCGCAGGCCTGGCGGAAAGCCGATTTTCGGATCCCAGCGTTCCCGCTCTCTACCTGTTCTTGAGCAACAGCGTCGGCGGTTCTTTGACGCTGGATGGAAAAATTTTTTCAGGAACGAACTCCTATGCCTCTGAATTCGGTCATATGTGCATCGTTCCAAACGGAAAGCAATGCTATTGCGGCGGCTATGGACATTTGGACGCATACTGCTCCGCCAAGACCCTCTCCTCCCTCACTAAGGACGATTTGGATGCTTTTTTCCAGGAGCTCTCCGCTGGCAATCCCAAATGCCGCCTTGCCTTTGACGAATATCTCGACTATCTGGCCCTGGCAATCAACAATCTTCGCATGTGCTACGACTGCGACATCATCCTGGGGGGAACCGTTGGCGCCCACATGGCTGGCCACATGGAGGACATCCGCAGACGGGCAGTTGCCCTGAACCCATTCACACAAAATGGCAACTTCATAAAAGACTGCCACTTTCGGACAGAGGCCGCTGCCGTTGGAGCCGCCATCCATTATATCGATCAGTTTGTCGATGCGCTGTAAGCTTTGCCTTCAATCCATGCAGGAGAACCGAAAACCCCACTCGTCCGCTCCTGCCTGGGAATAGGCCAGGTCGAAACTGCCGCTTTCGGAAACGCGCCTGTTGAATAGCTCCTTTTCCATGGTTTCACCCTTCACCTTGGGCTTGATTAAAAAATTCATCGGCTCGAGGGAAAACGGATCCATAGCATAATCCTCCTGGTGGAAACGAAAACAATTTGAATGCGGTCATTGTGCAATTCGTCCCGAATCCTTTTCCCCACACTGATGCAAAAAAGCACAAAACCGGGAACCAGACAGGGGTCCCCCGGCTTTTTGCTTGTCTTGCATATGAACGTTTCTATCCCGCTGAGCAAAATTTTCCGTCCTCGATCTATTCCATGAAGAGGATGCTCCCTGTCAGCTTCAAAATGACAGGGAAATGACCGGCATCCGGCTTTACCTGGCTGTCCGATTGCCAGTCCTTACAGCGGCTTCACTTCCGTTTCCAGCGTGATGTCCAGCTTGGCCGCATAATCCAGGTACTTGTCGCATTCTTCGTAGGTCAGCATGTCGGAAGAAATCAGCCCGGTCTGAGTATATTCGTCGTTTACGAACATCTTTGTGAACAGGGAACCGCACTGTCCTGTCAGATACTGCTCGCCTGTGATGCCTGCCCGCTCGAAGGATTCTGCGCATCCCGGCGCATAGAGATAAGTCTCTACCAGCACCTTCTTGCCGTCCTTTGTCCCTGTCGCTTCCACGACGAACGCACCCTCATCCTTGACCAGTCCTTCTTCCAGGATTTCTGCGATCTCATCGTGATATTTCGGCGCAGGCGGAATATGGGAAAGGATGACGTCAAAGGGAATGAAGGTATGTCCCTTGTAAGTTTCTTCCTTCCTGGAAAGGAGACCTGCCCGATACAACGGAGTGGCAAAGTCAATGCCAACGCCGCCATATTTAAAGTTGATGTTCTTTGCGCCCTTGAAATGGGTATCCTTGTTCAATCCCATGTAAACCGTTTCATCGTGAGCATGCTCCACCAGGGTGACTTCCTCAGCACAGCCCTTGAAATGCCTGGTAACTGGCAGGGAGTGGGGCTCCGTTTCCACCAGGACGCCATCCTTCAAGGCGAACGTGGGATCCGTCATGTCGGACAGCGCAGTGAAGGGCGACCACCAAAACGGCAGGAACCGCTTGGCTTCCACTCCTTCATATACCATCATCAGAATGTCATCGCAAGTGTCCAGGTAACGCATGCTGCTCCTTGTCGCCACGCACATCATCCCCGGCGCAGAACCGGTGCCGATGATTGCCATTTTGCCAATATCCGCAAATTTCTTTCCGTAGTCATTGTACATGATTTCCACGCAAGTGGGCCACCATTCGTCCAACACGTCCGTTGCCGCAAAGTCCTGATAGTTGGCCTTTGCTGCCAGCGCCGCATCCAACACCTTTGGAGCGAAGCGGATGGGAAGCGCATTTACGATCAAATCCACGCCCTGTGCCACCTTGATGATGCTGTCGGTATCATTGGCATCCACATATTCGCCTTTTGCTTTCTTTAACATTTTGACCAGTTCATCCACCGCTTTGTGGTCGGAATCCGCACAAATGATTTCATCGACATTTGCTTCTTCGTCCATCCTCTGAGCGACTGTGGAACCCTGTGCGCCTGTTCCTAAAACTAAAATTTTCTTCCCCATTTTTGATTCACCTCTCTTGGAAAATGGTTCCTGGTTTTTCGATTTGCTTTTCTGGTAACTATTATATCGCCCTTTTCAAAGCAAATTCCATAGACATTTTATCGAAGTTTTGGTATAATTATATAAAAAAACGACTATAAAATGGAGATTGCGATGATCATTGAGCAAGAAAGCATTTCCCTGATCCAGGGCACCCCGGTCGGCATCAAAGCATATGAGGCACTCCATGAACGGGCGCATTTTCACAGCGAATGCATCGAAATCCTGTTCTGCGTAAAGGGGCAGATCCACGTTCGGATCGCTTATGAAGAATTTCTGTTGAAGGCCGGAGAAATCATCCTCATCGATGCGGAGGACGTGCATGGAATTTCTGCTGAAGCGGGAAACATGCTCATTTCCTTTTACATCGACCAGACCGCAGAGATCTTTGGAAACGAAGACCTGGTAAACATGTCTTTCGTCTGCCATAAAGGAGAAGTTCACCCTTCCATGGATGCGAAAATCGACCATGTCAACATGCTCCTGCTGACCATGCTCTATTGCTACGTTTCTCCCAAATATTCGCCTGGGGAAAAGAACAACGTCATCACCAGCACGGCCAGGCTGGCCATGGAAATCATTGAGCGGGATTTTTCCGTCTTTTACTGGATGAACGACCCCAACCAGTTTCCCACTGACGCAAAAGAGCGGTTCGAACACATTTTTGCCCACATTTACAACAACGTCAACAGCCCCATCACCATCAAAGAACTGGGCAGGCTGGAGCATATCAACCCCAACTACCTTTCCCAATTCCTGAAAAAAACTTCCTTCCTCGGGCTGCGGGGCCTGCGGACTTACATTCGGGTTTATAAAGCGGAGCTGATGCTGCTGACCACCAGCCTGAACGTTTCTGAAATCTCCTATCAATGCGGCTTTTCCGACCCCAAATATTTTTACAGGGCGTTCAAGCGATGGTACAAGCATACGCCCATGGAACACCGCAAGCTGTACCGCGATTACATGAAGTGCGCAGTGCCCAACAAAATCTACGATTTTCACGAGATTGAACAAGAACTGATGGAATGGATTGTATATTATCAGTCGGAGCTGCAACTGAGGTTGTCGGGAATCCACAAAGAAGGCAGCGTTTGAATGTTGCTACTTCGCTCTCTGTTCCCCATGCCTCCCCGGCTGCGGCCTCTTGGGCCTCATGCCCTGGCTTCACACCAAAGAACCGCGTTTTGCTCCATACATGGCATAGATGCACATGCCCGCCAGCGTCCAGCTGCCGAAAGTCGCCCAGGTCACGCCGCTCAGCTGGACGGCGAGCCATACACACAGCATCATGGCTACCAAAGGCACCAGCGGCACAAAAGGCACAGAAAAACCTCGATTCCTGCAAGGCTCCCGTCGGCGCAGCACCATCAACGTCAAAGACACCAGGAAAAACGCCCACAAGGTTCCCATGTTGCACAGTTCCGCAATGGCATCGATGGGAAGGGTTCCGGCCAGCAGGCTTCCCAGCAGCCAGACGCATGCCACGGCCTTTCCAGGAACGCCCCTTTTGCTGACCTGGGCAAAGGCTTTTGGCAGCAATCCGTCCCGCGCCATGGAATAAATCAACCGGGATTCACTGCCGATAAAGACCAGAATGCCTGTCATGAGCCCTGCGACAGCCCCCACCGACACAAAGGCGGAACCCCATCGGATCCCAGCGTCACTGAGGGCAAACGCCATTGGCGCAGCCATCCCAGCGTAGGCATAGTACTTGTTCACCCCTGTCAATATGAATGTCACTGCGATGTACAAAATCGTTGCAATGACAAGGGAAGCCAGGATTCCCCTGGGCATGTTCCGCTGGGGGTCTTTGACCTCCTCCGCTGAATTGGCGATGGCATCGAATCCCAGATATGCGAAAAACACCACCGCTGCTCCTGAAAACACGCCAGGCCAGCCGAAAGGCAGAAAGGGAACGTAATTCGCAGGGTCGATGCGGCCTGCCAGCAATGCGATAAAAATGAGAACCACCATCAGCTTCACCGTTACCAGAACGTTGTTCACCCTGGCGCTTTCTTCCGCACCCTTCATCTGAACCAATGCCATGGCGGAGATGATCGCAATGGCTGGCAGGTTGACGATGCCGCCGTTGGAGGGATCTGTCAAAAGCTCCCAGGGCAGCCTGATCCCCAAAAGCGGCAGGACATTGGAAGCATAGGCTGACCAGCCTACCGCAATGGCCGATATGCCAACGATGTATTCCAGTGTGAGGCACCAGCCGATGAACCATGCAAAAATTTCCCCAAGCCCTGCGTAGACAAAGGTATAAGCTCCGCCGGATGCCGGTATGAAGGACGCCAATTCCGCATAGCATAACGCTGCGCATCCGCAGGCGATTCCGGCAATCACAAAGGACAGCACCAGTCCTGGCCCAGCATGCTCCGCAGCCGCCACGCCGGTAATCACAAACAACCCCGAACCGAGAATTGCGCCGATTCCCATGAAAGTCAGTTCCAAGGCTCCCAGGGTTCGCTGCAGCTTTCCCATCCTGCTTCCTGTCCGAACCTGGGAAACAGGCAGGCGCCTGAACACCCCTTTTTCTATTTTCACGCTGCGTTCTTTCATGCTACGTTCGCTTTCTCCCATATTCGATAAAGTATATGATAGAGAGAAAAAAATAGACCGAAGAATCCGCTTCTCGAATCCTCGGTCCATGGGGCATCTGCACAAGACGCCTGTTTCATCCGTCCTGTGTCCCGCTCCCTTTTCCGTCCGCTTTTCCCTGGAATTTCTCGCCATTGACAATAAATCGCTGATGTTCTCCTTCTCCGATCACGCCTGCTTCATCCCTTGCGATTACATGAAAGGTGAGTTTTCTTCCATCCACTGCGGTCAGCTCGCTTTCACAGGTGACAGTCATGCCCAGCGGCGTAGCTGCCGTATGCCGGATGTCCAGAGCCGTTCCTACCGTGCTTTCCCCTTCGTTCAGACAACCTGCCACGCTTTTCCAGGCCGTTTCTTCCATCAATGCGATCATGGCCGGTGTGGCAAATACGTTCAATGTGCCGCTTCCCATGGCTGCGGCGCTGTTTTCCTGACAAACCTTGGTTTGCCCTGTTCCTTTGATTCCTGCTGCTAACATGCTCGTTTTCCTCCTGGGTTTTGGGAACTGCGACAGCTCGCCATTCCGTTTGTTCGGTTTTTCCTGGCAATCCCCTGGATTCCATATTCTAACATGAAAGTTCGCAGTTCGTCAATTACCTGGCATCAGCCGCATGAAAGGACTTTATGTGGCTGCCGCCAGCACTTGCCGCAGCACCGCTTCCAAATCTTTTTTCTTCACCGGTTTTGTGATGTGCCGATTCATGCCTGCTGCCTGGGATGCCTGGACATCCTCTGTAAAGGCGTTCCCTGTCAGCGCAACGATGGGAATGCGTTTTCCCCACTCTGACAAATTCCGAATCCTTCTGGTGGCTTCATAGCCGTCCATGACCGGCATCTGCACATCCATCAAAATTGCGTCAAAGGCCTTTTCGCCATGTGTGGAAAAGAGTTCGATGGCTCTTTCTCCGTTTCCAGCCCAATCCACCTCTGCGCCCATCAATTCCAGGATGTCCGACAAAATATCCGCCGTCATTTCATTGTCCTCCGCCAGGAGAATCCTGCGCCCGCTGCAGTCAAAGCTTTCTGTCGCCTGCTCCTGCGCTCCCCTTCGTCCTTTGTCATCGCATTGCAGCGCCAGCGGAAGCTTCACAGTAAAGGTGCTTCCTTCCCCCAACCTGCTTTCCACCGATAGTTGGCCGCCCATCAAATCCACCAGTTTTTTTGTGATGGACATGCCCAGCCCCGTACCCTCGATTTCCTGGGAACGTCTCACATTTTCTTTGGCAAAAGGCTCGAAAATCAACTGTTGAAACGTCTCCGACATCCCATATCCGTTATCATAAATGGAAATTTGAAGTTCACCCTGCGCATCCCCGCGGCAAGCCTGACATAGCTGGAACACGATTTTCCCACCTCTCTGGGTATATTTGACTCCATTGGACAAAAGGTTGAGCAGAATTTGCCGAATCCGAACCGAATCTCCATTGACCTGGGCGTGGCTCACGCGCCAGACAGTCTGCACGGTCTGCATTTTTGCTTCGGCCTGGGGCGCAATGATGTCCATCACATCTTCCAGAAGTCCTACCAAATCAAAGGGCTGACATTCCAAAGCGAATCTGCCGCTTTCAATCCGGGACATGTCCAGCACATCGTTGATCAATTCCAGCAGATGGGTGGAAGATTTTGCGATTTTGTACAGGTACTCCTGCACTTTTTCTTGCTCTTCCTTGTGCTCCAGAGCCAAATCCGTCAAGCCCATGATGGCATTCATCGGCGTGCGCATGTCGTGGGAAATGGTAGTCAAAAACTGGCTTTTAGCTGCGCTGGAGCGCCGTGCCGCCTGTAAATCCTGGCGGATCCTGTCCATGCTGGCTCGTTCCCTGGAGCGGTCAGAAATGTTGATGATGATTTTTTCTTCCTCGTTTGGAAACGCCCGCAGAAAACTCCAACAGCACCTGCACCACAATTCATCTCCTGTCTGGACATTGAGCAGATACCGTTCTTCTTCCCCCGCTTCCCCGCTCTTGAATGCTGCCAAACCGCAGTTATCCACCAGGCCAATCTGCCGCAGCAAAATTCCCGCCGATGCCTGCTCCTCCTGGCGAATGCCGAGAAGCCGCTCCGCATTTGGGCTGACGTATTCCAGCCTGTCCGCCTCCACATTCACAACGATCAAAACCTCTTCCAGGTTGGCAAAGACAGTCTGAAAAAAGTTTTTCCAATAATCCCCTTGATTTTCCTGTTTCCTGACCAGCATCGAAGCGCCTTCTTTCTTCCCTTCTGCACATTTCCATCTATTTCATTATAGCCACAATCGCCACGCCCATGTGGCTTTATTTAACGACAATATGTGACACGCTCTCCCAGATGATGCGCTTTGCCTTGCCAGAAGTGTGGAAAAAAACGCAAAAAAACAGCAAAGAGAAGGTTTTGACCCTTCTTTGCCGTTTCATCACAATTGGATTGAAAACCGATGTTGCTTTGGAAAGCTTGTCCAAAGGTCATCGAAAAAACATCATCTTCGCCAGGTTCTTTTCGACGCCAGGTTTCGCTGGCATTTCCCATATGGAAGAAGAAGGGATCCTCAAGTAAACGCCACCAATTCCTGCTGTGGCTTTTTCCCTTCTTCGATGTGGACCAAATGCAAAATCGGGCCTTCATCTTGCCCGTAAATCCTGCATTCCCCATAGTCGAACCCAGCCGTGACTTTTACCCAGTCTCCATGGCCAAAGGGCATATCGCCTTCAAAAAAGCAAATGAACCCAAGAAATTGAATGTCGTCTTCACAGCAAGTCATCACATGCCTGCCTGGTACGAAATATTTCTGCGTTTTCTTTGCGCTGGCGCAGTATCTGGCCGTAAAGGTGATTTCCTTTCCCATGTACCGCTCCGGGTGATCCATGGCATCCAGATACCAAAGCCCGTAGTCCATGTCTTCAAATTCCACGGTTTCGCCGCTGTAATCAAAGGGCAGATCTTCGCTCTCGTTGGCATACATGGTTCCATCTTCCCGCTCAAAGGCCACCTGAACCTGGGGATTCAGGGCTTTCAGGCTCCTCCTGAATTTCTTCCGATCCAGATTCTCATCGCAGCGGTTGAAAATGATCAGATTGGAATCCCGCAACGGTTCCATGAACTGCTTGCGCATGTTGCTCACATAAAGCTCTGCCGTGGCAGCGTTGACCGTAGAATAGATCCCACCAATGAACCAGTCGGCAGGCATGCTGTTTTCCAGACGCTGGGCATCCATCTCCCACATGCCGTTATATTCCACGATGATTTGGGTCGGCCTGTACTGCTTTTCGCATCGCTTCCAGAAAATCTCGTTCAAATCCTCCTGGTTTTCCACCTCCAGGAGCACGATTTCATACTCTTTGAGGAAAGTCTCGCTGAAGGATTCCTCTCCTTCTTCACATTGAAGCAACAGCGTAACGCCAGGCTCCAGAAATCCTTCCTCCCCTGCCACTTCCTGAATCAGCGTGGTTTTTCCGCTTTCCAGCAGGCCGGTGAACAGATAAACCGGTAGTTCCATGGTGCCGCCTCCTTATTTTCCAAACAATGCTTCCAAATCCGCCGTTTTTAATTCCGTGCCGATGACGCAGACCCTGCCTGTGTAATCCGGCTGGCAATCCCTGATTTCCGTTTCTTCCGGTACCATGTCGAACTCCATCCACTGGCCATCATCGCCTTCCACGAAGCCCTTGGCTCGAAGCACGTTTCCCAGCTCCTGGGACACGCTGAGCATTTTCAGCGCATCCTCCAGTTCCTTTTTGTTGAACTTGTGGACGGTTTCCATGCCCCAACTATCAAAAATTTCATCCGCATGGTGATGTCCCTCGTGGCCGTGTTCATGATGGTGATCGTGGTGGTCGTGGTGGTCGTGATGGCTATCATGCTCATGGAGATGGTGGGGCTGGGAATGGTGCTCCACCAGTTCCTGCTCCAAACTGCGCCCGTGCTTCACGGCATCGAGAATCATGCTTCCGGATAGCTGCGCCCAAGGGGTCGTGATGATCGTTGCTTCCTGATTGTGCTCCCGCAGCAGGGATACGCATTCTTTCAGTTTTTCTTCCGTTATCATCTGGCTCCTGGACACAACGATAGTGGTGGCATGTTCGATTTGGTTGTTGAAAAACTCGCCAAAGTTCTTCATGTACAGCTTGGCCTTTTTGCCATCCACCACTGTAATCCGGCTGTTGATTTCCACCTGGGCCTCTTCTCCCATCTCTTCCACTGCGCTGGCGACATCGGAAAGTTTGCCTACGCCTGACGGTTCGATGATGACCCGATCCGGGGAAAACTGCTCCACTACCTGCTTCAGGGCTTTTGCGAAATCCCCCACCAGGGTGCAGCAGATGCAGCCGGAGTTCATTTCCGTCACCTCAATTCCTGCATCCTTCATGAAACGGCTGTCTATGCCGATTTCCCCGAACTCGTTTTCAATAAGGACGATCTTTTCATCCTGAAAGGCTTTGGAAATCAGTTCTTTAATAAAAGTGGTTTTCCCTGCGCCTAAAAATCCGGATATCAAATCTACTTTTGTCATATCGTTTCTCCCTCCTGTTAATCATGCGAAATAAGGTTTTATGTGGTCGCTGATGATTTTCATG
Source organism: uncultured Zhenpiania sp. (assembly GCA_964625475.1). Taxonomy (GTDB): domain Bacteria; phylum Bacillota; class Clostridia; order Peptostreptococcales; family Anaerovoracaceae; genus Hominibacterium. The sequence continues at coordinate 15,893 of CAZVBL010000012.1, read as the reverse complement.
ATTGTTTCAAGTCCCTCCGCACATTCCCAGTCATCAGCGATATAATGCTTGACCACATTATAAATCCAGTCCCGATAATGAGCCATGGCTGCCTGGTAATCACGACCCTGTTCTTTCAATTGCCGCACATCCACCTGAGCATATTCCACGGTTACTTTGCATCTCTTTTTTTCCTTTTCGCCGGTCACATCGTACACTGTGATATCGCAACTGTTGTAAAAGGGTTTGTCCGGCACCAGCTTGATTTTATGCAATTTTCACACCTCTCTTTTCTGCTTGATTGGACTTGCGTAGCATCTGCGCCTGAAAGCGCAGGCGTTCTGATCCGCCTTACGGGTTCAATTGCTTTTCCGACTTCAATTGCTCCAGGGACTCCAGCAGCTGAGCCGCTGTTTTTCCCAGAATCGGATGACGGGCATAAGGCGCAATTTGAGCCAGGGGTCTTAAAACAAAATCCCGCTTGTGCATCTCGATATGGGGAATCTGCAAATTTTCCTCATCCACAACCCTATCGTCATAGAGCAGGATATCCAAGTCCAGTGTCCTTGGCCCCCAGTGCGTTTCTCGCTTTCGCCCTGCCCTTCGCTCTATTTCGTGGAGCAGATCCAGCAATTCCTGTGGGGGCAGCAGCGTCCGCAATTCCAGACAGCCGTTCAGAAAATCGTCCTGTTCCGTCATGCCGTAGGGCGCAGTCACCAAGAAATCCGATACTTTTCCAACCCTGCAACCATCTGCGTCTTTCAGATCCGAGACAGCCCGATCCAAATGCCCTTCTTTGTCCCCCATGTTGGAACCCAAGGCAATGTAGGCTTTGTGCCAGCCCCGTTCAATTTCTACGGAAACCGCCTCCAGCGGCAACCCGACAGGCGCCCAGGGTTTTTTGATTTCCACCTGCAGCTTTTCCAGTCCAGGCGTTGTCAGGAGCAGCATTTTGCAAAGCTGCTCTGCGGCCCGTTCCAGCAATTTGTAGGTATGCGCCTGCAAAAATTCCGTGATCCTGTGGCAAACCTCCCCATAGTGGATGGAATCCCTCAGATCGTCCGTCAATCCCGCTTTTCTCGTATCCGTATGCAGCACTGCGGAAATGAGGAATTTTTGCCCCAACTTGTTTTCCTCTGGAAATACGCCGTGGTTGGCGAACACTTCCAAATTTTCTATGCGAATGCGATCCATAGCCTATCTCCTTAGGGAACTGTCCATCAATGGCTTGAACATCCAGCCTGCCGAAATCTATTTCTTTCCGATTCCTAAAAGGGCTTCTGTCATCTGTATGGCTCTTTTGTTTTCCTTTACATCATGCACCCGAACGAAACTGCAGCCTTTCATGACACCCAACACAGTAGTAACCAGGGTTCCTTCCAGCCTCTGATCCACAGGGAGATCCAAAGTCAGTCCGATGACCGACTTGCGGGACGCTGCCAGTAAAACGGGATATCCCAGTTCCCGCAGTTCTTCCACCTGATGAATGGCCTGCAAGTTCATTTCGTAGGTTTTTCCAAACCCCACGCCCGGATCCACGATGATTTTGTCATCCGGGATGCCTGCGGCTCTGGCAAGCCCGATGGATTCCCGCAAATCCGCTTTCATGTCGGGAATCAAATCCTTGTATGCGGCTTCCTTTCGATTGTGCATCAGGCAGCAACAGACATGATGCTCTGCAACCAGATCCGCCATTCTGGGGTCGGCCTTGAATCCCCATATGTCGTTTACCATGCTGGCTCCTGCTTTCAGGGCTTCCCTGGCCACTCGGCTCTTGTAGGTATCGATGGAAATGGGCATTTCAAAATGAGCGGCCAGTTTTTCGATGACTGGCGCCACTCGCTGGATTTCTTCCTCTTCTGAAATCATGTCATGGCCTGGACGGGTGGATTCGCCCCCTACGTCCAGGATGTCCGCACCTTCTTTTTCCATTTCCTCCGCATGGAACAAAGCCGCATCCATCTCCACATACTTGCCGCCATCGGAAAAGGAGTCCGGCGTCACATTGAGGATCCCCATGATATAGGTTCTGTTCTTCGTATCAAATTCCCGATTTCCAATCTTCATTTATATCATCCCTTGAAGCCTGTTTGAACCATCACCCTGCCGTCCGCATGTCCGTTTTCTGATATTCCTCATCCAAAATCCGTCCGGCGTTTTGTGCGCATCCGGATTCGCAGACATGCCTTTTGACCTTAATCCTTGAGTTCCAGGTTCATTCGTTCCTTCGGCCACTCGCATTTGTCCTGCTGCGAACACAGGAAACAATTCCGCGAAGCCTTGTCCGCCCTGTAAAGAATCCTTCTCAGGGGCTTTTCGCTCCGTTTTCCCTCTTTTCTGTGGAACAAAATAGCGTCCAAAATCAGAGACTGCTCTTCGCTGGAAAACCCACAGGCAGTCAAAACGCTTTCTGCCAGGCTCATGCTGGCTTCATGATGCGGAAGCCCATTCTTGTACTCCTGGCTGCGGCCGATGTCGTGGAGCAACGCTGCCCCATAGATGACCGGCTTGGAAAGTCCTGCATCCTCGCGCAGATTGTAAATGTAGGCCAGTCTTGCCACGTTCAGGAAATGTTCCATGTCATGTCTGCAAAAAATACGTTCCTTTTCCGCTTCGTCGATGGTGCGGAGCGCATCCTGATAAAGGGGATGCGTCAAGATTTGATTCACTCGTTTCATTTATTTCACCATTTGCAAAAATGCTTGTTGTAAGCTGGAATCTTTGGAAAATATGCCTCTTGCTATGGTGGTCACAGTCTTGGTACCCGGTTTTTGTACGCCCCGCATGGCCATGCACATGTGCTCTGCTTCCACCATGACCATCACTCCTTTTGGATGCAAGGATTCTTCAATGGCATCTGCGATTTGAGCGGTCATCCGCTCCTGCAACTGGGGTCGCCTGGCAAAGACCTCTACCGTCCTGGCCAGCTTGGAAAGCCCCGTTACTTTGCCGTCTGGAATGTACGCCACATGCGCCTTTCCGTAAAAGGGCAACAAGTGATGCTCGCAGGTGGAATAGAATACAATGTCTTTTTCCATCACCATGTCGTTATGCGCAACATGGAATTGTTTTTCCAGATGTTCGCTCGCATCCTGCTCCATGCCGCCGTACAGCTCCTGGCACATGCGAGCCACCCGCACAGGGGTTTCCAACAGTCCTTCCCGCTTTGGGTTTTCTCCGATCCCTTCCAGCATCAAGCGGACGCCTTCCTCTATTTTCTTGTGATCCATGCACAGTCTCCTTCTTCATTTCCCGGAAAACAAAAAAACTCATCGTCACGCATGCAAAGGAAACCTTCCTGCATACAGGATGTCGGAGTTTCTGCTGCAACGGGCGCAAAACACATACCGCAAGCCGCCTTTGCCGCTTTTCGTTTCAGCAGCAGTCCCCCTCCGCTGAACACTTTACGCATGCGTTCTCATTTTGCATATTGTCGGTCCACGTTCTATTATAGTACAAACTGAAGAAAATACAAGGTCAGAAAAAAATTCGTTGGATTTGCCAAAGTGAAAATATGGATGGAAACAGTATTGATGCATTTTTGATTTTATTATATAATACTGAAAATTGTACTTGATGTTTTTTAACATTGCTCAATGCGATTCTTTCTCTGTGCATGCATTGGAGGGAATTGGAGAGAAAACATGAAATTATGCGTTTTAGGGGATTCCATCACAAAAGGCGTTGTCTACGATGAAGCCCACGGGAAATATGTGTTTCTGAAGGACAGCTTTGTCAATCTGTTTTCTTCGGGCAGGCAAATCCCAGTGAAAAATCTGTCCCGCTTTGGGTGTACCATCACCAAGGGACGGCGGATTCTGGAAAAGCAAAAAGATATCCTGAAGGAATGCGATTACACGGTCATGGAATTTGGAGGAAATGACTGCAACTTCAATTGGAAAGAAATTTCCCGCAACCCGGAAAAGAACCACAGCCCCGCAGTTCCTTCTTCTTTGTTCAAACGTACTTATTCTGCCATGGTGAACCAGGTAAAACAACTGGGCAGCCGTCCAGTTCTCCTGTCCTTGCCGCCTCTGAACCAGCAACGCTTTTTCAACTGGGTTTGCAAAGGGCTGAACCCGGAAAACATTTTGAAGTGGCTTGGCGACATCAACTATATTTACCGCTGGCAAGAGGCCTACAATTTAACCGTGTTTGAATTGGCACAGGAACACAAGATTCCGCTGGTGGACATTCGCAAAGTTTTCTTGGAAAACCGTCACTACGGGGAATTGCTCTGCCTGGATGGAATGCACCCCAGCAAAGAAGGCCACGCTCTCATTTATTCTGCTCTAGCTGATCTAATGATTTGAACCGGTATCCCATCTCCTCCCACTTTGTCAGAAGTTCATCCAGGATTTCCCCATTGGTTTTCGATGTGCTATGCAAGAGGATGATTGCGCCAGGGTGAACCCTTGGGATCAATTTCTTGAAAGCTTCTTCTTTGGACGGCTGCTGGCTTTCATACCAATCCACATAAGCCAGGCTCCAGAAAATCGTCCGATACCCCAGGTCTTTCGCCATCTGCAAATTGCTCTCGCTGTACTTCCCCTGGGGAGGCCGATAATATTTTTTCATGGCCTGCCCTGTCACTTTTTGATACAAGGCTTCCAAATCCTTGATCTCTCTTTCAAAATCCGCCTTTTCTGCGATCTGTGACATGTCGGGATGATGGTATGTATGGTTTCCCACGATATGTCCTTCCTTTACCATCCGCTTTACCAGATCGGGATTGGTTTCCAGATAATTCCCCACCAGGAAAAAGGCCGCAGGAACCCGATGCTTTTTCAATGCATCCAAAATCTTTGCCGTATAGCCGTTCTCATATCCTGCGTCAAAGGTCAGGTACAGCACTTTCTCTTCCGTATCCTGAGCATAGTAAGCGTTGAATTTCTTCAGGTAGTCGGCTGTGGCATTGGCTACCGGCGGCTTCCCCGCCTGCTGAAAACTCAATCCCCAGTTTCCATCCGCCGCCGTGGGAACCGTGTCCTTTCCCACGAATCCTGCGGCAATGCCCGTCCCCGTAATCACCAAGGCCATTGCGGCCACTGCGGCTGTCGCTTTTAAAAACCGCCTTTTGCGAATCATGATAATCATAAAAATCACCACCCAATCCAGTATATTGGCCGGTGGCAAAGAAAATTACCCTGTAGCGCAAATAAAGGCTAACATTGGTACAACAGAGGAGATCACGATTACGATTACGATTCATTTTTGTCACCCGATATCAAGACTGGAAAATCTTGATTGGAAATTCTTTCATTTATCATGCTTATCGTTTCCTGCATATGGCATGGTGCCGCTTTCCAGGCATGTCGCGGCAATAAGCGTGCTGCCATTTTCCCACCCTATGCCCGGGGCTTTTTCTTTCGTCCAGGCTCTGGCCGTTCTTCTTCTCGATATACGGTTCTACCTGAGGTCTTGTATTTTTTTTCGATTTTGCGAACTATGAGATTTTCTTTCTGTTCCCGTTGCCGTACGCTCTGCTCGTATTCGGTCAGATCGGCGACTTTTTTGATGTGGGCTTTTACCGGCTTTGGCACTGCGAGGAAATACAAAAGCGGCGATATCACAAGCATCATGAGCAGCGTCCATCCCGAAAGGACGCAGACGGTGAGGGGCGGATCCCATTCATCGGCCATTCCTTGCAAGCTGAATCCTGTGACTCCTGCAATCCAGAGAAACATGGGGATATAGAACCGCTCTATTTTTCGGATCCCCTCCTGCAAATCTTCGTCATACCAAACTTCCTTCAAGGACGGGAATAAAAAGCCGCTGCCCCTGAAATTGGTGAGGCTCAGCTTCATGCAGGCGGCAAAATCAGAAAGGGAGGCCTTTTCATCAGGCATCTTCTGGCGGGATAAAACCCGCTCATCGTAAAAGACCTGAGCCCGAATCAAGGTTCCCTCCCCCATGACGCTGATGTTCACCGATTCCTCTTCTGCCTCATGATACTGGATCACGAGCTGTTCCCCCTCTTTCACCATGCAGCTGTTTCCTGCAAAGCTGACGATCCCATAGCCGCTATGGCAGTAAAAAGCCTGGCAGCTTTGGGGCAAGCCTTCGGATCCTTCCCGATCCAAAGCAACGCTCTGCTCCGTAAGCTCCAGCACATCCAGATGGCCAACGCTGCCCTTTCTCACCATCAAATCGTAATGGCGGCCGATTCCAAAGCTTTTGGATGCGCAACCCCCATCAAATCGATCCTGTTCCATCGCCTTGAGGCGGGCGACTCGCTGCCCCTCGTGAACCAAAATCATAGTTCCATCCAGCACCACCAAAACCCGATCGTAATCGGGCAGCTTCGTGAATGAAGTTTCCTCCTGCCCGATTTGCGCAACGCTGAGCCGCCAAATAAAATTCCTGGCTCCATAGTCTGCCGTCTCCGGAAAAATCGCCAACTCCATCGTCATTCCGCCAGCCCACTGGCTGATTTTTGCATTTTCTTCTCCGTATCGTTTGTAGTTCATGGTCGCCTACCATGGCATGGGCTTTTGTGGAGCCACAAGCCGATCCTTGTCTTTATTAGAAAAAACGGATCCATCTCCTATCGCGCATTTGAAACATGCTCTAATCATGATATCCCGATTCTCATCCTTTTGCAAGGATTCCAACGGATTTTCCGCCCTACCATGGATGTCCAACGCCCTTCCAGCCGCTTTTGCATATCACCTGCGAACCAACGCCATTTCCATCTGCTGCTGCCCGCTGCAAAAGGATTCCTGCTTCGCATCCCTGATTTCATCGTAAGGCTCATGTCCGCCAACGAGAAAAGGCGACATGGGATCGTGCCGTTTCCTGTTCCGCGCCACGGTTTTGCGATCGTAATTGGCATAGCAATACAGGCAGCCGTGACCGCAGGTGTTATATGCGCCGATGTCATTTCCCAGCAAACAGTTGCACTCCTTTCTGGCACGGGGCAGGTTTCCCATGGCATCCAAAGGCAATTTTATGGCCTTTTCCACAACCGATTTTGTGGCGCAGCCGGAAGTGTCGATTCCGTATTTTTCCCATTCTGTTCCCTCACAGCAGGTTTTGACTTGCAGTCCCAGGGAACGCCCAATCTGCGCAAAAGCCTTTGCCAGCGTTTCCCGCTGCCGCTGGCCCACCTCCTTGCCTTGGGGGAAATTTCTCTTCGTCTTGGCATACAAGTCGAGAAAGCTGATGATGCAGGTGTCGGTGTACTGGCGCAGTTCCTCTGCCATCCGGGCAAAGCTCCTGCAATGAAACGCTACAGAATAACGAGGCGTAATGAAAATCGGATCATATCGCCAAACCACAGCGCCTCGTCCCAAAGCGTTCGACAATGCTTGGAAACTCTCCACAATCTGGCTTTTTTCCGGCACATGGGGTTCGATCTCTTTTCCATAAGGCGTGATGGTCACGAACCAGAGTTGGTGAAAGGCATCCAGCTCCTCCAGCCGTTTCAGCATCGGCCGAGGGTTTTTCGTACAAAAACAGAGGCAGTCCACAAGTTCCGGCGCAAGCCGATAGCGCGTCACCTGCCATGGGCGGTAGGGATTTCGCACCAACACCGTGCCAGCATCCAAACGATTGAAAAACCAATCGCTGTAGTAAGCCGGTATGTCCGTTCTGTTTCCTGTGTTCAAAATCATGCCATGCTTTTCCTCCCGATCATGTGCTTCTATCTATTTTGCCATCAAGAAAAGAGTTTGCCCTCCCGCCCTACCTTTTCCTTTTGCTGGTGCATCATAAAATGCGAAGCACTTTCAGTGCGCTGCCACCAAACACGTCCACGGTACGCAAGCTGACGCTGTGGATATCGCAGCCGCTGTACCTGCACATGGTTGCGATCTCGTCCTTTCCTTTTGGAAAGCATAGCGCAGGCCTGTGCGTCTTTCCATCGTAATGGAAATCCACGCTCCAATATGCTAGCAGCTGGATGGAATCCTGCTGTTGAAAGCGATCGATGACTTCCCGCTCCCTCGCTTTCAACGATACATGTCCGCACCCCATCCGATACCCCTGCAATCTGACTGTCACCTGCATTTCCCCTCTCTCTTCGCAGAATGCTGTCTGCACGTCCACTTCCAGTTCGTTGTCCTGCTTGTCCGTCTCGGCGGCCAGCAACAGGAACCGGCTCTTTTTCTGCGCCATGCGCCGCAAGCTGCTGGCTGTGGCAATCCCACCCATGTCACAGGAAATCCACTGCCGCCCCAATGTCTCCGCAGCTGCCGCAAGGGTTCCGGAGCCTCCAAAAAAATCCGCGCACCAGTCCCCCGGCCTGCTGCAGCTCTCAAGGATTTGGCAAAGCAATTGCTCCGGCTTCTGCGTGGCGTACCCCGTCCGCTCCGAAGAGGTGCGCCCTACCATATCAATCTGCCATACGTCCTTCATGTTCACCAGCGTGTACCACCCCCGCTCATCCCGGTATTCCGCAACGCCTTGAAAGCGATAGGGCTTGTATCCCCGATTGTAGGATTTCTCCCGAAGTGGCTGAAAGTAGTAATGGGCCGTCTTTCCGTAAAAGAGCAGCGTGTCATGTTTTTTGGAAAAGCTCCGGTTTCCCGTCCCTCCCGACTTGTAGTTCCAGATGATTTCGTTGACAAAATTCTTCTGGCCGAAAATCTCATCCATGAGAACCTTCACATAATGCGCCACATGCCAGTCCAAATGAACCCAACAGCAGCCTTCTTCTGACAGGAGATCCCGAACCAAAAGCAGTCTGACGCACAGCATCCGCAGGTACTCCTCCGCACCAGCTCTCCAGTTGTCATCATAGGCTCTGGGCCTGATGGCAGGGGCATCGTGAACCTTGTGGGACTTCAACCGAATCACCGCATCGTAATTGGCCTTGGAATAGAAAGGCGGATCCAGATAAACCAGCTGCAGCTTGCCCTCCAGTTGCTTTTCCCTGATCAAATACCGCATAAAAGCCAGATTTTCCCCCTGCGCCAACAGGTTGAGATGTTTGCCTGAGCCACCGCCCGCCGGTTCCGGCGCAATGCGAGATCCCCCTGCGCCAGCATCCATCTGTGGCGTATCAGGAAACTTGTCTGCGCCAGCATCATCCATTCGGGCTGCCATATTGGCGCGTTCCTCCGTTGGATTGCCCACCTGTTCCACTGGGAAAAAAGAAACGCGCGCCTCCTCTGCCATTCTCATGTCCCAGTATTCTTTTTTGCTCTCTTCCAAAATGGAAGGGAGAGAAAAAATCAAACTCATTTCCTTCTGTTCTTTCTCTTTTTTCTGTTCTGGCTTTCTGTTTCAGACGGTCGCCTCCTGGATTGCCGCCCCAAAAGCACGGGAATCAAATCCCTCCTCCCCGCCTGTTCCAAAGCTCGTTTTACCATCTGCCTGTTTTCCGGTTTGTGGAAATGGAGCAAGGCTCGCTGCATCTTCTTCTCTTCCATGGATTTTGCCACATGGACGGGTTCTTTTGTAAAGGGATCTTCTTCCGTATGGTAGATGCAAGTGGACAAGGTTCCCGGCGTGGGGTAAAAATCCTGCACTTGATCGGGGACAAAGCGGTTTTCCTTTAAAAACAATGCCAGCTCTATGGCATCCGCCAGCGTGCTGCCAGGGTGGGAGGAGATCAGGTAAGGAATCAGGTATTGCTTCAAGCCCAGCCGTTCGTTGATTTCTTTGTACTTTTTGCTGAAAGCCGCAAAGACCTCTTTGTCCGGCTTTCGCATCTGTGCCAACACATGTTTGGAAACATGCTCCGGCGCCACTTTCAGGGTGCCGCTGATATGGTGGCGGCACAAATCCCACAAAAAACCATCATCCGAATCCGCCATGACATAATCGTATCGGATACCGGAACGAACAAAGACTTTTTTGATTCCAGGAATTTCCCGAATTTCCCGCAGCAATCGGCGATATTCCCCATGGTCGATTTCCATATGGGCGCAGGGTGCAGGGTACAAGCAGTCTTTGTCTTTGCAAACGCCAGCTTTCAATTGCTTCTGACATGCTGGCTTTCGGAAATTAGCCGTGGGTCCGCCCACATCGTGGACATAGCCTTTGAAATCCGGCTTTTGGGTCAGTGCCTCCGCTTCCCTTACCAACGATTCGATGCTCCTGCTGCGAAGCTCCCTGCCCTGGTGAAAAGTCAGGGCGCAGAAGCTGCAGCCGCCAAAACATCCCCTGCTGCTGACCAGGCTGAACTTCACTTCCTGCAAAGCCGGAACGCCGCCTTGCTTTTCGTAGATGGGATGATACCGCCCTTCATAAGGCAGCTCATAAACCCGATCCAGTTCTTCCCGCTCCAGGGGCGGCTGCGGCGGGTTCTGTATGACGCAAAGATCGTTGCCATAAGGCTCCATGATCCGTTTTCCGCTGATGGCATCATTGTTTCTGTACTGCAGGGCAAAACTGTCGCCGTACCGCCGCTTGCTGCCGGTTATTTCTTCAAAGGATGGAAGGACAATCGTTTCCTCGTCCGCATCTGCCAAACGCCCCTTTACGCAGGTTCCCCGAATCCAACCCATGTCCTCTGCCGCAATGCCGCTCTCCAGGGCCTCTGCGATTTCCACGATGGTTCGTTCTCCCATGCCGTAGATGAGAATGTCCGCTTTGGCATCCAGCAAAATGGATCGCCGCACTTTGTCCGTCCAATAATCGTAATGCCCCAACCGCCGCAGGCTGGCCTCCAGCCCGCCGATGATCACAGGCACGCCCTTGTAGGCTTCCCTGGCCCTGTTGCTATAGACGATGACTGCGCGATCGGGACGAAGCCCCGCCCTGCCGCCGGGAGAATAATGGTCTGTTTTCCGCCTGCGCTTGAACACGGAAAAATGGTTCACCATGGAGTCCACGTTTCCGCTGTTGATGAGAAAGCCCAGGCGAGGTTTTCCAAACCGGGCGAAATCCCTTGTGGATTTCCAGTCCGGCTGCGCCAGGATAGCGACTTTGTAGCCGAATCGCTCCAGCACCCTACTGATGATGGCAGTCCCAAAGGATGGGTGATCCACATAGGCATCCCCCGTCACCAGGACAAAATCCGCTTGCTCCCAGCCCCTCTCTTTCATGTCCTGCTTTGAAATAGGTAAAAACACCGTTCCCTCCTGTTTCCCAATGCCCAGCTTCCAAAGGCTGGGCTTGCGGCTACGAAGTCCGCAGCCGCAAAGGCAAGCGTGCGACTACAAGGGCATGCGCCAGTCGCAAGGATTTCCATCCTTGGCATTGAGAACAAAAATCCCTACCGAGAACATGTTCTCTTCATAGGGATTTCCTGCTTGACGATTTGACAAATCTCTGTTGTGATTTCGCTGCCATCCAATCGTTTTCTCAAATTCGCTTTGCATAGGACAGTTTGATCCAATAACCGTTCTTCTTCAGTTTGCCCCAGCCTTTTTTCGTCTTTACGATTTGATACGTGCCTTTTTTCAAAGTTCCTTTGCTCTGGTATTTCTTGCCTGGACCGCTCCGCATGTTCAAACCATCGACCGTGACTTTCACCTTGTACTTGGTCTTGGACTGATTGGTCGCTTTCGTCGGCGTTGCGCTATCTGTCGATGTTTTGTCTGTAGCGCTTGCGTTCGAGGTGGCAGTAACGGCCTCAGTGTGGCGCAAGTTGATCCAATAGCCGTTCTTTTTCAGCTTGCCCCAGCCGCTTTTTCTTTGAACGATGGCATATGTGCCCTTTTTCAGCTTTCCTTTGCCCTTGTACTGTTTGCCTGGACCGCTCCGCATGCGCAATGCGCTCGTAACCTTTACCTTGGTCTGCTTTGCCCTGGTGATGTTCAGCGTATACGTTCTCACTTTGCCGTTTTTCGCAGTTACGGTCACGGCCTTCACATTGCTGCCCTTTGCCAGCGCCACTGTGCCTGTTCCGGAAACCGTGGCCTTTGCGCTGGCCTTCACCGCCTTGACGATGACGGATGAGACGTTGCTGGGCACGGTCAGGGAATAGCTGGTAGTCTTTGCTTCAAAGGCCGGCGAAATCGCATACCCCGAAACGCTGAGGGATTTCAGCTTGTTGTTCTTGTTGTTCGTGACTTTTTTGGCATATTCCATGGAAATCCAATAGCCATTGCTGGCAAGCTGTCCCCACTCCCCATCCGAAGTGATGGCTTTCAGCTTGTGGGTTCCCGGTTTTATGTAGCCCATGTTGTCATAGCCTGTGCCTGGACCGCTGCGCATGCGCAACTCAGTCACGGTGACTTTCACGCTATAATTCACGGAAGTCGTCGTAATATTGTTGACCGATTTCTTGTCCGTGATGTAGATGTACCCCTTCAGGGAGCTGCTCTGCCAGGGCTTTCCGTAATGAAAGTAAATGTCGTCATACGAGGACATGGGGTAGGTCTTGGTCTGCCAGCCGGACTCGGAAACATAAACTTGTCCATCGACTACTTGCTCCACAAAGGCCACATGGGTACCGTAAACTGCGATGGCGCCTGCCTTTGGCACAGAACCATATGGGAAAAAGCCCCCATTTATGTTGCATTGCCACCACTGTCCGGCGTTGCCCCGCAATTCAGATGTCAAGGGCGTGCCCAATACTTCACTTGCCCTGCCGTAAACCCACCAGGTGCAGTTCCCCCATATATAGCCGCCTGTTTTTCCGTCATCCATGATCTTGTCGTAATATTTGAAATCCGGCGCCAGCCTCCCTGCTTTCCAAAAACGGTTCAAGTCGGAATAATAATATTTCGCATTGGGATCGCTGGAAGTCGGTACGCTGGTGCGAATGTTAAAAGAACCCGCCCCGTAAGACGCTGCCGGGCGCACACCCATCGGCGCAAGCAACGTCACGGTCAGAAACAAGATGAGCATGATGGATATCTTCCTCTGCTTCATGATTATCCCCCCTGTATGCAATCTCCCATATACTGCCATTATAATGTTTTTTTCAAGGAGCAACCATATGTTTTTTGACGTTTTTTGGTGAAAACGACAGATTTTTTTCGCATTTTCCTGAAATCCAGCCGTTTTTGCAGAGCATGCAACAAGATATGGTATCACATTTTCAGATGCCACACAAGAAGCAACACAGGTTTCAAAGCCATCGAAAAGGCTTTCCACGCATGTTAGAATAACGAAGGGAGTTGGAACACATGACAGCGACAACGCAACAAGCGGCGGCTTTACCATAAAAACGCCCCCAAAGCGGGCTTTGATTCTTTGCCTTGTCCACTTTAGAGGCACCATTTCAGGACGAAGCTTTCTTCACGTCCCATCCGGGCATGCGACCCAGCCCGAATCACATCGCCTACAGCAATTCTTTCCTGGAAAGGTTGATCCTGTTCTGGTTATCGATTTCCGTCACCTTGACTTTCACCACATCGCCTACCTTCATCACGTCTTCCACCTTTTCCACCCGCTTCTTTGCCATCTTGGAAATGTGCAGCAGGCCTTCCTTGCCCGGCAGGATTTCGATGAATGCGCCGAAGGCCATGAGCCTCGTAACGGTTCCCTCGTAGATTTCCCCTACTTCCACATCTTTCGTCAGCAGTTCGATTTCATGGACGCCCGCATAGGCGCTCTCCATATCAGGAGCCGCAATATAGACGAGACCCGTGTCGTCAATGTCGATTTTGACGCCCGTGTCAGCGATAATCTTGTTGATGGTCTTGCCTCCCGGCCCGATGACCGTGCGGATTTTGTCCGGCTCGATCTGCATGGAAACGATCCTAGGCGCATACGGGGACAGTTCTTCCCTGGGTTCTGGGATTTCTGCCAGCATTTCCTCCATGATGTGCATTCTGCCATCATGTGCCTGTGCCAATGCGTCCTGCAGCACCTCCTTGGAAAGGCCGTGGACTTTGATGTCCATCTGGATCGCTGTAACGCCCTTGGCCGTTCCTGCAACCTTGAAGTCCATGTCGCCCAGGAAATCTTCCATGCCCTGGATGTCGGAAAGGATGGCCATTTTGCTGGTTCCGTCCTCTTCCACCCGCTCAATGAGACCCATGGCGATGCCTGCCACCGGCGCTTTGATGGGAACGCCTGCATCCATGAGGGACAGGCAGCTGCCGCATACCGATGCCTGGGAAGTGGAGCCATTGGAGGAAAGCACCTCCGATACCACGCGAATGGCGTATGGAAACTCCTCCACGCTTGGAAGCACTGGGATCAGTGCCCGTTCCGCCAATGCGCCATGTCCGATTTCGCGTCTTCCCGGGCTTCTCATAGGCCTCGCTTCGCCTACGGAATAGGGGGGGAAATTGTAGTGGTGCATGTACCGCTTTTCCGTCTGCTCCGTAATGCCATCAATGGTCTGGGCCTCGCCCATGGCGCCCAGGGTCGCAACGGACATGACCTGGGTTTGCCCTCTCTTGAACAGACCTGATCCGTGGGTTCTGGGCAGGACTCCGGCTTCCACCCAAATTGGCCGAATTTCATCTAATTTTCGATTGTCGGGACGGATGCCATCGTCCAGGATCATGCTTCTTACCTGCTCCTTGGTGATGGCGTACAATACGTTGTCCACATCTTTTTCGTTCTCCGGATATATTTCTTCAAAATGTGCTTTTGTTTCCGCTTCTACCGCATCCATGTTGTCCAGCCGTTCCATTTTATCAACGGTCTGGATGGCATCCCGCATCTTGCTTTCTGCGTAAGCCCTTACGGCTGCATCGATTTCTTCCGGCACTTCGTAAAGATCCAGCTCCACTTTCGGCTTGCCCACTTCCGCTACGATGTCATCGATGAAGGCCACGATTTTCTTGATCTCTTCGTGGGCAAACATGATTGCATCCAGAATGTCCCCTTCCGGCACTTCGTTTGCCCCGGCTTCTACCATCATGATCGCTTCCTTTGTTCCGGAAACTACCAGATGCATGTCGCTGGCTTCCCGCTGTTCCAAACCAGGATTGACGATGAACTGGCCGTCCACTCTGCCGATGAGCACGGAACCGGTGGGTCCGTCCCAGGGAATGTCAGAAATGGCAAGCGCAACGGAAGATCCGATCATGGCTGCGATTTCCGATGGCGCATCGTAGTCCACGCACATGACGGTCGCCACTACCTGCACATCATTGAAAAAGCCCTTTGGAAACAGCGGCCTTAAAGGCCTGTCCATCAATCTGCAATTGAGGATCGCCCGTTCGCTGGGCCTTCCTTCCCGCTTGATGAACCCCCCTGGAATTTTACCCGCCGCATACATTTTTTCCTCATAGTCACAGCTCAATGGGAAAAAGTCGATGTCCGGCCTGGGTGCTTTGGACATGACAGCCGTCACGTTCACGACCGTATCCCCGTATTTCACCATGACCTGCCCATTGGCCATCTCGCAAACTTTGCCGATTTCCAACTCCAGCAGTTTGCCGCCGATGGCCGTCTTAAACGTTCTGTAATCTGTAAATTTCATTAACAACTACCTCCTGTTAATTTTCTCTCCAGTTCCTGATCCAATGCCCTTTTGTTTTATTTGCATTGCCTGCACAAAAAAGCAAGCGGGAGCAGATTTCTCCCGCCTGTTTCCTTCGCTATTTTCTTAATCCTAAACGGGAAATCAGGGTTCTGTAGCGTTCCAGATCCTTGTCCTTTAGGTAATTAAGCATGTTCCTTCTCTGGCCTACCATTTTTAGAAGCCCTCTCCTGGAATGGTGGTCTTTCTTGTGTACTTTCAGATGCTCGTTCAAGTCGTTGATTCTGTAAGTCAGGATCGCGACTTGCACTTCCGGGGAGCCGGTGTCCCCTTCCTTTAACTGGTACTCTTTGATAATTTCCGCCTTTTTTGCTTGATCAATCATAACGCATTCTCCTTTTTCCTGATTCACCTTTAGCCGAGCCTCCGCCGGAGCGTCGTAAAACGCAGCAAAAGGTATTTTTCTTAACGATTCATATTACCACAAAGCCCCTGGGCATTGCAAGTTTTTTTGGGATTTATTCACGAAAGACGTTTTTGGGGAAAACGCTGGGTCTTTGAGCAGCAGGATGTTCCGAATCGCCGTCCTTCAGCTTTGCGTAATGCCGCAGGTAATTTTGGCGCATCACCAGGC
>CAZVBL010000011.1:23945-43658 GCA_964625475.1 uncultured Zhenpiania sp. | reverse complement strand
TTCCTTGAATCACGAATCCCGATTGAGTTTCCAGCGGAAATTCGTGGTATAATGAGCACAACTGATCGGAACGGCGTTGCCGCAAGGAAGCGCTCATTGAATCACGGCCACGGTTGAGTTTTCAAAAGGAAGTCTATGGTAGAATGAACGCAGAGAACTGGTGAGAAAGAAAGGCGGGAAACAGGGATGATCGTGCCTGTAAAATACGAGGGAGACAAGCTGCTGATTTTGGATCAAACTCTGCTTCCTGGGGAGGAGCGGTACATCGAGGTTCGGACAAAGGAAGAGATCTGGACGGCCATCAAAGAACTTCGGGTTCGGGGCGCTCCGGCCATTGGAGTGGCGGCGGCTTACGGCCTTTATGTGGCTGTTCGGGATTTGCAGCCCGACACGTTCCAGGCGTTTGCCGAAGATTTCCATCGAATCAAAGCGTACATCGCTACATCCAGGCCGACAGCGGTGAATCTGTCCTGGGCGTTAGATCGAATGGAGCGCAGGCTGCTTGCCATGGAAGATGGCCTTTGCTTTGCGCCATCCTGGAACCAGGAGCTGGAATACATCAAAGAATCCCTGTTGGAAGAAGCGCATGGGATTCGCCAGGAAGATGAAGAAGCGTGTTTGCGCATGGGGCGACACGGGCTTTCCCTGCTGAAGCAAGGCATGGGAATTTTGACCCACTGCAACGCAGGAACCCTGGCCACGGCGAAATACGGAACCTGCCTGGCGCCCATATACCTGGGGCAGGAGCGGGGATACGGGTTCAAAGTGTTTGCTGATGAAACCAGGCCTTTGCTGCAGGGCGCAAGGCTGACCGCCTGGGAACTTTCCAGGGAGGGCGTGGATGTGACATTGATTTGTGACAATATGGCTGCAACGGTCATGAAACAGGGAAAAATCGATGCAGTCGTAGTCGGATGCGATCGGATGGCTGCCAATGGCGATGGGGCCAATAAAATCGGCACTTCGGGAGTGGCCATCCTAGCAAAGGAGTTTGGGATTCCATTTTACATGTTCGTGCCTACGTCCACCATTGACTTGCATACGCCTACGGGCGCTCAAATTCGTATCGAAGAGCGTCCGGGGGAGGAAATCTGCCAAATGTGGTACGAAAAGCCTATGGCTCCTGCGGGGATCAAAACATACAACCCGGCTTTCGATGTGACGGATCATCGACACATCACGGCGGTAGTGACGGAAAAAGGCATTGTCCATCCGCCTTATGAAGAAAATCTGAGAAGGTTGCAAGAATATGGCATATAAAGTAAAGCTGAACGTCTTTGAAGGACCCTTTGACCTATTGGTCTATTTGATTGAAAACGCCCAGATGCGTATCTACGATATCAAAATTTCAGAAATCACGGATCAATATCTGGCGCATGTGAAAGAAATCGAGCGGCAGGATGTAGCTGCGGCAGCCGAATTCATGGTACTTGCGGCATCCCTTTTGGAAATCAAGTCGAACATGATGCTGCCCCGTCCGGCCGTAGGAGAAGAAGGAGATCCCAGCGAAGATCCCCGTTCGGAATTGGTAGAAAAGCTGCTGGAATACAAACGGTTCAAGCTGTTGGCGGAGATGCTGCGGGAACGGGAAGAGGCGGGACTGCGCATCATGGAAAAGCCACAGGAGGATCTTTCCCTTTACGTTGGCCAGGCGGATGAACGCTTGAACCTGAATCTGCAGCAGTTGGTGTCCGCTTTCCATTTGTTTCTTCACAGAAAGAAGCGGTTGGAGGAAATCCGAAGGCACCACATTCGTTCAGAAAAGCAGCGAATCACCGCAGAAGCCAGAATGGACGCCATTCAGCTTTTTTTTCGCATGGATCCTTTGCGGGAAGCGAATTTCAAAGAACTGGTGGAGAAGAAAGATGACCGTTACGATATCGCCCTGACCTTTTCTTCGCTGTTGGAAATGATGAAGGAAAACAGGCTGGAGGCCGAACAAAAGTACCTGTTCGGCGATATTCTGGTAAGGGCAACCGAGCATCTGATGGAGGAAGGCGCAAATGACCAGTAAGAAAACCATAAAATCCGCATTTGAGTCCATGATGTTCATCTGGGGGGAACCTTTGGACGTAAAAATAGCGGCAGAAATATTTCATATCAATTGGAAAGATGCATACGATTATTTCATAGAGCTGCAGGAAGAATACGATCAGGGAGAAAAGGGCATCCGCATTCGGGAAGTGAACAAACGCTTTCAATTCGTTACAGCACAGGAAAACGCATCATATATCGAACGGCTCTGCACCCCGGTAAAGCGAAGGAAATTAACCCAGTCCGCATTGGAAGTGCTGGCGATCATCGCTTACAAGCAACCGGTGACAAAGGGGGAAATCGAGGCCATCCGCGGTATCAAGTGCGACCGAATCGTGGACGGGTTGCAGAAAAAAGACCTGGTGGGGGAAGTTGGGCGATCCACGGGAATTGGCCGCCCCATCCTTTATGGCACGACGGATGCGTTTTTAAAAAATTTTGGTTTCAAGAGCCTGAAAGAACTGCCGGACATTGGAGAGCTGGGGGACTTTGAAGAACGGGAAGAAGGATCCGATGGCAAAACGCCGATGGACAGCGTGGATTTGCAGCAGATTTCATTGCAGCTGCCCGAAGAATAGATGGAGGAAGTGACGAAACATGGAATATCGATTTTCCAACCGGGATTTGTGGAAACTCATCATCCCATTGATGGTTGAACAATTTCTGCAGATTTCCGTGGGACTGGTGGACTCCATCATGGTCGCCAGCGTGGGAGAAGCCGCTGTTTCTGGCGTTTCGTTGGTGGATTCCGTTTTTATTTTGTTCATCAACGTGTTTTCCGCCCTGGCCACGGGCGGTGCGGTGGTGGCAGGCCAATACATAGGCAGAAAGGATGCGGAAACGGGATGCCGGGCAGCATGGCAGATGATTTTGTTTGTCGGGGCATTGTCCATCCTCGTCATGGCAGCCTGCTATGTGTTTCGCAATTTTATCTTGTATCAGGTGTTTGGCGACATTGATGGGGAAGTAAGGCATGACAGCAGAGTGTTCCTCCTGATCGTCAGCGCATCCATTCCCTTCATTGCCCTCTACAATGCGGGGGCTGCGATTTTTCGCGTCATGGGAAACTCCAAAATTGCCATGCAGATGTCCCTGTTGATGAACGGCATCAACCTGGCAGGCATCGCCGTTTTGATTTACGGCTTCCATTTTGGCGTAGAAGGGGCGGGGATTCCCACGCTTGCGGCCAGGGTGACGGCAGCAGTCATCATCATCGTGCTTTTATGCAATCAAAAACGGCTGCTTCACATTCCCAGACCCTTTGCGTTTCGGATAGACAGAAGGCTTTTAAAACGGATTTTATACATTGGAATCCCCAATGGACTGGAAAACAGCATGTTCCAGCTGGGAAAAATTTTGGTGCTGAGCCTGGTTTCCAGCTTCGGCACGGCGGCAATCGCAGCCAATGCCATTGGAAACTATGTGGCCATGTTCGCCATTCTGCCGGGAATTGCGCTGGGATATGCGACCATTACAGTCGTATCCCAGTGCGTAGGAGCCGGCGATTATCAGCAGGTGCAGCATTATACGAAAAAACTCATCAAGATCTGTTATGGTTCCATGCTGGCTTTTAATGCAATGGTGGTATTGGCGTTGCCCTTGATTTTGCATGTGTACGGGCTTTCGGCTTTAGCCAATCAATATGCGAAGCAAATTTTGATTTATCACTCCAGCTGTGCCGTCCTCATATGGCCACTGGCCTTTACATTGCCCAATACCCTGCGAGCGTCCAACGATGTGGGGTTGACTATGCTGGTATCCATCCTTTCCATGTGGGTGTTCAGGGTGGGGTTCAGCTACTTGCTGGGGCTGTACTTCCATCTGGGACTCTTTGGCGTATGGATCGCCATGACCGTTGACTGGCTGATCCGAGCCGTATGCTTTGTCCTGCGCTATCGGAGCGGCAAGTGGAAGAAAGGGTGAGAACCCTTAAAACCCGGAAAGCCGATAAACGTAATTGTCGCGCATCAGTCGCCATCGGCGCACTTTTACCATCTTTGCCACTTTCTTTCCATTTTTGACCACGGTTTTTTTCGCTCTCTTATAATACGCCTGGTTGTAAGAGCGATAGACCCCGGCATAGAATTTGCTGCCGGAATGGAATGCGCTCTCCAGTTCATAGCCTTTTTTCACATTGATGGTCCTGATGTAAATGCCGTCCCATGTGTACACGGAAAAAATGTTGTATTTCTGGCTCTTGGAGTTGGGGCTTTGGGACAGGATGATATAATCCTTCGTAACGTCCAACCCCTGGTTCAGGTACGCATTTTTGAAAGAAGGCATGATGTAGCAAAGGGGGTTCAGGTTTTTATCCAAAATCAAAAAGTTCGTTGTTCCCTGGACGAGCGCCACATAACGCTTCGAGTTCGAGTCATAAGCAATGGCGCTAAAGGAGGAAATGTTTTTCCTTTTGGTATTTGTCGCACCTGGGAGATCGTCGGGAATCTTCACATTTTTGCGGCTGGAAATCCGCAGGCTTTTGGCATTGATAAATGTGACCCGATTTTTGCCTGCGCTTTTATGGACGACTGCGATGCGGTTGTCGCCCTTGACGAAGGTCATGCCGTTTCCATGTCCGATGTTTAAAACGGGAGAAACCTTCACGACCTTCTTCTTGGAAATGTTGACTTTTACGATGCGGCATTTGTCCGTTTTGCGATTGTTCATGGCAAAATAGGCGTATTTTCCATTGGTGCAGCTTCCCTGCACCGTGTCGTAACCGTACATGGAGAGCTTTGCCTTGGAACGCAATTCAAAAGTTTTCTTTACCGTCTTTTTCTTTTTCTTGCCGTCCTCATCTTTCGTTGTGACCTTTACCTTGGTGTAAAGGGCGGATGCTTTCACCGTGCGTTTGCCCTTTGCGTTGGGCGAAAGCCCCCAGTCCGAATAGTAGGTTTTTCCGTCATGCACTTGGTAGGTGCGAACCCGGGCAAAATAAACGTTCTTTTTGGAAAGTCCGGAGATGTTGGTGGAAACGGTAGAATTGCCGCTGAATTTTTGCGTCTTTTTCCCGATGAAAAAACCGTTGGACGCATACTGCACTTCGTAGCCATCAACGGAGGCGCACTTGCTCCACGTCACCGTCATGGAGCGGGAGGAGCGAGCCAGTTTCACCGCAGGGCTTTTGAGCCACAGCGCATTTGCTTTTGGCGATAGGATGCTTTCATAGCCGCCGCTGTAAGAGGAAATCGCATAATGATAATAGGTTCCGTTTGTCGGCGGCTTATCCATCCAGGCCACGATGTTGCCGGCGGACAGTTTCTTTGCGAGCGTCCAATCTGCGTCGCCGCTTGCTTTCCGATAGACGTAATAACCGCTGGCTCCGGTTCGCGGCGCCCAGGAGAGGGAAACCCCTGCGCTTGTGACGGAAAGCCGGAGTTGCGGCGGAAGCGTGTATTTGATTTTCAGTTTGTTGCTGTATGCGCTTTTCAATTTTCCCGAATCGCTTGAATACCGATAGGACTTCACCGCATAATGATAGTTCTTCCCCTCTGTGACTTTCTGGTCGGTGTAGGTGAAATGGTCGGAAAGCGCATCGGGGGAATCCTGCAGGGAATCCGCAGAAACGTCCGCAAGCCTTTTCCAGGTTCCACCGCTGACTTTGCGCATCACATAGTAGCCATCTGCATCTGAAACGCTGTTCCATGTGACCTGTATGCCAGCTTTGACGATGGACGAAGCAATGACAGGCGGGGATGGAGCGGAAGGTTCTTCTGAGGTCACTTCACTTGGCGTTAAGGCGTTTTCCAGCGTTGCGGCATCCTTTCCCCCTGCGGCGGCATGGGCAGAAAAAGGTTCCGTCGCTGCGAAAAACGCAATCAAAAAAGATACTGTCAGGAACAGTGATAAAAATAGCGTAAAAAAGATGTTTCGAGTTGTGCCATGTTTCATGATTTCCCTCTCAGTTCTGCATGTTTGCAATCATTACTATTATACAACCATTCGGGTACGGGGGTCAAATGGATTTTTGGCAAGCCTCTATACAGGCAAACCGTTCTGGCAGAATGGAACTGTACCTCTCCATTGAAAGAAACGGGTGGAGCCCCTGGCTTTTCAGCCAAAGAAAAAACAAAAAAAGTCGATTGACTTCCATTTTCCCATGTGATATACTATCGAAAATTTAGGCAAAAACCGAGAGAGAAAGGATCTCCGTATGACCACGCTGCTGAAAAACGGATACCTGTTTACGGAAAGAGGATTTGAGAAGGGAGACGTTTTTGTGGTTCAGGATCGCTTGTCTCTTTCCCCTTCCACCCCATGGGACAAAAGCATCGATTGCGATTCGTGCTTCATCATTCCAGGTTTTGTTGATGTCCATGTGCATCTCCGGGAACCTGGTTTTTTTTATAAAGAGACCATCCGCTCGGGAACCATGGCTGCCGCCAGGGGAGGCTACACTGCGGTCTGTGCCATGCCAAACGTGAACCCTGCGCCCAGCACCATGGCGAATCTTCAAATCCAGCTGGACATCATAGAAAAAGACGCAGCTGTCAAAGTGTTCCCTTATGGAACCATCACAAAGAGGCAGGACGGGAGGAGCCAGCTATCGGACATGGAAGCCATGAAAGAGAAAGCCATCGCTTATTCAGACGATGGAAAAGGGGTGCAGTCCGGCGATTTGATGGAAGCGGCCATGCAAAAGGCCAAATCTCTGGGGAAGATCATCGCAGCTCACTGCGAGGACGAAAGCCTGCTCTGCGGCGGCTACATCCACGATGGGGCGTATGCGGCAGCCCATGGGCACCGGGGCATCTGCTCCAAAAGCGAATGGGGTCAGGTGCAGCGGGACATTGGGCTTTGCAAAAGGACGGGCGTTCATTATCATGTATGCCATGTTTCCACCAGGGAAACGGTGGCGCTGATTCGCCGGGCAAAGGAGGAAGGCGTGAATGTCACTTGCGAGACGGCGCCCCATTACCTGGTGCTTTGCGATCAGGATCTGCAGGAGGACGGAAGGTTCAAAATGAACCCGCCCATTCGATCGGCGCAAGACAGGGCGGTTCTCATAGAAGGACTGCGGGATGGGACGATCGATCTGATCGCCACCGACCATGCGCCCCACAGCCAGGAGGAAAAAAGCAAAGGATTGGCTGAAAGCGCATTTGGCATCGTGGGTCTGGAAACCGCTTTCCCGGTTTTGTATACGCACCTGGTAAAGACGAACGTCATCACCCTGGAAACGCTGGTGGAACGCATGGCCATCGCGCCCCGCAGGATCTTTGGCATAGAGGGCGGTTGCATCGAAGAGGGGCAGGTTGCCGACATTGCGGTGCTGGACGTCAGGAGCCGCAGCATCATCGATCCGAAGGATTTCCTTTCCAAGGGGCGCAGCACCCCCTTCGCCGGGATGGAAACATGGGGGGAAAACAAAATGACCTTCGTCAACGGAAGGAAGGTCTGGGAGAAATAGCATGAGACATGGAAATGCCCGAAATGCCCCGACAGGTTGCATGGCCAGCCGCAAGGCAGCAGAAAGGAGCACAAGATGAAAAACAATCCCTATCTGATCCTTTCCAACAGGCAACTGGCTCTCGACACATGGGAAATGAAGCTGGAAGGAGATGTTTCTGAAATCTCCGCTCCCGGCCAGTTTGTCAACGTCAGGCTGGAGGGCTGCTACCTGAGAAGGCCCTTTTCCATCTGTGACTGGAAAGAGGGGCAACTCACCATCGTATACAAAACAGTAGGAAAAGGAACGAAAACCATGGCAGGGCTGCGACCGGGAAAGGAACTGGAAATCCTCTGCCCGCTGGGGAACGGTTACGACCTTTCCGCAATCAGCCAGGAACCTGTGCTGGCAGGAGGCGGCGCAGGTGTGCCGCCCATGTACGGACTGGCAAAAAGGCTCATTGACCAGGGAAAGCAGCCCATTGTGGTTCTGGGATTCAACACGAAAGCGGAAGTCTTTTACGAAAGGGAATTTCAAGACCTGGGCATTGAAGTCCGCATGATGACGGCGGACGGCAGCCATGGGGCAAAGGGCTTTGTGACGGACGGGTTTGGAGCCTTTGGATATGGCTGTGCCTGCGGACCGGAACCGATGTTGAGGGCGGTTGCGGACAAGGTGGCGGACGGCCAGTTCAGCTTTGAGGCCAGGATGGGCTGTGGGTTCGGCGGCTGCATGGGCTGCAGCTGCGAGACGAAACACGGCTGCAAACGCATTTGCAAGGAAGGCCCCGTGTTGCGAAAGGAGGAAATTTTGTGGCGGACATGAAGGTTTCCCTGAGTGGGTTGACCTTGGACAATCCGGTGATTCCCGCAAGTGGCACCTTCGGGTACGGAAAGGAATATGCGGAGATTTACGACATTAATGTTTTGGGATCCCTGGCTTTCAAAGGAACGACCAGGGAAGCCAGGTTCGGAAACCAGCAGCCCAGGATTGCTGAGTGCAGCCAGGGAATGATCAATTCCGTGGGTCTGCAAAACCCAGGGCTGCAATCGGTCATCGAAAGGGAACTGCCGGAACTTTCCAGGATTTATCAAAAGCCGGTCATCGCCAATGTGAGCGGTTTTTCGCTGGAAGAATACATGGAATGCGCGCAGGCGATGGACCAGCAGGAGCAGGTTGGCATCATCGAGGTCAACGTGAGCTGCCCCAACGTGGATCATGGCGGCATGGCTTTCGGCGTTTCGCCGGAAAGCGCAGCGGAAGTCACCCGAGCCGTGAAACGTGTGACAACGAAGCCGGTTTATATGAAGCTGAGCCCCAATGTGACGGACATCGTTTCCATCGCAAAGGCCTGTGAAAGCGCAGGGGCGGACGGTTTGAGCTTGATCAACACGCTCCTTGGGATGCGCATTGACATCCGCAAAAGGCAGCCGATGCTCGCCAACAAAATGGGCGGCTTGTCGGGGCCTGCTATTTTCCCAGTAGCGCTGCGAATGGTGTACCAGGCAGCCGGTGCGGTGAAAATCCCGATCATGGGCATGGGCGGCGTTTCCAGCGCAGAGGATGTCATTGAAATGATGATGGCAGGGGCAACCGCCGTGCAGGTCGGGGCTGCCAACCTGGTGAACCCCTACGCCTGCAAAGAAATCATCGAAGCCCTGCCGGATGCCATGGAAGGACTGGGTATCGAAAGGCTGGCGGACATCATTGGAATCGCAAGGGAGGAGGAAAACAATGGGAAAGGGCGTAATCATTGCGCTGGATGTTAAGAGCGGTCGGGAAGCGTTGGCTTTCCTGGACAAATTTGCGGACAAACCCCTTTATGTGAAGGTGGGGATGGAGCTTTACTACGCAGAAGGTCCTTCCATCGTTGGGGAAATCAAAAAACGGGGGCATAAGCTGTTCCTCGACTTGAAGCTCCACGATATCCCCAATACGGTGGAAAAGGCCATGGCAGTGCTGTCGCGGTTGGATGTGGATATGGTGAACCTGCATGCGGCAGGCACCATCGAGATGATGAAAGCAGCCATCCGGGGACTGACGAGAGAGGACGGCAGCAGGCCTCTCCTTGTTGCCGTGACCCAGCTCACGTCCACCAGCCAGAAGCGAATGACAGAGGAGCTGCTGATTGATGAAGCCATCGAGAACGTGGTAATCAAATATGCGGAAAACGCAAAAGCGGCAGGCCTGGATGGCGTAGTGTGTTCGCCGCTGGAAGCAGGAAAAATCCATGATGCTTGCGGCATCGATTTTCTCACGGTCACGCCGGGGGTGCGCTTTGACGATGCTTCCAAGGGCGATCAGGTGAGGGTGACGACTCCCGCAAGGGCAAAGGCTTTTGGCTCCGACTACATTGTGGTGGGGCGGCCCATCACCCAGGCGGAAGACCCGGTCGCAGCTTATGGCCGCTGCGTGAGAGAATTTGTGGAGGTATCGGCATGAAGAGAGAAATCGCAAGGGGGCTGCTGTCCATCGGCGCCGTGTTCCTGCAGCCAGACGATCCGTTTACCTGGGCAAGCGGCATCAAAAGCCCCATCTACTGCGACAACCGCCTGACCCTGACTGCGCCGGAGGTGCGAACCAAGGTGGAAGAAGGGCTGGCGCACATCATCCGGGAGCATTACCCGGAGTGCGAAGCATTGATGGGAACCAGCACCGCAGGCATCGCCCATGCTGCCATTACGGGGCACATCATGGGGCTTCCCATGGGGTATGTGCGGCATTCTGCCAAAGACCACGGGCGGACGAACCAAATCGAAGGAAAGCTGGAAAAAGGCCAGAAAGTGGTCGTGATCGAGGACCTGATTTCCACAGGCGGTTCCGTCCTGGAAACCGTAAAAGCGCTGAGGGACGCAGGCGCGCAGGTTCTGGGGATCGCCAGCATCTTTACATACGGCATGAAACAGGGAATCCTGCGGATGGCAGAGGCAAAGGTGAAAAACGTCAGCCTGTGCGACCTGGATACGCTGGCAGAAGTGGCGGCAGCAGAACATTACATCGAACAAGCGGATGTGCATCGCCTCCTGGCATTTCGAGATGACCCATGCCATGAGGGGTGGATGAAAGGAGAACGCTAAATGGGAGGTTCCATTCGTAATTTAATCAGCATCCTGGATCTGTCCGTGGAGGAAATCGATCATCTGATTCGGATTGCCGATGACATTGTGGAAAACCGCGATGACTATCTGGACATTTGCAAAGGGAAGAAACTGGCAACCCTGTTTTTTGAACCCAGCACCAGGACCAGGCTCAGCTTTGAAGCCGCCATGCTGGAATTGGGAGGAACGGTGCTGGGCTTTTCCGAAGCATCGTCCAGTTCCGCCGCAAAGGGAGAGAGCGTAAGTGACACCGTAAGGACGGTAGGCTGTTATGCGGACATCATCGCCATGCGCCATCCAAAGGAAGGCGCGCCTTTGGTCGCAGCCAAGCGGACGACCGTACCCATTATCAATGCCGGGGACGGTGGCCATTTCCATCCCACGCAGACCCTGACGGACCTGCTTACCATCAAGCGCAAAAAAGGCCAGCTGGGAAACGTTACGCTGGGACTTTGCGGCGACCTGCAGTTTGGCAGGACGGTTCATTCCCTCATCGAAGCCATGCTCCGCTATCCAAACGTGAAATTCGTCCTCATTTCGCCAGAGGAATTGAAGGTGCCGGAATACATCCGGGAAAAGCTGAGGACCGCAGGCGCAACATGGTGCGAAGTGGAAAGCATGGAAGAAGCCATGCCCCAATTGGATGTGCTGTACATGACAAGGGTGCAAAGGGAGCGGTTTTTCAATGAAGAGGACTATGTAAGGCTGAAGGACACCTACATATTGGACATGGAAAAGCTGGAAAACGCCAAGGAAGATTTGACCATCATGCATCCGCTGCCGAGGGTCAACGAAATTTCCGTAAAAGTGGACGATGATCCGAGAGCCTGCTATTTTGAGCAGGCACTGTGCGGAAAACATATCAGAATGGCGTTGATTTTGGATTTGCTGGGACTGAAATAGAGAGGGAGAACGATCATTTCCTTACTGGCGGAAAAGGGGATGGATCATGGACAGATTGTAGCGGGGAGGTTTGAAACATGAATGTGGATGGCGTGACGACGGGCATCGTGCTGGATCATATCAAAGCCGGGAAAAGCATGGAAATTTACAACTATTTGAGGCTGGACAAGCTGGATTGCAGCGTGGCAGTGCTACAAAATGTAACCAGCAGCAAATACGGGAGAAAAGACATCATCAAAATCGATGATGAAATCGAACTGGATTTTGAAATGCTGGGATACATCGACAGCAACATCACCATCAATCGGGTCAAGGATGGGGTGCTGCAAAAAAAACAACACCTGGAGTTGCCGGAAACGTTGACAGATGTCATCAAATGCAAGAATCCCAGATGCATCACTTCCATCGAGCAGGAAATCAGCCATGTGTTCAAGCTGGCGGACAGGGAACGGAAGATTTATCGCTGCGCTTATTGCGATGTGGAACACAGGGAGTACAAGTAGGGATCGTGGCGCAGGGATGGGCGGATCGTTTTCGTCCGTGTACGAGACGACCAGCGTGCCGGACTTGATCGTGGCGCAGGTGCGGGCGGATTGTTTTCGATGAAAACGGGAAAGCTCCCGTCCGATGGAAGAAGGGCAAGAAGACCTATCCGCTTGACAGGGCGATAGGTTTTTTCTTATAATATAGACATATGGAAAAAATCCATATCGCAAGCACCATGTTGCAGACCAAAAGGCAAATGACATGGCAGGGGGGTGATGATGGGATGAAGACCATTTCCATAGGAGCGCAGGACTTTGTTTTTTTGCGGGAAAACGACTGCTTTTTGATTGACAAATCGGATTTCATCAAAGAATGGTGGGAAAATCAGGATCCGGTCACGCTCATCACCAGGCCTCGCCGCTTTGGAAAAACGTTGAACCTGCGAATGGCAGAATGCTTTTTTTCAAATGAATTTGCGGGAAGAAGCGATTTGTTCGAGGGATTGTCCATCTGGAAGGATGCAACGTATCGCGACATGCAAGGCGCATATCCGGTTCTCTTTTTCAGTTTTGCCAATATCAAGGGCGCTACTTACCAAACTGCGCGGGACAGCATTCTTCAATTGTTGACGGAACTGTATTCCAACAGGGACTATTTATTGAAACAAAATTTCCTGACAGAACAGGAATCTGCATATTTTGCCTCCGTGAACCCCAACATGACAGATGCAGTCGCTGCCATCGCCATCTATCGGCTTTCCCTGTATTTGAGCCGCTATTATGAAAAAAAAGTCCTGATTTTCCTGGATGAATATGACACGCCTTTGCAGGAAGCTTATGTGAATGGGTATTGGGATGAGATGACAGCTTTCATTCGCAGTTTGTTCAACGCTGCGTTTAAATCGAACCCGTATATGGAGAGGGGACTTATGACAGGGGTCACCAGAGTCAGCAAAGAGTCCATCTTTTCAGATCTGAACAATTTGGAAGTCGTTACGACGACCTCGGAAAAATACAGCACATCCTTCGGTTTTACGGAAGAAGAGGTCTTTCGGGCTCTCGATGAGTTTGGACTGTCCGATCAAAAAGCGGGGGTGAAGCGGTGGTACGACGGTTTTACATTTGGAAGCCAGCGAGATGTTTACAATCCATGGTCCATTACCAGCTTTCTTGAAAAGAAAGAGTATCGAGGCTACTGGACGAATACCAGTTCAGGTGCGCTTGTGAATCGCCTGGTTCAGCAGGGCAGCCCACAAACAAAAATCGTCATGGAGGATTTGCTAAAGGGCGAGGCGTTGGAAACAGAATTGGATGAGGAAATCATATTTGACCAGCTCCACAAAAAACGAGGAGCAATCTGGAGCTTGCTTTTGGCAGGCGGATACTTGAAAGTCACGAGCAGGCAGTTCCATCCGCGAACTGGAAGGTTCATCTACCGATTGGAACTGACGAACCGCGAAGTGCGAATGATGTTTGAAGACATGGTACGAGACTGGTTTTCCGATGAGAATGTTCCGTACAGCGCATTTGTCCAGGCGTTGCTTTGTGGCGATACGAAAGCCATGAACCGTTACATGAATCAGGTTGCCCTGGAAACATTCAGCTTTTTCGATGCTGGAACAAAACCATCCAGGGAGTCAGAGCCAGAGCGATTTTATCATGGATTTGTGCTGGGGTTGATTGTGGAACTGGCAGGCCAGTATCGAATTTCGTCCAACCGGGAGAGCGGGTTTGGAAGATATGACGTGATGCTGGAACCGTACAAAAAGGACTGCTCCGCTTTTGTGCTGGAATTTAAAGTCCGCGACCCAAACGAAGAAAAAAACCTGGAAGCCACTTTGGAAGCGGCTCTTGCCCAAATAAAAGAAAAAGCCTACGATAGCCAGTTGGCGTCACGGGGCATCCCGGCAGAACGAATCCGGCATTATGGGTTTGCGTTTCAGGGAAAACAGGTGTTGATTGGATAAGGGGCAGCGGCGGATGGTTGCACAGCTGCTACAAAGCTTCCCGATCAAGGAACTTGAAAAAAACGAAAAAGAAAGAGGACAGCGATGTTTGAACTCATACAGGCAGGTGAAAGAACCTGGTATATCGACAACCCTAACATTATGGGGATTTACCAACTAAATGAAACGGAAGTATGCATGATTGACACGGGAAATGGGGAAAAATCCGCCCAGGCAGCGCAGGAAATCCTCAAATCCCATGGCTGGGAGCTGCAATTCATCATTAATACCCACAGCCATATCGACCATTTGGGGGGCAACAAATATCTGATGGGGACATGGAACTGCCCGGCTTATGAAACCAACGTGGAAAATGCCTTTGCCAACCATGACAGGCTGGAGGCATCTTACATGTTCGGCGGCTATCCTTTCCAGAGAATGAAGGA
The DNA here is from genome assembly GCA_964625475.1 of uncultured Zhenpiania sp. Lineage (GTDB taxonomy): Bacteria > Bacillota > Clostridia > Peptostreptococcales > Anaerovoracaceae > Hominibacterium. The sequence continues at coordinate 29,357 of CAZVBL010000011.1, read as the reverse complement.
TTTCTTTGACCATCCAGGTCCTATCGGGTTTCGCGACATCGAAGGATTTGCCCTTCCGCAGGGGTTGGAATATGTCGATTTGCCCGGGCATAGCTTCGGCATGATTGGCGTTAAGACCCCCGATGGGGTCTGGTTTCTGGGAGACAGCGTGCTCAATCAGAAATGCCTGGAAAAATACCAGTTTGGCTATCTGGTCGATGTGGGCAAATATCTGGAAACGCTGGCGCTTCTGGAAACCCTGGAAGGAAATTTGTTCATCCCCGCCCATGGGGACGTGGTGGCGGACATCAAGCCCCTGGCTTGCGGAAACAGGGAGAACATCAGGAAAAACATCGATGCGCTCCTGAAAAACTGCGGCCAGGGCAAAGGCTACGATGAAATATTGAAAGGCGTGTATGACGGCTACGGCATGAAGCCTAATTTCATTCAGCATGCGGTGGTGGGTTCCACGCTCAGATGCTATCTGACCTATCTGCAGGACAGAGGGCAGTTGGAATGTTTCTTTGATGACAACATCATGAAGTGGCGAGCCTGAAAGCGCAATTATTTCAGGCTTTCCATGATTGCGACCGATGCGCTGGATCCAATGCGATGGGCGCCGAGACGCAGCATTTCTTTCGTTGTCAGGACATCGCGGATGCCGCCGGATGCCTTGATCAGGATTTTATCCCCTACCGTGTCCTTGATGAAGGCCACATCGTGGGGCGTGGCTCCATGCTTGCTGAAGCCGGTGGATGTTTTCACAAAAGCAGCTCCCGCCTCGATCGCCAGGAGGCAGGCGGTCCTGATTTCCTCGTCCGTCAAAAGGCAGGTCTCCAGGATGGCTTTCACAATGGCCTTGTGGGAGGTTGCGACATCGGCCACTTCCATGATTTCGCGTTTTACATAATCGCGCCTGCCGTCCTTCAATGCGCCGATGTTGATGACCAGATCGACTTCTTTCGCACCGTTTTCGCAGGCCCATTGCGCTTCTTGCTTTTTCGTTTCCGTGGAGTTCATTCCCAGGGGGAAGCCCGCTACCGTGGCCACCTTGATCTTTGTGCCTTCCAGTTCAGTCACGGCCAGCGGCACATAGCAGCTGTGGACGCAAACCGCATAAAAATCGTATGTTTTCGCCTCATCGCAAAGCCTTCGGATGTCCGTTTCCGAGGCTGTGGGCTTCAAATTGGTGTGGTCAAAATACTTGTTCAGTGGTTTCATCGTTCCATCTCCTAACTCTTTTGGAGCGCATTTGAACAATCGTTTCCGCCATGTTCCAATGCGCTCCGGACAATGTCGGATTTATTTCTATGACCAGTATACCATAAATATGCTTTTAAATGAAATAAAATCCCTTTTTGGACAAAAGGTCGTTTTGAACCCATCAGATGCCGGGGATCCGTTTTGGCGTTGGCGAATGTCCAAAAATCGAGGGCGGCAAAGAAGCGCGCTCTGTTTTTGGCGCACCTGATGGATCTGCGCTGACCTGTGCCAAACATTGCGGATTTTGTCCCATGGTTACCATTTTTTAGGGGGCTCAAGAAATAATTTTAGGAAAGTACAAACTTTGCTTGCAAAAAGTGATGTAGTATGGTTTAATAAAAACGTATGGTTGTTACTTTTGTAACGAACTGGACTATTAAAACGCGGACAATTTTAATAGACGAAAACCTACCGATATCAATGATTTAAGGAGGCATTTTACATGAACTTTCAACTCACGAAGGAACAAGAATTCGTAAGAAAAATGGTAAGAGAGTTTGCCACGAACGAAGTGGAACCGTTAGCGGCGGACATCGACCAGGAACACAGATTCCCGGAAGAGACTGTAGAAAAGATGGCGGAATATGGCCTGATGGGCGTGCCGTTTCCTACAGAATATGAGGGAGCTGGCGGCGACCATGTTTCTTATGCCATCACAGTGGAAGAATTGTCGAGGGTCTGTGCATCCACTGGCGTTATTTGCTCCGCACATACGTCGCTTTGCTGCTGGCCCATTTTCAATTGGGGAAGCGAAGAGCAGAGGAAACAGTACCTTCCCGACCTTCTTTCCGGCAGGAAGCTGGGTGCTTTCGGCCTGACGGAACCGGGTGCGGGAACCGATGCTGCGGGACAGCAGACGAGAGCCGTCCTGGAAGGAGACAGTTGGGTGCTCAACGGCTCCAAGGTGTTCATCACGAACGGCGGATATGCGGACGTGTTCGTTGTCATGGCGATGACGGACAAATCCAAGGGGACGAGGGGGATTTCTTCCTTCATCGTAGAAAAAGGAGACGAAGGATTCTCCATCGGCAAGACGGAGGACAAGATGGGCATTTGCGCATCCTCTACGACCGAGTTGATTTTCCAGAACTGCAAAATTCCAAAGGACAGGCTTTTGGGAGAAGTTGGCCAGGGCTTCAAAGTTGCCATGTCTACCCTGGACGGTGGCCGCATCGGCATCGCTTCACAGGCGTTGGGCATCGCGCAGGGCGCATTGGACGTGACGGTTGACTACATGAAGGCCAGGAAACAGTTTGGCAAGAGATTGTCGGAGATGGAAGCGCTGCGGTTCGACATTGCGGAAATGGCAACCAGGATCGAAGCCGCGAGGCTGTTGATTTACCAGGCTGCGGACTACAAAGACAAGCACCTTGCTTACGGCCCGAAAGCTGCGATGGCAAAATACTTCGCCGCAGAAACCGCAATGTATGTGACCACAAAGGCCGTGCAGCTCCACGGCGGATACGGATACACGAAGGATTACCCTGTTGAAAGAATGATGAGAGATGCCAAGATTACGGAAATCTACGAAGGCACGACGGAAGTTCAGAAGATGGTAATCGCTGCGTCCGTTTTGGGTAAATAAGAAAAGAGGGAGGATCATAAAATGGCATTTAAAATAATTGTATGCGCAAAACAGGTTCCTGATACCAACGAAATCAGAATCAATCCCGCAACGGGCACGCTGATCAGGGATGGCGTCCCCAGCATCTTGAACCACGATGATGCGAACGCTCTGGAAGAAGCGCTGAAAATCAAGGATCAATACGATGATGTACATATCACAGTAATCACGATGGGACCCCCGCAGGCGGAAGATCTGCTCATCGAATGCCTGGCCATGGGCGCTGATGAGGGCATTCTGGTAAGCGACAGGGCAGTGGGCGGTTCCGACACATGGGCGACTTCCAACGTGTTGGCTGCTGCCGTTCGCAAGGTCGGCGATTTCGACTTGCTGTTCGCAGGTCGCCAGGCCATCGATGGGGACACGGCACAGGTTGGTCCGCAGCTGGCGGAAAAGGTGGACGTTCCTCAGGTTACTTACGTGCAGAAGTTTGAAATCAAGGACAACATGAAAGACATTCGCGTAGAAAGGGCTCTGGAAGATGGATACGAAGTGATCGACATCCAGACTCCATGCATGCTGACGGCGATCAAAGAATTGAACGCTCCAAGGTACATGTACATGAAAGGTATCTTTGACAAAGAGAAAAACATCAAGGTATGGAACGCAAAAGACATCGAAGTTGACCTGACCACGGTGGGTCTGGAAGCTTCCCCAACCAACGTGTTCCGTTCTTTCACACCCAAGCCAAAGGGAAAAGGCGTCGTAGTCGAGGGAGATACGGAAAAAGATCTTGCAAAGAATCTGTTGATTGGCCTGAAGGGCAAACATGTAATCTAAGGAGAGGGAGGAAAACGCAAAATGGCAATTAATATTATTAAGGAAAAATGTACGGGCTGCGGATTGTGTTTTAAATCATGTCCTGCAGATGCATTTGAGTTTGAACCATATGATGGCAACAAACTTGGCAAGGTTGCGAAAATCAACGCAAAATGTACGTTCTGCAACCAGTGTTTGACCGCTTGCAGGTTCGGTGCCATCGAGGAAAAGAAGATCGAAGCCGCTACGGATTTGGGTGACTACAAGGATGTTTGGGTATTTGCGGAGCAGAGGGACGGCAAACTGATGAACGTTGCCCTGGAACTGATCGGAGAAGGCTACAGGCTGGCGAAAGAGATCAGCGAGGATACCAAAGTGTGTGCGGTTCTCGTTGGTGACGGGATCGACCATCTGGCTCAGGAATGCTATGAATACGGTGCGGAAAGAGTCATCATGATCCAGGATCCGTTGCTCAAAAACTTCACGACGGACGCTTACACGAAGGTGATCGTCGATGCGGTACACGAGTACAAACCGGAACTGGTGCTCTACGGTGCGACCCACATCGGAAGGGACTTGGCTCCAAGAGTAGCGGCGAGGCTGGACACTGGGCTGACCGCTGACTGCACGAGGCTGGACATCAAGGTTTCCAGCTATATCGAATATGCGGAAAAGAACACGACCCTGGACACTTCCACGCTGGATCCCAACGATACGTCCACTGGAATCAAACAGACCCGTCCTGCTTTCGGCGGAAACCTGATGGCGACCATCGTTTGCCCGAGGACAAGACCCCAGATGTCAACGGTAAGGCCTGGCGTCATGCAAAAGAGGGACAGAACGGCTGGCGCAACGGGCGAGTTGGTTACTTACAAGCCGCAGATTGCGGAAAGCGATATCAGGACGAAGATCGTGGAAATCGTAAAATCCGCAAAGGAACTGGTATCCCTGACGGATGCCGACATCATCTGTTCCGGCGGAAGAGGCCTGGGCGATCCTTCCGGATTTGAACTGATCAAAGAATTTGCCGACAAGGTTGGTGGCGTAGTGGGTTCTTCCAGGGCGGCAGTAGACGCTGGCTGGATCGATCATTCCCATCAGGTAGGCCAGACCGGCACCACCGTGAAGCCCAAGATCTATTTTGCATGCGGCATCTCCGGCGCAATCCAGCACCTGGCGGGCATGCAGACATCCGACATCATCGTTGCCATCAACAAGGATTCGGATGCGCCAATTTTCGAGGTTGCGGACTTCGGCATCGTGGGCGACCTGTACAAGGTAATCCCGGAAATCATCGCTGAGTGGGACAATGCGGAAGCGCTGTATGATGCTTCCACGAAATAAGCACTGCGAATAAAAGCGTTTTCAAAAGGGCATGGACGAACAATCCACTGCCCTTTTTTCGATGTTGCAGGAAAGCATAGCTGATGCATCATTGCATTTGCCTTGCGCTTCCCGGAGCAAATTCTATCGGCATTGCTGCTCTGGAAGTTGCTTTTGGAAGTTAAGTGGGAATTGAGGAAAAAGAAACAATGTGAATTTTTTTCGTTTTTTTGAATCTGCAAAACGCATGTGCTATCAACATCAGCGATCCCTCCCTTCTTCCATCTGTTTTTCATGGATCGTTCTGCAGTGCGATCCGTTGGGATCTGGCAAGTCAAGGCAAGTTGAGGCGGCACGACATATACCACGGAAAATTCACCCACAATTCACAATATAAACGAACGTTGGAACCCCCTTTTTGTGGTATAATGAACGCAATCGATTGTTACGGCGTTGCCGCGGGG
>CAZVBL010000011.1:0-23845 GCA_964625475.1 uncultured Zhenpiania sp. | reverse complement strand
ACGGCGTTGCCGCGGGGATGCGTTCGTTGAATCATGAATTTGATTCTGTTTCTAAAGGAAATTCATGGTATAATCTATTCATAGTTGGCAAACGCAGCGTTTTACTTCAGGAAGGGAGACGGGGGACTTTGAGCAAGAGAATTGTCACATTACTCATTGCATTTTGCTTCATGACGGCCACAGCCACAGCAGGCTTGGAAGGAACGGTCGCATACGGCGCGCAAGAGGAAGATGCCGCCATCGAAGGCGAATATGCGGAAGATGAGATTTTGGTCGTTTTTGAAGATGACGTTACGAAAAAGGCCGCCAAAAAAGCAGTGGCGCAGCAAGACGGGGAAACCATGACCGTAGTGGATGCGCCCATGGACGAAATGACGGCGATCGTGGAGCTTCCCGAAGGGCAGTCCGTCCAGGAGGCAGTGTCGGAATATGAAAAAAATGCGAACGTGGCATACGCCCAGCCCAATTATCGATATCACCTGATTGATGAGGAAGGGACGGATTCGGCGCAGACACAGGCAGCAGGGGAGGAAACAGGGACGACCGCCCAGACGCAGGCTGCGGCAACGGTGTCCCTGAACGATCCCTGGGCAAGTGAATTGTGGCATTTAGACATGGTGGACGCACAGGACGCTTGGGATTTGCTGAAAGGAATCGTTCACAGCAAGGTGCGGGTAGCGATTTTGGACACGGGTGTGGATGTGGATCATGAGGATCTGCAGGGAAATTTGAACCAGTCCTTGTGTGTAGACGTGACAGGGGAGCGCATCAAGTCGCAGACAGAAGATGATGATGGGCACGGAACCCATGTGGCGGGAATCATAGCCGCTGAGGCCAACAATGGCAAAGGAGTGGCAGGCGTGGCATCTGGCGGCAGCAGCAGCGACAGCGTTGTGGAGCTTTTTGCCGTTGATGTATTCCCTGAAAAAGATGAGGCATATACCGATGATATCATTCGGGGCATGGAGTATGCGACAGCGAATGGCGCAAAGGTCATCAATATGAGCCTGGGATACGAATGTACACAGAAAAGCAGGGAAGATACATTGTTAGAAAGTGCAGTAAATACTGTGACCGCTTCTAATGTTGCCGTGATTTGCGCTGCCGGGAACGACAGCAATGACGTACCCAATTATCCTGCAGATTTCGATGCCTGCATCAGCGTCACTTCCGTCAATAAAGCAGGATCGCTTTCCAATTTTTCCAACTATGGGAGTGCCAAGGACATTGCTGCGCCCGGAGGGCAAGCAGGAACGACTGCTGGCGAGACAGAGCGGATTGCCAGCACATGGCCAGACAATCGGTATGCGGGAGCGGCGGGGACATCCATGGCAACGCCTGTCGTATCGGGGGTAGCTGCGCTCCTGTATTCCATGAATCCAGACATGACATTGAATGCGCTGAAATACATTCTGTATGAGACTGCGGATTCAGGCGTTTCGGATTCTTCCCGTTATTTTGGGCATGGCATCGTAAATGCGTACAATGCCATTGCAAAGGCGCAAAACCGGGTCACGGGAATTTCACTGAACAAAACCAGCGCGAGGCTGTTGCCGGGACAAGTTGCGAAGCTGGTTGCCGGGATAACGCCGGCTTCTGCATTGAACAACAGCGTGACATGGAGTTCCTCTGATCCATCAGTGGCTGCTGTAGATGGTTCTGGCCAGGTGACAGCAAAGAAACCGGGAACCGCAGTGATCACGGTTCGTTCAAACGACCTGAATGGTTCTGTCTATACGAACTGCCAGGTGACGGTGGAATACTGGGTGAATTACAAGCTCAATGGTGGGAAGAACCACAAGTCGAACCCCACTTCCTATTACGGCAGGACCGTGACGCTCAAAGATCCCACTCGAAGCGGCTATGCCTTCCAGGGTTGGTACACGGACAGCAACTATCTCACAAGGATCAAATCCTTTTCCAAGGGCAACTATACGCTGTATGCAAAGTGGAAGAAAGTGACGACCGGCAAGGCTTCCATCAAGCGGCTGAAGCAAAAATCGGCTACCAAGATGAAGGTTCGGCAGAGCAAGGTGAGCGGCGCCAAAGGATATCAAATCACTTATTCCACCAGCAAGAAGTTTACGAAAAAAACGACCAAAAACAAGAATGTGAAAGGCACGAGCGCCACATTGAAGAACCTGAAAAGGGGAAAGACTTATTATGTAAAAGCCAGGGCCTACAAAAAGGATTCAGCGGGAAAGAAGGTTTACGGCGCATACAGCAAAGTGAAGAAACTCAAAATGAAAAAATAACAAGAATCGCAAAACAAGAGCTGGCCTCACAAAAGAGCCAGCTCTTGTTCAATGCGGCTCCAGGGAAAGCCAATGACGTTTTCATAATCGCCCTCAATGTGATCCACATACCTCCCAAACGTGCCTTGGATGGCATATCCACCGGCTTTGTCATAAGGCTCGTCCGTTTGGGCGTAGGCTTGGATTGCGTCCAGCGGATAATCGCCAAAGAACACTTTCGTCACTTCGCAAAAAAGCCGCCTTACCGGTTTTCCAGCGCATAGCAGGCATACGCCGGTCGCAACGTAGTGCCAATCGTTTCTAAGATGGAGTAAAATATCGACCGTTTCTTGTTCATCCTTTGGTTTGCCTATGACCTTATCCTTATACACCACAGTATCCGCCGCAATGATAATGGGGGAATCGCATTGTGCCTGCCTGCCCAGGGCATGTTCCACCCAGAGGGCTTTTTTGCAGGACAGATAAAGGACAGTAGGCTCCATGCCCATGGGAAATGGCAGCCGTTCTTCGACCTTGGAAGGCATGACGAGCGGAGACAAACCCTTTTCTTTCATCATTTGGATTCTGCGGGGCGAGGCAGAAGCCAGGATCAAATTTTCATGTTTCATCAAGCATCCTTTCCATGTTCTTTTTTCATGATTATGCAGGTGGCATTGCCAAAATCGACATTGCCCCAATTTTCATGTCCATTATGACATATTTTTTTTGTTTTGGGAATAATAAAGCCATAGAAACGTACACAAGGAGGCATTTATGTCTGAGCAGGACAAACAAGAGAAAAAGCAAAAAAAGCAAGTGGCGAAGGCATACGGGAAGTATGCGGAACAGTTTACGCCAAAACCCAATTATGTTCTGAACTGCGTCAAAGCCTTTTTTGTGGGTGGGCTTATTTGTCTATGCGCCCTTTGCCTGGAAAAGTGGCTTGCCAGTTTGGGCATGGATCAAAAGGCGGCTGGCTCTTATGTGACGATTTTGTTGGTGATGACGGCGCAGCTGCTGACCGGGCTGGGCATTTTCGATACGATTGGAAAATTTGCGGGAGCAGGGGTCATCGTTCCCATTACCGGATTTGCCAATTCCATGGTTGCGCCTGCCATTGAATACAAGAAAGAGGGCATTGTCCTGGGCGTAGGAGCCAAATTGTTCAGTCTGGCAGGGCCGGTGCTGGTGTGCGGCATTTCGACCGCCACTGCGATCGGCGTCATTTACTGGATCATAGGACAATTTTGAGCTTTGCCAATTTGGCTCAACAGGAGGAAACGATGATCAACAACAAACGGGGCAACCAAACGATTGTATTTCCAAATCGACCGGTCATTCTCAGCGCCGCTTCGGTAGTCGGGACGAAGGAAGGGAACGGACCGCTCAAACAATGGTTCGATACCATCCTTGAGGATGACACGTTTGGAGAAAAGACTTGGGAAAAATCGGAAAGCAAGATGCTGAAAACCGCCATGATGGAAGCACTCCAGAAATCGGGGAAGGAAAAGGGGGAAATCGGAGCCATGCTCAGCGGCGATTTGCTCAACCAGCTCATGTCCTCGTCCTTTATGGCGCGGGATCTGCACATTCCTTTTTTGGGCATGTATGGAGCTTGTTCCACCATGACGGAATCCCTGATGCTGGGGGCGGTCCTTACTGATGGCCGGTACAGCGACAACGTGCTGATTGGGGCTTCCAGCCACTATTGTACGGCGGAGCGGCAGTTTCGCATGCCCTTGGAGCATGGGAACCAGAGGCCGCCATCTGCCCAGTGGACAGCAACGGCAGCGGGGGCGATGGTTTTGTCCTGTAGAGCAGAAAAGCATGCTGCCCTGGTAGCAGATCAAGAGGGAGAGGCCGGATCGCCCAGGATTGTCAGGGTCGATTGTGGAACCATTGGAAAAGTCATCGATGCAGGCGTGAAGGATGCCAACCAGATGGGGGCGGCCATGGCACCGGCGGCGGTGGACACGCTGCTCAACCATTTTCAGGATACGGGAAGGGGCATCGGCGATTATGATTTGATTCTCACCGGTGATTTGGGATTCATCGGAAAGGACATTGCGAAAGATTTGCTGTGCGATGCGGGAATCCCCGAGAAGGATGTGGAAAATTGCTACGATGACTGTGGAGCCATGATTTTTGAGAAGGAACAGGACGTTCACAGCGGCGGCAGCGGTTGTGGATGCTCGGCCAGCGTTTTTTCCGGATATGTGTACAAAGCCTTGCAAAAGGGAGCGTTGAACCGAGTGCTGGTCATGTCCACCGGGGCATTGTTGTCAACCATCAGTCCATTCCAGGGAGAATCCATTCCAGGAATCGCCCATGCCCTTTGCCTGGAATCAGTACGGGAGGAGCGTGAATGATGGAATATGTATATACATTTTTAATAGGCGGCGCTATCTGCGTCATCGGTCAGGTTTTGATGGATGTGACAAAGCTGACGGCGCCGCGAATTTTAGTTGTGCTCGTGGTTTCCGGTGCAGTACTGCAAGGGCTGCATCTTTACGAGCCTTTGGTTCAGCTGGCTGGAAGCGGCGCAAAGGTTCCACTGCCCGGATTTGGCTATGCCCTGGCAAAGGGCGCCATGGACGGCGCAAAACAGAGCCTGTTGGGTGCGCTGATCGGTGCGCTCAAGGATACGGCAGGGGGAATCACCGTTGCCATTGCGTGGGGGTATCTCATCGCATTGGTTTTCAATCCGAAATCCATACGATAAATGCAAAACCATCCTCTCATGGAACGAGAAGATGGTTTTGCTTGCCATATGGAGAAAGGCAGGGCAACTTTCCACTCTGTCAGAGAAAGCCGCTTTTGGCTTTGTTGCCCACTATCGATCATTGTCCGGCATTGTCAGAACTGTTATTTTGGGTCTGCGGCTGTGTCGTTGGCACCACCGTTGCCGGCGGTTTTGTAGCCTGCGTTGTGGACGATTTGGACGATTTTTTCCTCGTAGTGGGAACGACGACTTTCCTGGTGGTTTCCGTGCTCCTGTTGCTGTATGTGCTTCTCGTAGGCAACTGCGTCTGCTGCTGCGTCCCGCTGCTATAGTTGCTATAGTAGGATGGTGCAGATACCTTTGAATATGTGCCTTCCGTATAATACTCTCCATTGATGCGCGTTACATCCTTCGGCTGCTTGGGGTATTCCCCGTAGGACAGGCCCTCGCAAACCTGGCTCATGATGTTGCTCCAAAAGGCGGCAGCGTGGGAGGATCCGGAACTCAACTCTATATTGACATCGTTTCCAATCCAAAGGGCAGCGGAATATTGCGGCGTAAACCCGGAGAACCAGATATCGTAGTTCTCGTTGGTCGTACCGGTTTTTCCAGCTACCGGCTGCCCGCTAAATGCGGCGTTTGTAGCGATTCCCTGTGTGACAGTGCTGCGCAGGATGTCAGTCATGATGAATGCGACGCCTTCATCGAGAACATCCTCCGTATCGGCCACTTTATCAAAGATGACTTCATCATCGCTATTGGTGATCTTGGTATAAGCCACCGGTTCCGTATATGTTCCGCTGTTGGGGAATGTTCCATAAGCTGCGGTCATTTCAAGCGGCGAAATTCCCTTGGTCATTCCACCCAGCGCCAGTGCAGCCGGGTTCATGTCATTGACGCTTCCATCCTCCACGATGGTGGTGATCCCCATTTTCTTTAGCTGGGACACAGCAAATTCAGGATCTATCTGCTTGTAAGTCTTGACCGCGCACACGTTTACCGACTGCTGGACGGCAGTCCGCAGCGTCATGCGGCCCCGGTTTCCGCTATAAAAGTTTTTCGGCCAAACTTTGCCGTTGTATGTCATTGGCGCATCGTTGATCACGCTGCCAGCGGTGATGTAGCTGCCCCAGCTGCTGCCGTCCGAATTGGAAAGATTCATGCTTTCTCCCTGTTTCGCAGCGTTGAAGGAACTTTGCAAAGCAGAAGAGTAAATCGATATTGGCTTCATCGTGGATCCAGGCTGGCGAGGATTGGTTGCCCGGTTGTGAAGCTTTTTCCCGCTGGTGCCCCTTCCACCTACCATGGCCTTTATGCCGCCGGTCTTGTAGTCCATGATCACCATGGCGCATTGCGGCTGTACGACTTTTTGCTGCAGCGTGTAATTCTTGGAACTAACGACCAGCTTACCGCTTCGCTTTTTGAAGAACGTCGGGTAATCCTCGAAGAACTTGGCGGATATGATGCAGTTGCCCTTCGCATCTTTGTCCTTGTAGCCCTGGGGAATGGACAATGCCCCGCCTTCGATGGAATAGAACTTTCCATCCTTCTGCTGGTACATGGCTTTAAAGTCGATGCTGATGTCTTCCTTGCCATTGGTTTCAACCTCGTAGAAGCTGAGGCGTTTTCCCCGGTAAAGAGTGAGGCTTCCATCGCTGTTCCGTTTAAATTCCTTCTTTGACAAGACGAATTCGTCTTTATCGTTGAAATAATCATCGTAATCGTAGAGCATGATGTCTCCCGTGTCGTTGTTGAGGATGTTTCCATCGATGTCCTTGCGCAGGCTGGAAACGCCTGGCAGGTTAGAGCTGTCCGCAAATTCCTTTTCCACGATTTTTTGTGCCCTTTTGTTCATGGTTGTATAGATCTTCAGGCCACCGGTATAGATGATGTTCCTTGCCCTGGTCTCATCCAATCCGTATTCCTCCATGATATCCTCTGTAATCTGATCCAGTGCGAAATCCGTAAAATAGGAAGAAAAACCGCTGCCTTGATCTACCGAGATCTTCATTTTCTTTTTCAAATTTTTCCTAAGGGCTTTATCTGCGGCGGATTGGGTGATGTAGCCCTCTTCCACCATGTTGCTCAAGGTCTGTTCCCGCCTGTCGGCAGACAGTTTTCCATTGTAAGTATAGACATAAGCGTCATTTTGCGCCAGGATGTCCTTCTTCTGGATGCCAGTGGTTCCGGCAGGGAGGGTTTTTACCAGGGCATAAGAGTCCGGCGATTTCGGAAGAGACGCCAGGGAAACGCATTCTAAAAGATCCAGGTCCTCCACGCCCTTTCCGAAGTATTCCTGGGAAGCCGTCTCTACGCCATAGCAGTTGAATCCCAGGTAGACCGTATTCAGGTAAGCCTCTACGATTTGCTCCTTTGTCAGGTTCTGCTCGATGAGAACCGCATAGTAAGCCTCCAGGATTTTTCTGTTGATGGTACGCTCGCTCTTTTGGTCGCTCAGGTAGATGTTTCGCGCCAGCTGTTGGGTAAGCGTACTGGTGCCGCTGATTTGGCCACCGCCAACAACGCTGTCCTTAATGGCGCCCATGATTCGGACGAAGTTGAAGCCATGATGCTCCCAGAACGTTTTGTCCTCGATTGCGACAATGGCATTGATCAGGTCCTGTGGAAGGTCGTTGTATTCTACGTTGGTGCGATTCCCGTTTTCCAAGAATACGTTTTCGATTTCTTTTCCCTCATCGTCATAAATGGTGGAACGTTGCTGCAGCCGCTGGTAAATGTTATCTGCATCAATATTGTGGGTGTCTGCGGTCATGATCAACGTTGCCACATAGACAATGCCGATCAGGATCAGGACAAGGACGATCAGCAGGAATATCTTCAGCTTCCTGTGCTTTCCTTTTTTATGTGGTTTGCGCTTCTTTCCTCTTTTGCTCTGCGATGGGTTGGAAGTCGCTGCGCCGGAAATATTAGGGTTTTGTACCGGAGCGTTGTTTGCGGCGCGGGCATTCCCTGCGGAATGGGAGCCACCAGTTGGATAAGCATTGCTTGCAGTTTGTGAACCGCCTGTTCGGTGAGTCTGATTGGTAGCGTTTTGTTGGCCGCTTGCTGGGCGGGCACTGGCTATGTTTCGCTGCCCGCTTGCTGGGCGGGCATTGGCAGCGCTTCGCTGACCGCCTGACGATCGGGCATTGGATGCGTTCCGCTGGCCACTTGCTGGGCGGACATTTCCCGATGTTCGAGAGGTGCCGGTAGGCCGGGCATTGCCCGAAGCCCTCGAACCATTGGCAGGACGAGCAGGTCTCGAAGGCTGCGCCTGCGAGTTCCCCTTGCCGGAAGGCCCGCTTTTGCTGTTAGAGCTGGAAGATTTGTTTACTTCATCAAATTTAGCGAAAAATTCATCAATATCGTCAGTTCCTGAATTTTTCTTGTTTTTATCTGCCACAGTCTTATCCTCCTGATTTTATTCCTTGTTGAATCAATGCGTTGACGATACCATTGTACCATCACAAGCAAAAAAAGTAAAATAGTTATCCAATTCTTTAAGATTTCCATAAGAGAATGTGAAATGAATTGGTTTCGTTTACACAGGATCTTCATCAAAGCCACTTGATAATTTCAATATATTGGAATACAATCAATATGTTGTAAGCAAAAGAAGGCCGGGGTCTTGAGGGGAGAATCATGAGAAGACCCATGGTGTTTGCCGCTGCCGGATTTGGGTTCGGCGCATATGCGGCACATATGGCGGGGCTGGCGCAGGCGGCATGGGTGATGTTGTTGCTCACTGCGGCCAGCTTGCGGCTGGTTTCCAAAGCACTGCACATGGGTGATGCGCATGCCATCCATGCGGTGTTGTTCCTCTGCATTTTCTGCGCAGGGGGACTTGTGATGCAGGCTTGCGAAGATCAGACAGATCCGCTGGTTGAGAAAGCGGGAACTGTGGTGAAGGTTTCCGGAACCGTAACCAGCGTCAGCAAGGACGATGAAGCCTATCGGTTCAAGGTAAAAAAAGAAGGAGGGGCGATCCTTGTCGGTTATTATGGCACGGTGGCAAACTACAGGGATTTGGCAGGGCAAAGGGTCGCGTTTTGTGGAGAGGCCTTTCTCCCCCAGCAGAGGCGCAATCCCAAATGCTTCGATTACCGGCAATACCTGAGAGCCTGCGGCATCCAGGTTCAGATGACCGCAGATTCCATGGAAGTCCTGCCAGGCGGGGAAGATTTTTTGGTTCGGATGGTTTCGCAGGTTCGGAGCCACTTTGAGGAAAAACTGGAAATTTATGCAGATCGTCAGACAAAGGCGATGGCCATGGCTTTGCTCTTCGGCGACAAGTCGGCTCTGAGCGAGGACCTTTATGAAAGCTTCCAGAAAAACGGAACTGCCCATGTCCTCGCCGTCAGCGGATTGCACATTGGAATTTTGTATGGTTTTCTCGCTTTTTTGTGGCGGGCAAAAAAGGGGTTTTTCTTTCATTTTCTGGTGGCGGGAGCGTTGCTGTTTTATGCGGCGTTGGCGGAGTTTTCCCCTTCCGTGGTACGAGCGGCGATCATGATCGCCCTTCATTTGATCGCAGGCATCCTGCATCGGCGGTACGATTTGTTGTCTGCGGCGGCGTTCACCTTCCTGGCGATGCTTTGCGCCAATCCCATGCTGCTGTTTCATGTGGGATTCCAGTTGTCCTTTCTGGCAATTGCTTCATTGGGCATCGTCCTGCCTTTTGCGCAGCGGTTTTATCAGGGGATTTTTTTATCGTCTGCGGCGATTCAGATGGGGATGCTGCCTTACATGGCCTATGCGTTCAATTACGTCTCTTTGGGTGCTTTTTTTGTCAACGTGCCCATTGTGTTCCTTGCCGGAGTTTTGCTCCCTGTGGGCATCAGCATGATGGCGGTTTCCTATGTTTCGGAGCATGCGTTTCAGCTGGGCGCCTGGTTTTTGCGGCAGGGGTTCCAGGCTCTCACGATGCTCAACGATTTTGTTTACGCAGGAGGAAGGACTTCCTTTGATGTGGTCAGTCCGCCGCTGTTTTTTCTGGCAGCTTATTATGGGCTTTTCTTTCTGGGCGTTTCGGAAAAGGGGAGAATCCTGTTCCTCCGCCGTGAATGGAAAAAGCTGGCTCTCTGCGGCATGTTGGCGTTGAGCCTGGCGGCATGGACGGCGGCAGCTGGAAACGATGGGTTCTCCCAGGCGGAAATCGTGTTCGTGGACGTGGGGCAGGGGGACTGCATCCATGTGAAAACGCCGGAAGGAAAGCATTATCTTTTGGATGGCGGCGGCAGCGCGTACTACGATGTGGGGAAAAAAATACTGAAGCCTTATCTCCTGAAAAACGGCGTCCGAAAGCTGGACGGCGCATTTGCCACCCATCTCCACGAGGACCATTACGGCGGAATCCGTTCGCTGGCAAAGGAGGGGATGGTGGATTCCATCGGCGTTTACGAGGGCTGCCAGGTGATGGAAGCGGAATTGGAACAGGAGACGGGAGCGAGTTTTTTCTATTTGCGCCAGGGGCAGCGCGTGACGCTGGGGGAAGGGGTGTATCTGGACATCCTGGCACCGGAACGGAAAACGAAGGAGGAATATGTGCAAATGGCGGAAAACCAGGAGGACGAAAACCAGTCCAGCCTTGTGATGAAACTGACTTGCGGGCAGGTTTCCCTGCTGGTGACCGGCGACATCGACCAGGAAGGCGAGGAAAGCCTGGTGGACAAATACAGGGCGGGGCAGCTTCGCTGTGATGTTTTGAAGGTTGCCCACCACGGCAGCAAATACAGTTCATCGGACAGCTTTATCGATGCGGTTTCGCCGGACATCGCCGTGTTTCAGGTTGGGAAAAATAATTTTGGGCATCCGGCCCAGACTGTTGTTGAAAAATACAGGCAAAGAGGTATAATGATATGCAGAGGCGATTTTTGCGGCGCAATCGGAATCCACAGGGAAGCCGCTGGCGGGAAAATATTTGTGCGGACGATCATCGACTGAGGGGGATGCATGGCAGGCTATCAGGGCATGAGAAAAAAGGAACACGCTTTCCAGGCCATTGGAAAAGACCTGAAGGCAGACAGGATACCCAATTTGGTGCTGCTCTGCGGAGCGGAGCAGTACCTGGTTCATTGGGCTGCGGATTTGCTGAAAAGCCGATATGTGGAAAAGGCCTGTGAAAGCCTGGACTTCACGCGCCTGGAACCTGAAGGGCTTACCGTGGATCGCATCAAGGAAAGCTGCGAAACCCTGAGCATGCTTTCGTCCAGGCGGGTTGTCCTGATCCCTGAGTTCCCACCCGCATTGGGACAAAAGCTGAAAGGATTTTCGGAAAGCGACGAAAAGGAACTGCTGGAATATTTCAAAATCGTACCGGAAACCTGCCTGCTGCTGATCACGGCGGGCAAGCCGGATCCCAGGAGCAAGAAAAAAAGCAAGTTGCAGACGGCCGTGGGCAAGCTGGGGACGGTTTACGATTTTGCTCCCCTCGGCGAGGCACAGCTTCGCGCTTTTATCCAAAAACGGCTGAAAGCCGCTGGAAAGACCTGTCGAAATTCCGTAGTGGACATGCTGATGCAGGACAGCGGCTATGGAAACAAGGAAATCGACTATGATTTGTACAACCTGGAAAACGACATCAAAAAGGTCGTTGCCCACAGCGATGGCGATGAAATCCTTCCTTCCGACGTGGCCATGACGATTTCTGCGAATCCGGAGACGAACGTGTTTGCCATGCTGGATGCTGTCAGTCGGAACAGAAAGGACGAAGCCTATCGGTTGCTTCACAATTTGCTGGTGAGCGGGGAAAGCGTTTACGGACTGCTGGCGCTCATCGTTTCCCAGCTGGAATTGATTTTGGAGGTCAAAGAGATGCGGGAAGAAGGAATGGCTCTCACCCAGATGCGAGAGCTTCTGGGCGTACACGAGTTTCGCATCAAAAAAGCCATGGGCGTAACGGAGAAATATTCCGTGGAAGACCTGAAGCGAATCCTTTGCCATGCTTATGAAATCGATGGAAATATCAAGACCGGGCTGCTGCAGCAGAATTTGGCTCTGGAATTGTTCGTTGCGCAAATATAGGGGCGTTGGACAGGAGAGCGAACGATGACGAAACAGATCAAAGCGGATTTGATGCTGGTATTGGTGACGGTGTGCTGGGGCGGTTCCTATTATTTGATGGATTTGAGCCTTGCGGATTTAGATCCTTTCACGTTAAATGCCCTTCGATTTTTGGGTGCTTTTTTCATTGCGCTCATTCTTGCCTTTCCAAAGCTGAAAACCGTCAACAGGGTCACGCTGAAATACAGTGCGATCCTGGGCGCAGTGCTTAGCCTGGTTTACATCGGGTGTACCTTTGGCGTCATGTACACCAGCTTGTCCAATTCAGGGTTCCTATGCGCCTTGTCTGTCGTTTTCACGCCGATTTTCGCCTTTGCGTTCAAAAAGCAGGCGCCGGACAAAAAGCTGGTCGTCGTTGTGGCCATGTGCCTCATTGGCATCGCCCTGCTGACCCTGGATGAGCACCTGAAACCAGCTTTTGGGGACATCCTCTGCATGTTGTGCGCAGTTGCCTATGCGGCGCATTTGCTGGTGACGGAAACGGCGGTGGGGAAAGAAGCGGTCGATGCTTTCCAAATCGGGGTTTTCCAACTGGGGTTCACCGGCCTGTTCAACCTGATCCTGGCGTTTGTCGCAGAGGAGCCGCACCTTCCGGGAAGCGGCGGCGTGTGGGGCGCAGTGCTCTTTTTGTCCGTGTTCAGCACGGGCGTTGCTTTCATCGTACAGGCCATCGCACAGCAATATACGACAGCGTCCCATGTGGGGGTCATCTTCACGCTGGAACCAATTTTTTCAGGGATCGTAGCCTTTTTCCTGGCGGGGGAAGTGTTGCTTCCCAGGGCTTA
Source organism: uncultured Zhenpiania sp. (assembly GCA_964625475.1). Lineage (GTDB taxonomy): Bacteria > Bacillota > Clostridia > Peptostreptococcales > Anaerovoracaceae > Hominibacterium. The sequence continues at coordinate 11,042 of CAZVBL010000011.1, read as the reverse complement.
TGTGGGGGCGGCCATCCTCATTGCGTCTTTGTTTGTCATGGAGATCGATGTCAAGCGGCCATCCAGGGGGAAAGGGGAGGTGAAGGAATTTGGAAACCGATAGGGATTTGCTTTGCAATTAAGAATTTACATCATTTTCAAAACAGCCCAAGACTTACAATTGCTTTTGTGCGGCAAATTTGGTATACTGATAAGACTCACAGAGGATACGAGTTTTGTCAAAACATTCAGGAGGTAATGATAAGATGAGCGAAAAATGTTGTTGCAGTGGTCATGCGAAGGATCAACAGTTTGCGGAACTGGCTCCTGTCCTGGATCAATATGCGAAGGTTCCGGGAAGCCTGATCACGATTTTGCAGAAGGCTCAGGATATCTACGGGTATCTTTCCATGGATGCCATCAACTACATATCCCAGGCCACTGGCATCAAGCCGGCCAAGATTTACGGCGTTGCTACATTTTATTCCCAATTCAGGTTAAAGCCCATAGGCAAGTACCTGATCATGCTGTGCAAAGGTACGGCGTGCCATGTAAACGGCGCAGATACCATCGAGGAATCCGTTTGTGAATACCTGGACATCAAGGATGGAGAAACGACGGAAGATGGCGTGTTCACGTTGAACAACGTAGCGTGCCTGGGTTGCTGTTCGCTGGCTCCGGTCATGATGGTAAAGAGCGCCGATGGGGATGAAACCTACGGCAACCTGACGAAAGACTCCGTGAAGGAAGTCCTTGCGGAAATCAGGGAAAGGGCATAGGAGGTGAAAAACAGGATGAAAGTAATCGTTGGACAAGGCAGCTGCGGCGTTGCCACAGGCGCCAAAAAGACGGCTGCCGAATTTGAAAAGCAAATTGCCGAAAAAAAACTGGATGCGGTCGTGGATTTGACAGGCTGCGTGGGCACATGCTATTTGGAACCCATCGTTGACATATATGGTGATGGAGGCGAAATGACAAGGTACGTCAAGGTTTTGCCTGAAAACGTAGCGAAAATCGTGGAGTCCCATATCATGGGAGGAAAGCCGGTTACAGAAATGGCCATTTCCGCGGAAGATGAGCAGTTCCTGGAAAAGCAGCAGAGAGTCGTCCTGCGCAACTGCGGCATCATCAACCCGGAAAACATCGATGAATACATAGCGGCTGATGGATACAAGGCAATTGAAAAAGTTGTCACTTCCATGACTGCGGACGAAGTGATCGAAGAAATCAAGATTTCAGGACTGCGAGGCAGAGGCGGCGCAGGATTCCCCACCTGGTTCAAGTGGGATGCGGCAAAGAAGAGTCCTGGAAACGAAAAATACCTGGTTTGTAATGCGGACGAGGGTGATCCGGGCGCGTTCATGGATCGTTCCGTCCTGGAGGGCGACCCCCATTCCCTGCTGGAGGGCATGATCATCGCCGGATACGCAATGGGTGCCAATGAAGGCGTGATCTACTGCCGCGCCGAGTATCCGCTGGCAATCCACAGGTTGGAAATCGCGATGGATCAGGCCAGGAAAAAGGGCTTCCTGGGAAAGAACCTGTTCGGCAGCGGATTCGATTTTGACATCCGCATCAAGGCAGGTGCGGGCGCCTTCGTGTGCGGTGAAGAAACGGCTCTCATCGCTTCCCTGGAAGGCGAAAGAGGCATGCCCAGATTAAAGCCCCCGTTCCCTGCGGCAAAGGGCTACTGGCAGAAGCCGACTGACATCAACAATGTAGAAACCCTGGCAAATGTGCCCTGGATCCTCTATCATGGCGGCGCTGCTTTTGGTGCCATGGGCACGGAAAAATCCAAGGGCACGAAGGTGTTCGCTTTGGCGGGAAAGATCAAGAAGGGCGGACTGGTAGAAGTCCCCATGGGGCTTCCCTTGCGGGAAGTCATCTATGGAATCGGCGGCGGCATCAAAGGCGACAAAGAGTTCAAAGCCGTCCAGATGGGCGGACCTTCCGGCGGCTGCATCCCGGCAAGCCTGATCGACACGCCGGTGGACTATGAAAACATCACGAAGACCGGTGCGATCGTAGGCTCCGGCGGCATGATCGTCATGGACGAAACCACCTGCATGGTGGACATGGCAAGGTATTTCCTGGATTTCACGAGAAAAGAATCCTGCGGCAAGTGCAACTACTGCCGTATCGGCACCAAGAGAATGTTGGAAATCCTGGAAAGGATCACAGAAGGAAAGGGACGGGACGGAGACATTGAGCTGCTGGAAGAGCTGGCTGTCAAAATCAAGGACGGTTCCCTGTGCGGGCTGGGACAGACAGCGCCGAACCCGGTACTGACGACCATCAAATATTTCAGGAACGAATACGAGGATCATATTTACAAGAAAAAGTGTACGGCAAAATCCTGCAGGGCGCTGATCACTTACGATATCACGGATGCCTGCAAGGGGTGCACTCTCTGCTCCAGGAAATGTCCTGTGGGCGCCATTACCGGCGAGGCCAAGGGCAAGCATGTCATTGACCAGGACAAGTGCGTGAAGTGCGGCAGGTGCATGGAAAGCTGCAAATTCAACGCAATCACGGTAGAGTAAGAGAGGGGGAAGGAGAACGATGAACAAATTTAGATTAAACATTGACGGCAAAGAAGTTCTGGGCCTTCCGGGCCAGACCATTTTGGAAGTCGCCAGAGAAAACGATATCTTGATTCCGACTCTCTGTTTTGACGAACGCACGAAGATATATGGCTCCTGCGGCTTGTGCATGTGCGAGGCGGAGGGGAATCCAAAGCTCCTCAAAGCGTGCGCTACGGAAATTGCGCCTAACATGGTCATCCGTACCAATACCGAGAGGGTCATTGAGTCGAGAAAAACGAACCTGGAACTGCTGCTTTCCAACCATGTGGGAGACTGCAGGCCGCCTTGCGTGCTGGCATGTCCCGCCCAGACCGATTGCCAGGGCTATGTGGGCCTGATTGCCAACGGCGAATACGGCGCGGCCCTGGAGCTGGTAAAGGACAAGATTCCGCTCCCGGCTTCCCTGGGAAGGGTATGTCCCCACCCTTGTGAAGAAGATTGCCGCAGAGGCCTCATCGATGAACCGGTTTCCATCCAGATGCTAAAGCGTTTTGCCGCAGATCAGGATTTGATGGAAGACGAAGCGTTCCTGCCGGAATGCAAGCCGGACACCGGGAAAAACGTGGCGGTCATCGGCGGCGGTCCCCTGGGGCTTTCCGCAGCTTACTTCCTGAGGCAGATGGGCCATCAGGTCACGATTTTCGAGTCCATGCCAAAGGCCGGCGGCATGCTGCGCTACGGCATCCCGGAATACAGGCTGCCAAAGGACGTGCTGGACATGGAAATCGCCACCATCGAAAAGCTGGGCGCAAAGATCATCACCAACACGAAGGTTGGGGAGGACATTCCATTTGACAGGATTCGAGCCGGCTATGACGCTGTATTGTTGGGCATCGGCGCATGGGTTTCCACGGGCGTGGGCTGCAAAGGCGAAGATGCCGCAGGCGTCATGGGAGGCATCGACTTCCTGCGAAAAGTCGTAAGAAACGAAAGCATCCAGCTGGGTGAAAAAGTTGCCATCGTAGGCGGCGGAAACACGGCCATGGACGCTTGCAGGACGGCAGTCAGACTGGGGGCAAAGGAAGTTTACAACATTTACAGGCGGACAAAGGACGAAATGCCTGCCGACATGCTGGAAATCGAAGAAGCGGAAGAAGAGGGCGTCATCTTCAAGAACCTGACGAACCCGCTGGAAATCGTGGCAGATGAAGGTGGCCATGTGAAACAGGTGATCCTGCAGGTCATGGAGTTGGGCGAGCCTGACGAATCCGGAAGGAGGAGGCCGATTCCAGTAGAGGGCAAGACAGAAACCCTGGACATCGACAACATGATCCTCGCCATCGGCCAGGCTGTCGATGCCAGCATCTTCGACGTTGACAAGACGAGAAAGAACGCCATCGCATACGATGAGGACACTTTCATGACCAGCATGCCCGGCGTGTTCGCAGGCGGAGACTGTGGAAATGACAAGATTTCCATCGCCGTGGAAGCCATCGCGGATGCCAGGAAAGCTTCCCATGTGATCGATGCTTATTTGAACGGCGAAGTGGTGAAGTACGAAAAGCCATATGTGGTCACAAGGGACGATATCACGGAACAAACCTTTGAAGATCGGGAACGTCAGTGCAGGCCCAAATACGACATCCTTTCCCCGGAGGAAAGAAGGGACAACTTTACGGAAGTCGTTGCCACAGGGTTCAACGAAGAGCAGGCGGAAGAAGAGGCGAATAGATGCCTGGAATGCGGATGCCACGATTACTTTGAATGCAAGCTGATCGACCTGGCGAACCAGTACGATGTGAAGCCTGACAGGCTGGCGGGCGACAAGAACGCCATCGAATTTGAAGATGACCATCCCTTCATCGTCAGGGATCCCAACAAGTGCATTCTCTGCGGCTTGTGCGTGAGGGTCTGCGATGAGATCATGGGGATCGGCGCATTGGGGCTGGTACACAGGGGCTTTGACACGGTTGTGAAACCCACTTTGGAAAAACCGCTGGTGGAATCCGGCTGCGTATCCTGCGGTCAGTGCGTCAGCGTTTGCCCGACAGGCGCGCTCCAGGAACGGACGACCATGGCAAAAGAAGTGCCGCTGGACAACGATGTGACGGACACCACATGCTCCTTCTGTTCCGTAGGGTGCAGCCTGCGCCTGGAAAGCTATGGGGACATGCTGATCAAGGCAAACCCGGACAAAGAAGGGCCAGTGAACAAAGGCCTGGCCTGCGGCAAGGGCAAATGGGGGTTCGACTGCGCTTTGCTGGAAGATAAGCTGACGGATCCGCTCATCAAAGACGGAGATGGCTTCCGGGAAGCGGACTACCACGAAGCTTTCATGCTGGTGGCGAAGCGATGCGAGGCCATTGCCACGAAATATGGGAAGGATGCGGTCGCAGTGGCGATTTCCGACCGCTATACCAATGAAGAGGCCTATGCCATGAAGAAGATGGCCAATATCATGGGCGCAAAGACCCTCTGTTTTAACAATCGGGCAAGCGGGCTGGCGCCGGTTTTGGGTTTTGACGCTTCTCCCAATATCATCGATGAACTGCTGTCCACGGACGTGATTTTGGCAGCCGGGTTTGATACGGTTTCCAACCCGGTCATCCAGCTGAAGCTAAAGCAGGCAGCGGAAAACGGTGCAAAGGTGATTCTGGTAAATCCAACAGGATACGAACAGCACTTTGACTTTGCGGAACGCATCATTTACACGGACAATGAGCTGAAATTCCTCAAGGGCGTTGCCAAGGCCCTGCTGGACGCAGGAAAAACCGCAGACTTCCCGGGCTTTGAAGAATTTAAGGAGAGTCTTGCGGATGCGAAGACCTGCCAGGACTGCGAGGGCGTGGCCGACCTCTATGGAAACGCGAAGAAAGCGATGATCGTGTTCGCCCAGAATTTCGTCACCACGGAAGCTGCGTCCATGATCGCCAACATCGCATTGCTGTCGGGACATATCGGTTCCCCTCGAGACGGAATCCTGCAGGTGAAATCCAAGAACAATTCCCAGGGCATCATCGACTTGGGAATCTGTGCAGGCGCAGAAGCCCTGGATGGCGTGAAGGCCCTCCTCGTTTTCGGCGAGGAGCCAAAGGTGGATCTTTCAGGCGTTGCGTTCCTCATGGTTTCCGATACCCATATGACGGAAGTCGCCGCCAAAGCGGACGTGGTGCTTCCCGCCACGGGATTTGCCAATACGGAAGGGACTTATACCAACACAGAGCGGAGGATGCAGCCAGTTGGCAGGGCCATCGCAGAGGATGTGGATTTTGCAAATTGGGAGATTGCGTCTGGGATCGCCCATGCGTATGAAGTGGACTTCGGCTGGGAAGATGAGATCGATATTTCCGAGGAAATGGATGATCTGCTGCCCAAATACAAATATTCAGAGGTTTCCCAGGTGTTGGGAGGCGCATTGGCTCCAACGGGAGATGCGGCCTTTGCGGTTATCGGCGATGCCAAATTCGTGGATCCGCTGCCCTGCACCGATAGCCTGATGAATGCGATTGCGGAAAGGATTCCCAAAATGGCGGAATAGCAGGTGCAAAGCGTTTTATGGAAAACAGGGTGATCCAGTGGTTGAACCGAGCCAGTTTGTTTCTGACTGACGAACAGGAAGATGGAGGAAAAGAGCATGATAGCATTGAACGTATACTATGAAACAAAAGCGGGCAAACGAGAGGAATTTTACAAGGCCGTAGAAGAGTCGGGCATTGCCAGGGCTTCCAGAGCGGAGGCCGGAAATCGCAAATACGATTACTTTAGGGCCGCAGAGGATCCAAACCTGCTGCTTTTGGTGGAACACTGGAAAGACGACGAGGCTTTCCAGCTTCATACGCAGCAGCCCCACTTCAAGGCCTTGGGCGATCTCAAGGAAACATATGTGCTCCATACCACGATGAGGAAGTTTGAAACGGATGAACAAGAATAAACCTGTTTTCTAACTTAAGAAACCTTCAAAGCAGGATCAAATCATGGATTTATACCACAACGATGCCTGTTTTGGGGGTTTCTGCATTTTTGATCGCTTTTCTTTCCTACGGGAAATGCCATCCAGGGGATTTCCCGAAAGCCAGGGAAGCCTGCCAATTGGAATGAAATCGGTACAGCTGGCGTTGCTCCCTGTTTTCCCAGGCATCATGTTCCGCCGGCGTTTGCGTTCCATGATTGTCATGGGTTGTCGTGGCGAGGGTGTTCCGCTACAATGGCGATGCCCTCCATGATTGCGGCGAGAACGTCGGTGGAAGCCTGGATCCTCATATTGTCAATCCGCGTAATCAAATTGCCCTGCAAGGTTGAGGCATAGTGAGGAATCAACTTGTTGAGGGCGAGCGCTTTTACATCGGCGCGGCAAAGCTCGCATGTGCAGATGTCCGCATTTTCCATGCACTTATCCAAATTTTCTTCTACGAGATTTTCCATAACATTGTAAACGTCAGACATTCGATTGTTTCCTTTCCGCTGAAATCAAGCAATTTTTTAGAGCGTGTATCAAACACGATTCAGTATAGCACAGATAAGGTGATTTTTCAATCGAGCAAAATCAGAATATTCATGCCGATCGAGATGGGGTTTAGAAGCGGCTTGGAGCCTGTTATAAAAGCTTGAACTGTTGTGAAAAAACATAAGAGTCAAAAGAATCTTGACTTTCTGTCATAATAAGACTATCATAACAAATGAGGGAGGTGATATTTCATGCAAAGTATCATGAAAAAAACGTTTCTATTTGCAACGATTTTTCTGGTAGCAGCTGCGATGGGTCTGACATTGACAGTAGACCATACCTATGCCGCTGCCAAAAAAGCGCCGGAAAAAATCGTACTGAAGACACAAGCGAAGACGGTAGATGTAGGAGGGAAAGTAAAGGTAAGCGTCAGCAAAACCACTCCCAAGAAAGCATCGAAGAACGTTACCTGGAAGATCACAAAGGGTAAAAAGTACGCAAAGCTTGTGAACCAAAAAAATGCGTCCGTATATGTGAAGGGCAAGAAAGCGGGGGGAACCATCACTCTGCAAGCAGTTTCAAAAGCTGACAAAAAGGTGGCGAAGACCATTACGATGAAAGTCAAAAATTTGAAGGCAAAGAAACTGAAGCTTGACACAAAATCGCTGAAGGTAGCAAAAGGCAGAGCCGTTATGCTGGGGGCAACAGCGAAAGCCCCACAGAAGTATGGCTACAAAGTGCAGAAAACCAAGTGGAAATCTTCCAATACGAAGATCGCAAAAGTTTCCAAGAAGGGCGTCGTGAAAGGAAAAGCGGCTGGGACGGCCAAGATCACGGCTTCCAGCGATGGAAAAACCGCAACCTGCAAAGTAAAAGTGGCAAAGGGCAAAACGTTGCAGCCGTTCGTGCTTGCCGGTACTTACACAAAGAGCAAGGTCAACTATACTGCGCTGGAGTCGAACACAAGCGTTGCTCTCTGGGACAAAAGCAGCAAGAAGTTTAAAACAGCGAAAAACAAAAAATCCGTTGTCCTGGGGAACATCGTCCAACTGCAGGATTTGGACAGCAATGGCAAGGCGGACATCGTCAACGTGGTAAAGAGAGCAGACAGCACTGCCAAGTGGAATAAGAACATGACCTGGAAAAACGGAATTGGCACAAAGGTTGAACCGGCCATCGCGGATGCCGATGCGAAAGCCATTTATGGGGCGGAAAACCGCATTCCGTTCGGCGAACGCCAGCTAACGCAATTTGGCATCAGCGATTACTGTGGCGTCAATGATTTCGCACAGGTAGAGAATAGCGCTTATTGGCCTGCTTACGATTATTATAATCTGAAATCAGGCGGCAGCCTGACGCTTTTGGAAGGCTACAAATCGCAGAACCAGTCCACGGGTGCCAACTGTGTCATGACCTCCGCCGTTTCTGTACTGGATTGGTACGGCGTGCGGGGCGATTTGAATGAATTCGACCTTGCCACGCTGAGAGGTTCCACGAAACAGGCGCTCAGCGGAGGAACCAGCCTGGAAGAACTGGAATGCGTATATAAAAATCTGGAAAAACTAGGAATCACAGGCAAGTGGAAAATTACGGACTCCAACAATGCAAAGGGGGACGAAGGCCTCTTTAACCCGGAGTGGATTCAATCCCAGTTGAAACAGGGGCATCCCATCCAGGTGATCTGGAATTCCTATGGGCCGCACGGCCAGGTCATCATCGGCTACGATGACATGGGAACGGAGAACTCTGCGGATGACCAGCTGATCCTGATGGATCCCTATGACACGACGGATCATACCAACGATGGGTATGTGATCCAATCGTACCAGAGGCTGGCATACGGCCTCCTGACCTGGACCGATGGAACCAACCAGACCAAGTATCTGGTTGCGGAGCCGCAATTCCAGTGGAGCTATACGCCCTCCAGCAATGGCGGCCTGGAAAAAGTAGCGAGCAATAAGATTGTCGATAACGATACGAACAGCAAACTTGACAGCAAGGTATACGGCCAAACCAAGACGGATCTTGCGGAGCTGATGGAAAACAAAAAAATCGACTCCGATTGGGTGAATTTGACGAGCACTGGCCTGGGCGGTCCGGCAGGTTGGGCGAGAACTGATTTTGACGTGGATCAGTCCCCGTACTACAGCTTTAAAGACTACTATGACTACGAAAACAGCGCAAACAGCACCCTCACCATGGTGGAAAACTTTAAGACCGTTCAGCAGGCTACCGAATGGACCTGCGGCTGCACTTCATCTCTGATGGTGATGGAATACTTTAACCGCAATGGAACCAGTGGGGAAACGAAGGAAACGGAGATTGACATCAGCAACAGGAGACAGGACGGAGATGTCGGAGCTACCACCCTGAAAGGAATGAATCAGATCTTTGATAAGGATGCAATGGATACGGCTGGACATGGATCCGATTGGGTGTCCTTCGACAGGAACGACCTGAGCGATCCGGACGGCGAATGGTCTGAGATCAAGGGACATGCCCTGCAAGGCGGCAAAGCGGATGGCGGATTGATCCCGTATCTGTTGGAAAACCAGATTCCGATCATGATCGGCTCCGATGAATGGGGCGGTCACTGGCAGGTCATCGTAGGCTACGACAGCATGGGAACCGACCAGACGCAGGATGACGTTTTGATTCTGGCGGATCCTTATGACACCACGGATCATAATTTCGATGGGTATGTAGTGAAAGGCTTCGAGCGTCTCGTGTACGGATGGGGTTCTGCCTTTGACGAAGCCGATGGAAATGGAAACAATGATTTCATCGTTGCGTTCCCGAAAGACGCAAACGAGCAGACAAAAGCGGTAGCGGACGAATTAGGACTGAATTAGAGCTGTAAATTAGCAAATTCAGACTTTACAAAACCGAGATTGCTGAAACGAAGAGAGGAGCTGTCCATTGACGAAAGAGTCGTGGACAGCTTTCTTTTTTCTCCGCAGGAGGGAATTGGCTCACAAGGGAGAAGATCGGAAGCGTGTCAGAAAGCGTGCGAACGAGGCGAAAGGCCACAAATCCCACTGTGTCAATTCTGCTTCAGCGGCAGGCTCTGTTGACGTTCCGGCCGCCGCATCACATGCTTTCCCACATGATTGAAAAAAGAGACGTTCCAAAGAACGTCTCTTTCAAATGCCCAATATCAGAGTCGAAACCTGTTCCTAGCAGATGCCCTGAGCCATCATAGCGTCAGCAACTTTCAGGAATCCAGCAATGTTTGCGCCAGCAACCAGGTTATAGCCGAAGCCATATTCCTTAGCAGCGCTTTCGCAAGCATCGTGGATGCCAACCATGATGTCTTTCAGCTGAGCGTGAACCTGTTCCGGAGTGAATACTGCCTTCCCGGCGTTCTGTCCCATTTCGATGCAGGAACAAGCAACGCCGCCAGCGTTAGCGGCCTTGGATGGGCCAACGATGATTCCGCCATCCTGCATGATCTTGATCGCTTCGTTCGTGGAGGACATGTTGGAACCTTCGCATACGAACTTGACGCCTCTGTCTACAAAGCCCTTTGCGTCATCTTCCCTGATTTCATTCTGGGTTGCGCATGGAATGTACAGGTCAGCATCCACTTCCCAAGGCTTCTTTCCAGGATAGAACGTCGCGCTTGGATATTTGTCAGCATAAGGTGCGCAAATGTTCTTGCCGGAGCCTCTCAGTTCCAGCAGGTAATCAACCTTTTCGCCGGATATGCCGTCTGGATCGTAGATATATCCGTCCGGGCCGGAAATGGTGATGACCTTGGCACCCAGCTCGTTCAGCTTCAGCGCAGTTCCCCAAGTAACGTTGCCGAATCCGGAAATCGCAACGTTCTTGCCCTTCAGGTCTTCGCCGTTCGCTTTCAGCATGCATTGCGCATAGTAAACGATGCCATAGCCAGTCGCTTCGTTTCTGCCGTGCAGGCCGCCCCAGGACAGACCCTTTCCAGTCAGGGTTCCCTCGAACCTGTTTACGATTTTCTTGTACTGTCCATACATGTAACCGATTTCCCTTGCGCCAACGCCCAGGTCTCCGGCGGGAACGTCAGTGGATGGTCCGATATGCCTGTATAATTCCGTGATGAATGCCTGGCAGAAACG
>CAZVBL010000010.1:38305-43821 GCA_964625475.1 uncultured Zhenpiania sp. | reverse complement strand
GGCAGAGGTCTGCAAAACCTTTATTCCCCAGTTCAAATCTGGGTGTCGCCTCCAGAAAAATCTCCGATGTCCATGGGCATCGGAGATTTTTCTTTGCACGGGCATCAAAAAAGAAACGTTGAAATTTCAACGTTTCCATGGCGCGCCATTAGGGATTCGAACCCCAGACCTTCGCATTCGTAGTGCGCTACTCTATCCAGCTGAGCTAATGGCGCTTATCCAACTCACAAAACTCATTATACAATAAAACACGCTCCCATGTAAAGCGAAATTTGCTATCTTTCCAAAAAAGAATGCTGAGGTGAAGCAAATCTTCAACTTTTGCTTCACCAACAGAATTCCAGGATCCAGGCAGGGAAACAGGAAGTTCCTTTATTCTTTTTCATCGCCTTCATCGCTGAGCGCATACTTGGCCGGAACCTCCACCGGTTTTTCATACCAGGAAAAGCACTCCTCCACCAGTTTGCCATCCGGCTTTGGCGTAATCCAGCTGACGACCGGAACGATGACCAGGCTTGCCAGCATGGCAAGCGCACCGGCATTGATGGGCGACTGGAGCAGGAGCGGGAAGCTTTCGCGAAACAGCAGATTGAGGATCATCAGGCCTGCGCCCCAAACGTATGTACACCAACAGGCGATTTTCGTCGTTCCCTTCCAATACAAGCCATAGAGCAGAGGCGCCAAAAAAGCGCCTGCCAATGCGCCCCAGGAAACTCCCATGAGCTGAGCGATGAACGTAACTGTGCTCTTGTACTGGACAATGGCGATGACAACAGAAATGGCGATAAAGAGCACGATTAAGCCGCGAATCCACAGAACCTGCGTCCGCTGTGTCATGTTCTTGATGAAATTGTCCTTCAAAAAATCGATGGTCAGCGTGGAACTGGAAGCGATGACCAGCGAAGACAGGGTTGACATGGAAGCCGACAGCACCAGCAGCACCACAAGCCCCACCAGAATGTCCGGCAGATTGGAAATCATGGTCGGGATAATCGCATCGAACCCATCCGCTTCCACATCGATCTGATCGGAAAACAGCCTGCCGAAGCCGCCGAGGAAATAGCACCCGCCTGCCACCACCAAGGCGAACAACGTGGAAATGATCGTCCCTTTGTGGATGGAACGTTCGCTTTCAATGGCATAAAACTTTTGCACCATTTGCGGCAGTCCCCAGGTTCCCAGGGAGGTGAGGATCACAACGCCCAACAGGTTCAAGGGATCCGGCCCAAAGAAGGAATTGAAAGCCCCCGGCGTTGTGCTGACCGATGGATCTTCCACCCGTGCCAGGCCGTCCAAGGCCTCGATAAAACCGCCTTTGCTCATGAGCACGGCAGCGATGACCGCCACGATGCCGAACAGCATGATGATTCCCTGGATAAAGTCGTTGATGGCCGTCGCCATGTACCCGCCAGCGATGACATAAATGCCTGTCAGCACTGCCATGATGACAATGCAGACCGTATAATCGATGTCGAAGGCCATGCCGAACAGCCGGGAAAGGCCGTTGTACAGGGAGGCGGTATATGGAATCAGGAAAATGAAGATGATCGCAGAAGCGCCGATTTTCAAGGATTTGCTCCCGAATCGCTTTCCAAAAAATTCCGGCATTGTCGCGGAATCCAAATGCTGGGTCATGATCCTGGTGCGCCTGCCCAAGACCGCCCAGGCCAACAGGGAACCGATGAGGGCGTTCCCAATTCCAATCCAAGTGGAAGCGATGCCATACTTCCAGCCGAACTGCCCTGCGTATCCGATGAAAATAACCGCAGAAAAGTAAGATGTCCCGTAAGCAAAGGCCGTCAGCCATGGCCCTACGGATCGCCCTCCCAGCACGAAGCCGTCCACATCCGTCGCATGCCGCCTGCAATGGATGCCGATGCCCACCATGAGGGCAAAAAAAGCGCATAACAATAGGATTTTGATAATCATAGTCTTTCGTCCTTTCTTCTTTCCATATCCAGATTCTTTAGCCGTCCTTTCTGCCAATTCTCCTGGCCAGGTAAATCGCTGGCGTGTCCGCCAGGCTCGTCGCGATAAAAATCACATAGCTGGAAAGGCAGATGCTGATCATGGTTTTCATGCCGTACATGCCCCAAAATGCGCCGAAGCTGTAAAGCACGGTGTTGAGCATCTGGGAAACCAATGTGGAGCCATTGTTGCGCAGCCACAAAAATCGCTGGGAATCTCCGCATTTTTTTTTGGTAAAATCCCACCATTTATGATACGCCCACACGTCAAAACGCTGGCAAATCGCATACACCACCAGGCTGACGATCATCAGCCTGGGCGTATTGGAAAAAATCGTTTCAAAGCTGTCCCTGGCCCAATCGCTGCCAGCAGGTTCATACAAAAGCCAGGACTGAGAGATGAGAACGAAGCTGATCGATGTGGCGATTCCAATGTTTACTGACTTTCTCGCCGCCTGCTTTCCCGCTGTTTCGCTCAAAATGTCCGTGACCAAAAAGGTGGAAGCAAAGAGGATGTTGCCCAGCGTTTGCTCCATGCCAAAAGCATCCACCATCAGCATCACCTCTATATTTGCCGTAATGGTGGCAATCGCCGTGCAGCAGTACAGGCCTGCCCGCCCAAAAATTCGGTACATGGCCAGCACTCCCCCGTAAATCGCAATCAAAGATAGAATCAGCAGCAACTCATTCGTCATTTTTTATCATCCCCTATATCTCTCTTTGGCATTGCAAATGCTTTCTCACTTTTCCTCTATCATGGCCTCCACATCAGCCATCCTTCCCGTCACCAGTTCTTCCGGAAGGGAAACCTGGCCGCACCTGGGGCATCTGGGGACCTTGTGACGAAACGTCCTGCTCAGGTATTTGAACTGGGCATCGATGAGTTCCATTTCCACTTTGCATTTGTCACACATCAACTTTTCTTCCATTGAACACTGCCTCCAGTTCTATTCGCATTCTGTGGGTATATACGTTGTGTATCTCGTAAGCCTCTTTCCCACCATCCGCATTGGCAGGGCTGTATTCAACCCAGCAGGTGATATGGCCGATTTCCTGATAGGCTTTGTAATGTCCCGTTTCAGGGCTAAAGGTTCGCCTGCCTGTAGCCTCCGCATGGCAGATGACCTGGCAAATGTCTTCCTCCAGGACTTTCTGCTTGTTGATTTTTTCCCTGATTTCGTCAGGTATCATAAGCGCATAGCGGCTTTCATAAGGTTCCATTTCGTGTTCCTCTTTCCAGATTTCATCAAGCAGACGCTCCTTTAGGACGGCTCTGTTCTTCCTTCGCTGCGTAAGGTCGGGCTGGGGTCTTGTGCCATTCGCATCAATGTCGAATAGCACGTCCAATATGTGAATCGCCTTTTTCCCACTGTCGCAGAAAACGTCCCGGCAGTTGGAGCAGTATACCAGGTAAGGGTTTTTGCTCAACTCGCATCTTTTTTCCGTAACGAACTGGGCAAAATCAGGGGCCGCTATGCTTCCCATGCCGCCGAACCCGCAGCATCCGTGTTTGTCTCCCTCCGGCAGCTCTTCCGCATTTACGCCGCAGGCTGCCGCAAGGGTTCTGACCGCCGACTGCACCCCATCCCTGTTCCTTGCGGAGCAAGGGTCGAATAGGGAAAAAACGTTCTCCGCACGTTCGGCTGCCGCAGAATCCTGTTGTCCATCGGGGGAATCCTTTTTGGAAAATCCCCGCTCCGCCATAAACTCATAAAGGGAAATGGTTCCGATCTCCGCTAGATGTTCATTGATGTGCCTTTGGCAGGACATGCATGCCATGATCAGGACAGGCTTTCCCAAATCCTCCCAGTCCTGCCTGAGCCTTGCAATTTCTTCATCGTGAAGGGTGCTGTCCCCATTCCAGTCCACGGGGACGCTGCAACAGCGCAACAGCAGTCCCATGCCGGGTTCCTGGGAAAGGAGCCATCGATAGGGCCTGATGACGTATTCGGGATCCAGCGCCCCCAGGTTGCATCCTGGAAAAAACGCATAGTTCCCTGTGCCAAAACCGGGTGCATTTTTCTTTAACGCTGCGATCTCGCTGTTGGCAAAAGCCATGTCCCGCATAAAATACTGCCGGTATGCCGCCGGCACTTTTTCCGCCTCGTGCATTTTATGGCGCGCGTGGTTTACCATGCCGCAAAGGTCGATATGCTCCGGGCAGGCCTCGGCCAGGATTCCGCACATGGTACACGCTGCCACATATTTTCGCGCAGGAGATTTGTGAACCAGGGAACCTGCCGGTTTGCAGGAAAGGAATATCTCATCCCGCATCTTGACAGGCATCTTGTTGAAAAAGGACACGATATCGCAATATGTATCGCACGCATCGCATTTGCACCGCAAGCACCGTTTTGCCTCGGCCACGCATTCTTCTTCCGTAAGGGGCATTTCCTCGCAATCTGCCCTGCGGATGTCCGCCGCTTCAAAGCCACGGCCCTGGCTTTCCTCGCAGCCCTGGTTTTTCCGATCCTGGCGAGCCTGGCGTTTCCCAAAATCCGGGTTTTCCCTATGTCCCTGGCTTTCCACAATCGGGTATGTCAGCCGTCCTGTTTTCAGAAAGCCCTCTGCGGCAACAGCAATCCGAAAGCTATCTGCCAGCCCATGCATCAAATCTTTTCCGCACAGTTCTCCGCCGACAAATACGCCGGTTTCGCCCATCAGCAGGCAACCGGAACCGGCGGAACCAGCATTGCCGGATTCTTCGATGGCATCCGGCAGAGGAACGCCAAAAGCGTCCCCTCCTTTTCCCGTTGCCACATAAATCAAGTCATAGCCGCCGCTGTCAGCGGAATCCTCCTCATTATCGGCATTGCCGCTTGCGAATCCGCCCTGATCGCCGGCATCGCTGCCCGCAGGTTTCACCCCTTTGCACAGCGATTTGATATCCGTAACCTCCGAATTGAGATTCAGGTCATACGTTTCATTTTCAAACTGCAGGTCAAACTCGGCCATATAGGCCTTTTCATCCATGAGCTGGGACAAGCGGCCTCCGATTTTTCCTGAACGCTCAAAGACGGCCACATCGTATTTTTTTGATGCCATTTTGAAGGCAAAGCCCATGCCTGCCAGCCCTGCGCCGATTACGGCAACCCGTTTTTTTCTCGCAGGCAAGTTATATGCGTTGGATTTTTTTCTCGAAGCGTTCGCAATCACCGATTTTTCCAGCAGCCTGATCTGCACGGGGCTGCCGGTGCTTTGGCGGATGCACGATTTTTCACAGTATGCAGGACATAACTCCGCTACGATACCTGGAAATACAAGGGAGCTACGCATGGATTTGTAGGCGGCGTTGAATCGTCCCTTTTCGATTCGCTCCTGCACCGTGAGAAAATCCATGTTGAAAGGGCAGGCCTCCACGCAGGTTGGGTCGTCATGCTCCCTGCATGCATCAAATTGTTCATAATAGTTCTGCATCGCTTTTCCTCGCCTATTCATGATTTCACTGCGTTCATGATACCGCAGCCTTCCTCTGAAAGCCCAATCGTGGCCGCGATTCAATGAACGCTTCCTTGCGGCAACGCCGCATTAATCGGTTGCGTTCATTAT